>JAQBQB010000018.1 GCA_028287235.1 Gemmatimonadota bacterium | reverse complement strand
CGCGGCCGGCGCTCCCGGCGCGCCGCGGCGCGGCGCGGCGACGTCGTCGCCCACCTGCACGTCCGCGACGTCGCCCGATCCGCGCACCACGCGCTCGATGTCCGCGGCGTCGAGCGGCGTCACGATGCGCAGCGCGAAGTCGGCGTCGAACCCCTCGGACTGCAGGGCGTCGAGCGAGGGCTCGGTGCTCGTCACCTCGCCGAGCTTCGCCATCGTCTGCACGATGATGAACGCGCGCACCCCGCGCAGCGGCGTGTCGGGCGACAGGCGCACGCGCACCAACGTGCCGGCCGTCGCGGGCGCCGGCACCGTCCAGGCCCCGCCCTCCGACGGCGTGCCGCCGAGCGCGCGCAGCGTGGCGACGAGATCGGCGGCGCTCACCTCGCCTTCGCGTCCGACCACGGCCGCTTCGATCGCCTGCTCGAGCACGTCGGCCGAGCGGAAGAAGAGATCCATCATCTCGCCGTCGATCACGAGGTCGTCGCGCCGCGCGCGGTCGAGCACCGTCTCCAGCTCGTGCGCCAGCTCGGCGACGATGGCGTAACCCATCATCGCGCTCATGCCCTTTACGGTGTGTACGGCGCGGAAGATCTCGTCGACGGCCGCCGCCGCCGCCGGGCCGGTCGCTTCGCGCTCGAGGCTCAGGAGCGCTTGGTTGACGGCGGCGACGTGCTCGCGGCTTTCGGTGAGGAACAGCTCCGCGTACTGGAGAGTGTCCACGGGGCGGGGGGCGGGGCCGCGGGCGGCTCGGTTACCCGAGCACGCGCTGTACGGCCTCGAGCACGCGGCTGGGCTGGAACGGCTTCACGACGAAGTCCTTGGCCCCCGCCTGGATGGCCTCCACGACGAGCGCCTGCTGCCCCATCGCGCTGCACATGAGGATTCTCGCATTGGGGTCGAGCTTGCAGATCTCGCGCACCGCGTCGATGCCGCCCATGTCCGGCATGACGATGTCCATCGTCACGAGATCCGGCTTGAGCTGCTGGTACTTCTGCACCGCCTGCACGCCCGTCTCCGCCTCGCCCACGATCTCGAATCCCGCCTGCGTGAGGATGTCGCCGACCATGGTGCGCATGAAGATCGCGTCGTCACAAATCAGAACCGAGTGGCTCAAGCACGCCTCCCTAAGAGAGCACTAACAGGCATTAAGAAAGCAGGACCTGCGTGATCAGCGCGCCGAGGTCGAGAATGACCACGGCCCCGCCGTCCACGCTCGCGACCCCGCGCACGAGCGCGCCGCCGGCAGTCGCGGCGTCGCCCGCTTCGATGTCCAACCCGCGAACGTCGAGCACTTCGTCGACGACCACGCCCACCAACCGCTCGCCGTGCCGCACGAGCAGAATCGAACCTTCCCGTGCCGGCGCGCGCTGCGGATCGACCCGCACCCCGAGATCGAGCACGGTCACGATCGTTCCGCGCATGTTGATCAACCCCCGCACGCACGCCGGCGCGCCGGGCAGGCGCGTCATGCGGCGAAGCGGAACGATCTCCTGCGCGTCCGCGACGTCACAGCCGTACATCGTCTCACCCACGCGAAAGAGCAGCGTGGGGGAGGCGATCACTTCAGCGATGGCGTCACGGGTCGACGTTGTAGAATCCAAAGAACTCGAGCGGGTTGGTATCGGCGATCTCCACGTCCGGGCCGGCCGCGGCCACGAGCGCTCGGTGCAGCTCCTCCGGCAACGGCGAGCGCAGGTCGATGGTTTCCCCGGATACCGGGTGACGAAAGACCAGCCAGGCCGCATGCAGGAAGTGACGGCGCGGTGGAAGACTCACCAGCTTGCGGCCTCCCCCACCCCCGTAAGTATCGTCACCGACGACCGGGTGGCCGACCGAGGCGAGGTGTACCCGGATCTGATGCGTGCGTCCCGTGTGGAGATGGGCACGCAGCAGGTCCGCGGAGTCGAAGCGCGCAAGCCGGGTGAGGTCAGTCCTCGCCGGCCGTCCGGTATTGACGACTGCCATGCGCTTTCGGTCTCGCGGATCGCGTGCAATCGGCTTCTCGACCGTAATTCGCTCCTCGGTCACGTGGCCCCAGGTGAGCGCCGCGTACCGCCGGGTGATCTCGCGGGCCTGGAGCGCCGCCCCCAGCACCCGGTGCGCACGGTCCGACCGCGCCACCAACAACAGCCCCGACGTCTCCTTGTCGAGGCGGTGGACGATCCCTTCCCGGAACTCGTCCGTGACCGCGGAAAGTGGCCCGCCCCTTCCCTTTAGCGCGTTGACGAGCGTTCCCGTCCAGTTCCCCGGCGCCGGGTGGACGACCATGCCGCCCGGCTTGTCGACGACCAGCACGTCGTCGTCTTCATAGATGATGCTGAGCGGAATGTCCTCCGCGATGACGTCCCGATTGGGCGCCGCGGGGATTTCGACGGTTACTTCTTCACCCGCCCGAGCCTTGTAGCTCGCCTTCTCCCGGCGGCCGTCGATCATGACGCGGCCTTCGGCGATCAGCGTGGCGGCCTGATTCCGGGAGATGTCGAGATGGCCGGCGATCAGGACGTCCAGGCGCGGAGCGTCGTCGGGAGCGGTCAGGGCGTGCGATTGGGACGATGACATGCGGGGTGGGAACGAGGGGCGGGACGTGCGCTGATGGAAGTTAGTCGCCCCCGCGCGCTCACGCCCCGCGCGCTCACGCCCCGCGCGCTCACGACGTCGAGAACGGCGCTTCGTCTCGCGCCGCGGCTTCGGCCGCCGCGATCGCCAACGCCTTCCGGTCTTCCTTCCACAGCACGAAGGCGAGCAGCAGTGCGCCCACGGTCACCGCGGAGTCGGCCACGTTGAACGTCCAGAAGCGGACGTCGTGGTAGCCGATGTCGATGAAGTCGACGACGCCGCGCGGCGAGTAGAAGCGGTCGACGAGATTCCCGGCCGCGCCTCCCCACGCCAGCCCGAGCGCGAAGACGCGCGTGCCGTCTCCCGGCTCGGTCGTTCGGTACAGGCGCCAGAGGATGAATAGCGCCAGCACGGCGAACGCGCCGAAGAAGTAGCGCGAGTTCGGACCGAGCGACATGCTGAACGCGGCGCCCGGATTGTACGCCAGCGTGAAGCGCACCACGTCCCCGATGATCTGATGGGGAACGTGCTCCGGCAGCAAGCGGGCGACCGCCAGCTGTTTGGTGATGACGTCGAGAATGATTACGACGACGGCCGCGGTCCAGAACACGCGGCCGTTCTTGGCTGACGAACTCATGTCGTGCGCGATGTTACGAGAGCTCCCGAGGCTCGGCCGTCACTGCGGCCGGCGCGGGCACCGGCACACTCTCGATCTCGGTGTCCTCTCCCCACAGCACCCAGGCGAGCAGAAATGCCCCGAGGCTCACCGCCATGTCGGCGATGTTGAAGGTCGGCCACCGCGAGTCGCCGAAGCCGATGTCGATGAAGTCCACGACACCCGACCCCGAGCGAATGCGGTCGATCAGATTTCCAACGGCGCCGCCGCACACCAGCGCCAACGACAACGTGCGAACCACGTCACCCGCCCGCGTCGCCGCATACAGACGACCGAGGATCACGAGCGCCACGATCGTCAGGACCATGAAGATCCCGCGCGAATACGCGCCCACGTGCAACCCGAACGCGGCACCCGGATTGTAGACGAGCGTGAAACGAACCACCTCGCCGTAGACGTCGTGCGGCATGCGCTGCGGCACCAACCGGCTCACCGCGAGCGCCTTCGTGCAAAAGTCGACCGCCGCGACCAGAACCAGCACGGGCCAAAAGAGCCCGGAGTTACTTCTTCGCATCTTCCTCACGCTGCTTGCAATCGATGCAATAGCGCGCGTGTGGGAGCGCATCCAGGCGCTCGAAGGCGATCTCGTTGCCGCACTGGTGGCACTTGCCGAACGTTTCCGGCGAGCGATAGAGCCGGCGGAGCGCCTCGTCGATGTGCCAGAGGAAGCGCCCTTCCTGGCTCGCGAACAGGAACGCCTTTTCGCGCTCCATCGCGTCCGTGCCCTGGTCGGCCATGTGGAACGAGTAGCTGCTCAAATCGCCGTCCGCACCCTGCGGCGTCGTGCCGAACGCTTCGTCCGCGCGCCCGAGCTCCTTGAGCACGCGCCTGCGCTCGTCTTGCAACCGCTTCTCGAAGTGCAACAACGACTTTTTGTTCATGCCTTTCGGCTTCTTCGGGCTGTTGGTCGTCGGCATTGCTACTCTATCCTGGTGATGGCCACGAAGGCCGTGATCCCGTCGAGATCGATAGCGTGCATGTCTTTTCCCTGCGTCGCCTCGCCCGCGAACACGAGCTCGGCTGCCAGCACTTCCTCAGCGATCCACGCGCCGTGCGCTTCCACGACCACGTGCACTTCGTCGGGACCCGCCACGCTCAGCACGATGCGGTCGCTCACCGCGAACCCCGACTCCTTTCGCATACGTTGTACCCGGCTAATCAGTTCCCGCGCATGCCCTTCCTGCTTCAGCTCCGGCGTGAGCGCCGGATCCAGCGCCACGAAGAAGCCGGCATCCTCCTGCACCGCCAGACTGCCCGACGCGCGGCGCACGATCGTGAGATCGTCCGGACCGAGCTGGTGCGATTCCCCATCAACGCTAACGACCAACGGCTCGTCGTGCAGGAATTGACGTAATTGCTCGCCGGTGAACGCCCCGACCGCCTGCGCGGCCAGCGGCGTCTTCTTTCCAAACTTCTTACCCAGCGCGCGAAAATTTGGTTTCGCTTCCAGCGTGACGAGCGCGTCGCCCGAGCTCGCGAATTCGACTTCCTTGACGTTGAGCTCCGCCGCGAGCAGCGGGATGAGCGGCGCGAGCGCCGCCTCGCGAACGTTCGGCGCCACGCACACCATCCGCGCGAGCGGTTGACGCACCTTGATGCCGATGTCTTCGCGCACCGCGCGCCCGAGGCGCGCCAGCGTACGGATGGCATCCATCGCCGCGTCGAGCGTTGCGTCACCCCGATCAGCACGCTCCGTCACGAACGGCGCGAGGTGCACGCTCTCGCCCGTCAGCTCCCGATGCACCCAGTCGCTCACGAAGGGCGCGAACGGGGCGAGCAGGCGGCAGACGGAGACGAGCACCTCGTGGAGCGTGACGAACGCCGCGCGGTTGTCCTCGCCGTCGACGTCGTAGAAGCGCGCGCGGTTCAGACGGACGTACCAGTTCGCGAGATCGTCGTCCACGAACTCGATGATCGCGCGCGCCGCCGCCGTCGCGTCGTACACGTCGAGCGACTGGTCGACGGCGCGCTCGAGACCCGCGAGCCGGCTGATCATCCACCGGTCGATCACCGGCCGCGCCGACACCGGCGGATCCTGCGGCGACGGCGCCCAGCCAAAGTTCGCGTACTGCGCGAAAATGCCCGAGTACACGTTCTTGAACGTCCGCAGGAACCGACCCGCCTGCTCGGCGAGCAGCTTTTCATCGAAGGCGCGCGGCAGCCACGGGTTGCTCGACGCGATGAGGAACAGCCGCACCGCGTCGACCCCGTGCCGCTCGAACATCAGCCAGGGATCCACGATGTTGCCGCGGCTCTTCGACATCTTGACGCCCTGCTGGTCCAGCACCATGTCGTTCACGACCACGGCCTTGTACGGCGACGCCTCCAACTTGTCGGAGTTGTTCGGCAGCGCGTCGCCAAGCGCCGTGGCGATGGCCAGCAGCGAGTAGAACCACCCGCGCGTCTGGTCCACCCCCTCAGCGATGAAGTCGGCCGGAAATTGGTCGGCGAACTTTTCGGCGTTCTCGAACGGATAGTGCCACTGCGCAAAGGACATCGACCCCGAGTCGAACCAGGTGTCGATCACTTCCGGAGCGCGCCGCATCGTGCCGATGCACCCAGGCTCGCGGCACTTCCACGTGTACCGATCGATGTTCGGCCGGTGCGGATCGAAGTCGTGCGGCAGCGTTTCGCCGGCACGCTCCGCGAGCTCCGCGTAGCTGCCGACGCAGTCCACGTGCGCCGCATCCGCCTCGCAGATCCACACGGGCAGCGGCGTGCCCCAGTACCGGTCGCGTGAGATCGCCCAATCGATGTTGTTCTTGAGCCACTCGCCAAACCGCCCCTCGCCCACCGACGGCGGATGCCAGTCGACGCGGGCGTTGCGCGCCATCATCGCCTCGCGCACCGCGGTGGTGCGGATGAACCAGGACGTGCGCGCGTAGTAGAGCAGCGGCGTGCCGCACCGCCAGCAATGCGGATACGAGTGCACCGCGCGCCCGGCGCGGAACAACACGCCGCGGCGCTCGAGCTCCTCGGTGAGCAGCGCGTCGGCATCCTTGAAGAACAGCCCGCCGACGATCGGCATCGACTCGGGAAAGCGCGCGCGCGCGTCGAGCGGCTGGAGAAAAGCGAGGTTGTGCCGCAAGCCCGCCGCGTAGTCGTCCGCGCCGAACGCCGGCGACATGTGCACCACGCCGCTGCCGTCGTCTGCCGACACGAACTCTTCGCCGACGATGACTTCGTGCACCGTGTCGGGGGGAAACTCGAGCAGGTCGAGCGGCCGCTTGTACCGCAGCCCAACGAGATCCGCGCCCCGCAACCGCCGCACCACCGCCCACCGGCTATCGTAGTCCTCGCCGAGCACGGCGCGCACGCGCGACTCGGCGAGGATGAGAGTTCTCTGATCCTTGTCCTGTTCCCGCCGAACCAGCTCGACGTAGTCGAGCTCCGGGTGCACCGCGAGCGCCGTGTTCGACACGAGCGTCCATGGCGTGGTCGTCCACACCAGGATCCGGCGGCCACCCTCCTCGAGCTCCAGCGCGATGTAGACGCTCGGATCCTCGACGTCCTGATAGCCGAGCGCCAGCTCGTGGCTCGACAGCGCCGTGCCGCAGCGCGGGCAGTACGGCAGGATCTTGTGCCCGCGATAGAGCAGCTTCTTGTCGAACATCGTCTTGAGCGCCCACCACACGCTCTCGACGTAGTCGTTCGAGAAGGTGACGTACGGATGCTCGTAGTCGAGCCAGTACGCCATGCGCGCGCTGAGCTGCTCCCATTCGGCGCGGTATTTGAACACGCTCTCCCGGCACAGCCGGTTGAACTCCGCTACGCCGAGCGCCTCGATCTGCTGCTTGCCGCTGATGCCGAGCTGCTTCTCGACCTCGATCTCCACCGGCAGGCCATGCGTGTCCCAGCCCGCCTTCCGATCGACACGAAACCCCTTCATGGCGCGGTGGCGGCAGAAGAGATCCTTGATCGTGCGCGCGAAGACGTGATGGATTCCCGGCCGGCCGTTCGCCGTGGGCGGACCTTCAAAGAATACGAATGTCGGCGCGCTCTCGCGGCCCGTCAGCGTCTGTTGGAAGAGCTGCTCGTCCTCCCAGCGCGCGAGCAGCTCGCGCTCGACGTCGTCCGCCGGACGGTCGGGCGGCAGCGGCTCGAAGCGCGTCGTCGGAATCGCGGTCACAGGCCCTCCAACACGCCGCGCACCACCTGCGTCAGCTTCGGCTCGGCGTGCTTGGCGATGGCGATGATGCGCTCGACCGTCGCCGGCTCCAGCGCGTCGGGGAGGCACATGTCGGTGATGATGGAAAGACCAAGCACTCGCATTCCAGCGTGAATGGCGACGAGAACCTCGGGCACGGTCGACATGCCGACGACGTCGGCGCCGATCGCGCGCAGGAATCGGTACTCGGCGCGCGTTTCGAGATTCGGGCCCGTCACGGCAACGTAAACGCCTTCGCGCAGCGCGACGGACCGCTGCGCCGCCACGCGGTTCGCGAGCGCGCGCAGGCCGGCGTCGTACGGAGCCGACAGGTCGGGAAAGCGCACGCCGAGCCGGTCGTCGTTCGCGCCGATGAGCGGACTGTCGCCCAACAGGTTGATGTGGTCGGCGATCAGCATCACGTCGCCCGCGTTCCATAGGGGATTGAGGCCGCCGCAGGCGTTCGACACGATCAGCGTGTCGGCGCCCAACGCGCGCAGCACGCGAACGGGGAACGTCACCTGCTGCAGCGAATAGCCCTCGTAGCGATGGAAGCGCCCCTGCATGGCGATCACGGTCTTGCCGCCAAGCGTTCCGCAGAGCAGGCGGCCGTGGTGCGACTCGACGGTCGAGAGCGGAAAGCCCGGGATCTCGCCGTACTCGATCACCGCGTCGGCGTCGATCTCGTCGGCCAGCGCGCCCAGGCCCGTGCCGAGGATGATTGCCGCGTCGGGGCGCATGCTGAAGCGCTCGCGCACCACGGCGGCCGCCTCTTCGGCGAACTCCAATGCGTGAATGTTCGGCGCGGAGTGCTGCGCCGACAACGAATGCGTCGGAACGGTTGTCATTCCTTGACGAGCGATCCCATCCAGGCGGGGGCGCCGGCGGTGTCGCGCACGCCGGCGTCGGGCGGCGACTGCTCCGCCGCGTTGATCTCCGACAGCTGCCGCTCGACGAGCACGCGGAGCTGCGCGAGGTAGGCGCGGCGCGCACGATCGAGCGACGCCAGCTGGTCCTCGATCCGGCGGATCTCGCTGCGCGCTTCGTCGATCATCTTGTCGGCGTCGGCGCGCGCTTCGCGAATGACGAGCTGCCCTTCCTTCTCGGCCTGCTCGCGGATCTCGCCGCGCAGCTGCTGCGCCGAAATGAGCGCTTCATTGATCGCCTTGTCGCGCTCGCGGAACGCGCGCAGCTGCTCGTGGAAGCCGCGCGCCTTGGCGTCGAGGTCCTGGTTCACGCGCGACAGCCGCTCCAGCTCCTCGGCAACCTGCTCGCGGAACTGGTTGACGCGCTCCGGGTCGTAGCCGCGCAGCGCTTTGCCGAACTCGTAGCGCCGCACGTCGAGCGGTGTCAGATGAAAGGTCTCGTCGATCATGCGGATCTCGCTCCGAAGAGAATCGTCCCCAGGCGCACCAGCGTAGCGCCTTCCTCGACTGCGACCTCGAAGTCGTTCGACATACCCATCGACAACTCCGGTGCCTCGTGCCCGGCTGCCCGCCATACGTCGCGCGCCTCGCGCGCGCCGGCGAACACGGTCCGCAACATATGCTCGTCCGCATCGAGCGGCGCCATCGTCATTACGCCGCGGACACGAAGTCCATCCAACCCCCGCATCCGCTCCGCCTCGGCCGCCCACTCCGGGCGCTCGAAACCACCCTTCGTCGCCTCGCCCGCGACGTTCACCTGGACCAACACATCGACGGGCTTTGTGTTGGCCGCGGCGAGGCCGTGGACGGCGTCGGCGAGACGGGCGCTGTCGAGCGCCTGGAACAGGTCGAACCTGGCGAGGGACTTCACTTTGTTGCGCTGCAAATGCCCAATGAGGTGCCACCGAACCGGAACCGCGAGCGCGTCCATTTTCGGCAGCGCCTCCTGTACCCGGTTTTCGCCGACGTCGCCAAGCCCCGCGTCTGCCGCGGCCTGAACGGCATCGGGGCCGTGAGTTTTCGTGACGGCGACGATCGTTACCGCCTGGCCGTGACCGCCGCGTCGCGTTGCGGCATCGATCCGGTCACGCACGTCGCGCAGCCGCATCGGGAGGTCAGGAAACGGCATAACGTTGCAATTTACCGGAGGTTACAAGTTGAATCAAGTGAAGCGAGCCGAGCCTTCGACGGCGGTTGCAGCACCAATTTCGGGCAGTCGAGGACCGAGAAAAAATAATCGTGCACCGGGTCTACGGAGCCGTGCAACGTGCGTCCGCCTTTCCAAAGCGCCACCCGAGCCGCAGCATCTGCGTTGGCCGTCGTATCCACTGCGACAACCTGAGTAAAGCTATTTAAGTGGTTATTCGTAGTTGGCGCAGGCGCGCGCTCGAGATAGGCGAACCGACTAACCGTCCAGTCGTGGCCAATACGGTTCCGATCGAACGCCGGAACCGTCACCGCCACCGCCACCGGCCGGCCCGACGCCCGCGCCGACCCGGCGATCTGCTTCGAGAGACCTAGCATGTCGCCCTGGGCTCCGCCGCTCAGCAGATGCTCCCGCCGCGCGAGCTCGCGGCCGTACCACTGCGCGCCGAGCAACGGCATCGTTATCACCGTCACGTCCCGCCGCCGCCCTTCCACTTGTTGCAGGTACCACACGGGGTACGTGTCGTTGTCCCCGGCCACGAACAACACCGTTCGCGGCGGGAGGGAGTCGAGCAATGCCAACGCCACCTCGCGCGGAAGGCTCGCCTCGGGCTCCGATCGCCGATTGACCGCGGACCAGTTGAGCGCGATCGGGAGCGCGGCCAGCACCAGCCCCGCGACAACCGGAAGCCCCACACGACGCGCGACGGTCACTGCGCCCATGCCGGCCCACACGCCCCACGCCCAGAATCCGAGCACGAAGAAATAGTCGCGGTCGCGTGCCTCGTGACGTGCACCGTCCGGAATGAATCCCCACCCGAATGACGCCCCGGCCTTCATATTCAGATACGCCGCAACTCCGACGGTACCGCAGGCGAACAGCAGCACGTACGCGCGCCAGCCGCGGCGATCGAGCTCCCACTGCCGCCGCGCGCCGACGACGCCGAGCGCGGCGAACGCAATGGTCACCAACACGCGCCACACCGTGGGGATCACCGTTGGCGCGAACGACAGCGCGAACTGCCAATCCGCATATTCGAACCAGTTCGCGAGCTGCAGCCACACCGGCGCCTGTCGCGGCCACATGCCGGGCAGGTCGTACTGCCGCCGGCCCACGACGTACGCCAACTGCTGCAGCGAGCTCGGATCTGCCTGGTTGATCGCCGGATCGTGTCGTGCGCGCACGAGCATGATGAGCAGCGCGGAGCCGGCAACGGCGAGCGCCGTCGCGATGCCCGACGCGGCGCTAAGCTCGAGCGGCCGCACGCGCGGGAATCGCATCGCGCTCGCGGCGACGATCGCCAGCCCCACGACTGCGAGTCCGATCGATAGACGCCCCACGCCGAGGACGCACACCGCCACGCCGAGCATCGCAGCGCCCGCCGCGAGATCCCATGTGCCCTCGCCACGATCGGACACGAGATAGACCACGACCGGCGCGGCCACGAGAACGCTCAGATGCAGCGGCACCGCCAGCGCGAGAAGATACGCGGCCAGCACGAGCCAACGCCGTTCGCCCGACCGTCCGGCCAGATCCGCCACGACGATCGCGGCGATCGATACCACGAGTGACGCCGCGTAGACTTCGGTCTCGGTCGCGTTCTGCCAGACAGACGTCATCGCGCCGGCGGTGATTCCAGCCGCCAATCCGAGCCACGGAAGCCGACTCGCCCGCGCGATCGACCACGCGGTGAGCGCTCCCGCGCTCGCGGTGGACACGGCGGAGAACAAGTTCGTCGCCGTGGCGAACGGAAGAAACCACAGCAGCCGCGCCCACGCGTTCAGCGCGACGACGAACAGCGGCGTGCCGGGCGGGTGCGGAATGCCCAGCGAATGCGCGGCCGCGATGAACTCGCCCGCGTCCCAGAAGGTGACGCCCGGCGCCAGGGTCGCAATGTAGATCGCGAGCAGCCCGCCGCCCGCGATCCATCCCGCGCGGCGTTCCGTCACGAGTGGACTTCGAGTCCCGCCTCGTGCGACACTTCGCGTAGCGACTTGCCCGACACGAGATCGCGGACCTGCGCCGGCGTGAAGTCGCGCCAGAGGCGGCCGTTCGCCGCCACGGTGATCGTCGCCGTCTCCTCCGAGACGACGACCACCAGCGCGTCCGTCTCCTCGCTCAATCCCAGCGCGGCGCGATGCCGCGTGCCGAGCGAGCGGTCGATGAGCGAGGCCTGCGAGAGCGGCAGGATGCACCCGGCCCCGATGATCGTGTCGCCGCGAATGATCACGGCGCCGTCGTGGAGCGGCGAGTACGGCGTGAAGATCGTCGCCAGCAGATCGGCCGAGACTTTCGCATGCATCTCGGAGCCCGATTGCACGTAGGGCTCGAGCGACACGTCGCGCTCGATCGCGACAATGGCGCCGATGCCCGACCGGCTCAGCCGCTCCACCGCCTCCGCCACCTCCTCGCCGATCTCGCTGCCGGCCATGTGCGAGAACAGACGCGACATGGGCGAGCGTCCGATCTGCGCGAGCCCCGCGCGCAGCTCCGGCGCGAAGACGACGAGCAGCGCGATCGCGCCGTAGCTGAAGACGAGCGTGAGCAGGTAGAGAATCATGTTGAGGTGCAGCGCCGACGCGAGCCCGTACGCGAGCGCGAGCACGATCACGCCGCCGAGCACCTGCATGGCGCGCGTCCGATGCACGAGCAGCAGCACGCGGTACGCCACGACGCTCACGATCGCGACCTCGAGCACGTCGCGCCACCCGGGATGCAACAGCCGGAGCTGTTCGAGAATGCTCATTCCGGCGCGCTCTGCAGGATCGCCCAGGCGACGTCGAGCGCGTCGCGCGACGGCTTCACGTCGTGCACGCGAAAAAGCATCGCGCCGCGGTCCAACGCCGCGACGTTGGCGCCCACCGTGCCCGCGATCCGGTCGGCGGGCGTCGACACCTTCGTGATCTCGCCGATGAATCGCTTCCGCGAGACGCCCACGAGAATCGGAAGTCCGAGCGCCGTGAACCGACGCAACGAGCCGAGCACGCGCAGCGAGTCGTCGCCGCGCTTGGAGAATCCGATGCCCGGGTCGAGCACGATCCGCTCGCGCTCCACGCCGCCACGCTCCGCGACTTGGATGCACGTCCGCAGCTCGGCGATCACCTCGCCGGGCATGTCCTCTCCATACTCCGCGTGCACGAACGTAGCCATGTCGGCAACGTCGCCACGGGAGTGCATCAAGACAACCCCCGCCGCGCCGCGCGCGCAGACGAACGGCATCTCCGGATCGAGCCGAAAGCCCGAGACGTCGTTCACGATCGACGCCCCGGCATTCAACGCCTCGCGCGCAACGCGCGCTTTCACCGTGTCGACCGACACCGGCACGCCGGGATGATCGAGCACGATCGCGCCGATCGCCGGCACGATGCGACGAAGCTCTTCCTCCGCGTCGACCGGACGCGCGCCCTGCGGCCGCGTCGATTCCCCGCCGACGTCGATCACGTCCACGCCTTCGGAAACCATGCGGTCCACGTGACGGCGCACGTCGTCCAACGACCGCAGAACTCCACCGTCGCTGAAACTGTCGGGCGTGACGTTCACAATCCCGAAAAGGCGTGGCCTGTCGAGCGAGAGAGCGCCGGTGGCGTGGCGGAAGAGCATGGCGAGAAAGCTATCGCGTCCGGAACCGGCCACGCAGTCGGATGGTTCCGTCATTTTGTTCTCGGGATGATTCCGTCATTTTGTTCGCGGATGACGCTGAAACAACCGCGGAAACGGCCGGATCGCTCCGTGCGCATCGAGACCACCGTGCGCAACGAGCCCGGACCAACTCTTTCTTGGAACAGACGCCCGGGAAGCCAATCGAACTGTCCCGAGCGTCTGTTCCAAAGCAAAATTCGTCCGGGCTCGTTGGGGCGAGGAACTCTCGCGCCTCACGGAGCGATCCGGCCTGTTCCGCGCGATCCGCGTCATCCGTGAACAAAAACGACGGAGTCTTCCCGGCGTTGCGGCGCGCCGATCCAAGACAATCGCCGACAAAAAAAGAAACGGGAGCCAAACCGGCTCCCGTTCCCGTCACAATCCCTAGCGCGTCACGCAGGGCTGGGCTCCGGCCCGCCGAGCAACGGTGGATTCGTCCGACGCGGTTCCAGGACGGGCGACGGCACCGGTGCGGCAGCCGTCGGTGGCGCGCCCGAGGTGCGCGGCGGCAGCGAATCGCCGCGCGACAGCATCTCGATGTCCTCGCGCGACAACGTCTCGCGGTCGAGCAGCGCGGCCGCCACCTGATGCAGCAGCTCGATGTGCTGCGTCAGCGTCTCCTTCGCCCGCTCGTACGAGCGATCGATGACCCGCTTCACTTCGGCGTCCACCAGCTGCGCCGTCTGTTCCGACACCTCGCGACGGTGCTGAATCTCGCGGCCGAGGAAGAGCTCCTGCTCGTTGTCGCCAACGAGGATCGGTCCGATGGCGTCGGACAATCCCCATTGCGTCACGTAGCGCCGTGCAATCGACGTCGCTTTCTGAATGTCGCTCGCGGCGCCCGTGGTGACGCGATCGTAGCCGAAGATCAACTCTTCGGCGGCGCGGCCGCCGTACGACATCACCAGCACCGCCTCGAGCTGCTGGCGCGTGACGGAGACACGATCGTCTTCCGGCAGCGTGAACGCCAAACCAAGCGCGCGGCCGCGCGGCACGATGGTCACCTTGTGCAGCGGATCGTTGCCCTTCACGCGCATGGCGCAGATGGCGTGACCGGCCTCGTGGTACGCCGTGAGCTTGCGCTCCTCGTCCTTCATGACCATCGACTTGCGCTCGGCGCCGAGCATGACCTTGTCCTTCGCGTCCTCGAGGTCGGACATGTAGATCTTGTCGTGATTCATGCGGACCGCCCACAGCGCCGCTTCGTTCACGAGGTTCGCCAAGTCGGCGCCCGCCATGCCCGGCGTGCCACGCGCCAGCGTCGTGATGTTCACGTCGTCGGCGATCGGCTTGTTGCGCAGGTGCACCTTGAGAATGCCCTCGCGGCCGCGAAGATCCGGCGCGTCGACCACGATCTGGCGGTCGAAGCGGCCCGGGCGCAGCAGCGCGGGATCGAGCACGTCGGGGCGGTTCGTGGCGGCGATGAGGATCACGCCGTCGTTGGACTCGAAGCCGTCCATCTCGACGAGCAGCTGATTGAGCGTTTGCTCACGCTCGTCGTGCCCGCCGCCCAAGCCGGCGCCGCGATGGCGGCCGACGGCGTCGATCTCGTCGATGAAGATGATGCACGGCGCGTGCGCCTTGCCCTGCTCGAACAGATCGCGCACGCGGCTCGCGCCCACGCCCACGAACATCTCGACGAAATCCGAACCGGACATCGAGAAGAAGGGACGCGCGGCTTCGCCCGCCACGGCCTTGGCCAGCAGCGTCTTGCCCGTGCCCGGCGGCCCGACGAGCAGCGCGCCCTTGGGCAGCCGTCCGCCGAGCTTGGTGAATTTCTGCGGATCGCGCAGGAACTCGATGATCTCCTGGAGCTCCTGCTTCGCTTCGTCGGCGCCCGCAACGTCGGCGAAGGTGATTTTCGGCGTGTCGCCCGAGAGCAGCTTCGCCTTGGACTTGCCGAATGAGAACGCCTTGTTGCCGCCGGCCTGCATCTGCTTGAACAAGAACAGATAGAAGCCGATGAACAGCAGCCACGGCAGGAAGTTGAGCACCCACGCCATCACGGACGCGTTCGCGTCCTTGGCATCGATCATGACGCCCTTGTCGTTCAGGGCGTCGACCTCGTGCTCCGAATTCTCGACAGGCAACCGGACGGAGAAGTTCTTCACGTCCGCGCTGCCCGCGATGGTTTCGCGCTGCTTGAAGTTGCCGTTGATCGTCTTGCCGGCAACGATCGTCACCTTGGCGATGTTGTCGCGCTGGAGCGCATCACGGTATTGGGTATAGCTGATCTGCTTCGAGGCCTCGGATTTCGCGCCCGTCAACTGGATGAGCACGACCGGGATGAGCAGAATGAGAATCCAGAAGGACAGCGTCTTGGAGAAGCGTCCCCAGCTGAACTCTTTCTTGTTTTTTGGCGGCATTTGGACAGGCATTACTGCAGGCTCGCTATGTACGGAATGTGCCGGAAATTTTCTGCGTGATCCAACCCATACCCCACCAGGAACTCATTGGGTGCATCGAACCCGATGAACCGCGTCGGATATCGGAGCTCTGTCGCGAGGTGCTTGTGCAACAACGCGCAGATCTCGACCGATTGCGGTTTCCGTGCCTGGAGCAGGTCCATGAGCCGGCTCAGCGTTCGTCCGGTGTCGACGATGTCTTCCACCAGCAAAATGTGTTTCCCCTCGAGCTCCGTTTCGGGATCGTAGAGGAGGCGCACATTCCCGCTGGATACGGTGGAATCCCCGTAACTGGATGCCACCAGGAAGTCGACCTGAAGCGGACGCGTAACCTCCCGCACCAAGTCGCTGAGAAATATAAAGCTGCCCTTCAAGAGTCCGAGCACCAGCAGCTCACCGTCCGGATACGACTTCGTGATCTCGACGCCGAGCTCATGAACGCGTTCCGCGATCTGATCTTTACTGTAGACGATGCGGCGAACGGTGCGACCGAGCAGTCGCGGATCAGCGGTTGAAGTATTCACACACGAAAGGTAAACCCGGCCGGCCGGACCGTACGGTTGCCGCGTCGCTGCGGCGAACTCCGGGGATCCAGACGATCTGATCACCCGCCAGCACTACGGGCCACCCCGTGCGTTCGTGTCCGGTCACACCGGCGTCCGACAGGAAGTGCTTCACCTTCCGCGGCGGCGATCCGTCCGGAGAGGCCATCGCGTCGCCGGCCTCCCAAATCCGAACCGACAGCGGCCGGTCGATGGGGAGCCAGGCCGACCAACTGTCCGAGCCGATATCCGAACCTACCTCGGCGCTCGCGTCCTGCGACGCGGGGCGGAAGAACCAATCGCCCCACTGCGTATCGTTTGACAACGCCAACGGCTCGGGAGTTGGCTTGTCTTCGTTCGACGCCCGAAGCTGGAGCGCGTCACGCGATCGGGTGACCTCCCAGCCGCCCGACAGTTGGATGCGCGACCCCACTCGGCCGTCCTTCGTGAACTCGGCGAGGCGCACGATTCCGCGCCGGTCCAGCGCGAGGCCAGCATGCGCCGCAATCGCCGGCCAAAGAATGCACAGCTCGGTCACCGAGCGCGCACTCAACGCCGAGGCGCACACATCCAATCCCGCCGTCTCGCCAAATGTCCGAAGCTCGATCTGCGTCGCGACGAAGCTCTCCACGTCGGTGCGCCAGCGTGCAGCTTTGCGCGCCAGCGCGAGCAGGTCGGCGTCGATCCCGAGCCGAACGTGCCGCAGCGCGGGCAGCAGGTCGTGGCGGACCCGATTGCGAAGAAATCTGGGCGATGTGTTCGACGGATCTTCGACCCACGTCAGTCCCTGCGCGCGCGCGTAGCGCGCCAGATCGCGGCGGGTGAGGCGCAGCAACGGGCGCACGACGTCGCTCTCGGCGAACAGTCCTGCCAAGCCACGGGCGCCGGCGTCGCGCAACACCCGCATGAGAATCGTCTCGACCTGGTCGTCGGAGCTGTGCGCCGTCGAGATGACCGCATTGGCTTTCTCCGCGGTGGCGCGCAGGAACGCCCAGCGCGCGTCGCGCAACTCGGCTTCCGTCTCGAGCGGCACGCTCGTTTGGCCGCCGACGAACTCGATTCCGAGCGCGCCGGCGCATCGCTCGACGAGCTCCAGCGCAGCCGTGGCGGCCGTGCCGGTTCCGTGATCGTATGTGGCGACGAGGAGCTGGTCGCGCGGAACCGTTGCGGCTGCCGCGTCGAGGAGGACCATGGAATCGAGCCCGCCAGAGACGGCGAGCACGACGCGGGCGCGCGGCCTCAGGGCGGCGCGCACCGACTGACGAACGGATGTCGTATCGCGAAGACTCACACATGGAAGATAGCGAGATGTACGGCCGGGCGGTCCCCCGCCCGGCACCGTGAACCATTCACGGAACCATTCGAAACCACTGGAACGCGTGAATTGGCCCGACTATACTTCCGGCGTTCGGTTCACCTCTCGAAGCCTTTGAAGCTTTTCAGGAGCGCGCGCTTGGAAACTCACGGTCCGCTTGGAACCCTTTGGGTCGGCCTGGGACTCGGTTGCTTTTACATCGCGTTGATCTGGCTCAACACCCTGCTGGGGTTCTTCCTCACGCCACTCTTCGTGATCCCGGCCACCTGGGTCATGGATCGCCTCGGGACTCGGCGCGGTACCCCGCAGCGCTGAGCCGCCGTCGCGGCGCGTAGCGACTTGTAGCGGCGTGCGCTCAACACGAGTGCTGAGGAGCACGCGGACGAGGACGGGGATCTTCCCCGTCCTTTTTCTATGCACCCTCCTCTGCGTCGCGCCGCCGGCCACGCTCCACGCGCAATTCGTCGTCCGCTCCTGGCTGCCCTGGCGGACGATCGAAACGGAGCATTTCGCCTTCCACTACCCGGTGGACCTCGAGGCATGGACGCGCGACGTCGCATCGCACATCGAAGCGATCGACTCGGCGGTCGCGCGCGACGTTGGGTACGCGCCGAGCCGGAAGACGCACGTGGTGGTGGACGATCCGTATCAGAGTCCCAACGGGTCCGCCTGGCCCTTTCTCGATCGTCCCGTGATCAATCTCTGGGCGGCGCCACCCAGCCCGCGCGACGACATCGGCGAGTTCCGCGATTGGGGAGCGACGCTCATTGCGCACGAGTTCACGCACATCGCGCATCTCACGCGTCCGTCGCGGAACGCCGGCGTGCGCCGGTTGTGGCAGGTGCTGCCCGTCG
Organism: Gemmatimonadota bacterium; assembly: GCA_028287235.1. Lineage (GTDB taxonomy): Bacteria > Gemmatimonadota > Gemmatimonadetes > Gemmatimonadales > Gemmatimonadaceae > JAQBQB01. Next base: position 296,167 of record JAQBQB010000018.1, on the reverse strand, counting down.
ATCTCGGCCCCATCCCCCTCAAGGCCCCACGGTGGGTGATCGAGGGGTATGCCACGTACGTCGAAGGCCGAGTGACCGGCTCCGGCCGTCCGCATGGCGTGTGGCGTCCGGCGTTCTTGCGCGAGTGGGCGATCGAAGGTCAGCTGCCGCGCTACGAGCAGCTCGACGCGTGGGGGGCGTACCAGGGCGGCGAGTTCGCCTATCTCGCCGGTTCGGCATTCCTCGAGTGGCTCGTGCAGCGCAACGGAGACTCGAGTCTCGTGCACCTCTGGCGGCGGATGAGCGCCAAGCAGGATCGCGGCTTCGACGAAGCGTTCACCGGCGTGTTCGGCGAAAGTGCGCGCGTCCTGTACGGCCGCTTCACGGCAGACCTGACGGTGAACGCGGTGGACGCCAAGCGGCGGATCCGCGACACGTGGACGCGTGCGGACACCGGGGCCATCGTGCAGCGCCTGAGCTGGGACACCGGAGACCCCGCGATCTCGCCCGACGGACAGCGCGTGGCGCTCGTCGTTCGATCGCCAGTGGCGCGCGCGCGCGTCGTCATCTGGCGAACCGCTCCGGAGCCGGACACCGCCCGCGCACGGCGCGACTCGTTGCTGCGAAAATCCGATCCCGAGGATGTGCCGGCGAAGCAGATCTACCCGCCGCCCAAGAAGACGCTGGCCACGCTTCGCTCGCCGGCCGGCTCATACGAAGGCCCGCGATTCCTTGGCGACGGCCGCGTGCTCCTCTGGCGCAACACGTCGCGGGGCGACGGATCGTTCGAGCCGGACCTCTATCTCTGGGACCCTGCGCGGCGCTCGGTCCGCCGCGTGACGAACGGTGCATCGCTGCGCGAAGCCGATCCGAGCCGCGACGGACGCTCGGCCGTCGCCATTCAGTGTCATGGCGGCTGGTGCGACCTCGCGATGGTGAATCTCGCCGACGGCACCGTGCGCACGCTGCTGCACGGTGGCCCGACGCGATCGTTCTATCGCCCTCGACTCGAGCCGAACGGCGGCAGGATCGTGGTGTCGGTGCACGAGCTCGGACGGTGGCGCCTCGCCATCGTCGATACGGCCACTGCGGCCCTCGCAGTGCCGGCCCTGCGCGACAGCGCGAATCACTACGATCCCGCCTGGTTGTCGCCGACGGAGATCGCCGACGTCTCCGAGCAAGGCGGCGTGCCGAACGTCGAACGGATCAACATTGCCACGCTCGAGTCCTCCGCTCTCACCGCGGTGTTCGGCGCGGCGGTTGCGCCCGAGCCGGCGCGCGGCTCCGTCTGGTTTCTCTCGCTCTACGCGCGCGGCTACGACCTTCGATCGGTTCCGCTGCGGAACACGGTAGCCGCAGCGTCGCCGTCACTCGCCGTGCCGCCCGCGGCGCCCACGGCGGCCACGCAAATACCCCCGGAGAGTCGCACGGGCCTGGCGACGAATCCGATGTCGGATCCGCGACCGTTTGGTCTCACGCCTCGATCGCTGCGCTGGATTCCGCACGGGGCCGTCGACGCCGACGGCGCGAGCGCCGCGGTGAGCGTCGTGAGCGCCGATCTCATCGGCCAGAGCGAACTGCTCGCAACGGTCGCGTTGGGCGACCCGGCCAGTTGGCGCGGAGGCGCGCTCACGATGACCTGGCGTGGCACGCGCCCGGGGATTCGCGCGGAGGTGTTCGACGCCGAACAGCGGATCAGCGACAGCCGAGTGCGCGTGCCGGTAGCGTTCGACCTGGACACGCGGCTCGCGGGCGCCGCGCTTTCACTCGACGGCTCGGAGCAATTCGACCGCTGGGGCGCGCGTTATCGCGCCGGCGCGAGCGTGGCATCCGCGGAGTCAGTCGCGCGCACGCTGCTGTTCGCCGACGGCGCAGCGGCGTGGACGCAGCGCGCCGACCTGTCCAGCCGGACGGAAACCCTAGGCGGCAACTTCACGGTCGGACGCTCGTTCGGCACCCAGTTCTACCGGGGCCTGGCCACGGTGAGCTACGCGGATGCCGGAGGCCTGCTCCCGCTGTCCGCCTCGGCTAGCTATGGCCGCACGAACCGCGATGCCCCGCCGTTCGAGCGGTTCGCGCTCGGCGGCGGGCCGTCGCTGGTGATCGACCGGGCGTTGCTCACGCAGCGGATCGCGATGCCCGTCCTTCCCGCGGCAATTAGCATAGGCTCATCAGTGTTTGCGTATCGCGCCAACCTGGCGACGCGTCCGCTTGCGGCCTACTGGTGGGCCGGGAGCACGGCGGTTGCCGGCAGCCGGTTTGCCCAATGGCAGCGCGTCGTGGGGCTCGAGTGGTCGCAGTCGGTGGCCGCGATTCCGATGGCCGGTACCCCCGCGGCCCGCGCCCAGATCGGCGTGGGCGAGTCGCTCGACGCGCCATTCCGCCGGAAGGTCCGCGCCTACGTGAGTCTTGTCCTCAACCCCTAGCGAACGTCCCGGAACTCTCGTCTAATGGTGGGATCGGACAGCGCGAGGCGACGACGATGCCTCGCAACAAGCGTTTTTGCGCGACAGCACTCCGGGTTCGCCCTATATTGCGCCCGAACGCTCGTGTAAATCACCAGGAGGATGGAGATGATGGTTCACCGTGTCACACGGTTGTTGCTCTCGTCCGTTGCTCTCGCCGTCCCGGCCGCGCTCTCGGCGCAGGCATTCGGATTGAACGAGATTGGGTCGTGCGCCGTTTCCCGCGGCTACGCCACCACGGCGGCTCCCTGCCGCGATGCCTCCACGATCTACTGGAACTCCGCCGCCGCGACGCAACTGTCGGGCTGGAACATCACGGCTGGCGGGGCATGGATCGCCGTGAAGGGCAGCTTCACGCAGGACACGACGCTCCGCGTCTGGAATGCCGACGTCCCCACGTCGTTCATTCCGCACGTCTTCGTGAACTATCATTCGCCCACCAGCAAACTGGCGTGGGGCGTGGGCGTGTACGTGCCGTACGGCCTCACTTCCCAGTGGACCGATTCGTTCCCCGGCCGCTTCTCGGCGAAGAAGGCGTCGCTCGCGACGATCTACGTCCAGCCGAACGTGGCCTGGCAGATCACGCCCAAGTGGTCGATCGGCGGTGGACCGATCATCGGGCATTCCACGGTGGAGCTCATCCAGGGGGTTGACCTGTCGAGCCAGGCGACGTCGGCCGGCGGACCCACCTTCGGCCAGCTCGGCGTGGCCGCGGGTACGGAGTTCGCGCGGGCGCGGCTCAAGGGCAGCGCGATGGGGTACGGCGCGCAGATCGCGATCAACGGCCAGCCGACGCCGCAATGGAGCGTGGGCGCGCGGTTTCTGACGCCGGTGGATTTCAAGTACGACAACGCCGACGCGACGTTCAGCCAGATCTTCACGGGGCTCATCGTGGGTGGCACCGTACAGGCGCCGTTCACCGCCGGCACGCCGATCGATTCGCTGGTCGCCCCGCAATTCAGGACCGGTGGCTCACTCGTCGCCCAGAAGGCCAGCACGAAGATCACGCACCCGGCGCAGATCCAGGGCGGCCTGGCGTATTCGGGCTACAAGAACTGGCTGCTCGAGGCCGACTACGCCTGGATCGGCTGGAAGCGCTTCGACGTGCTGCCGGTGGCGTTCCAGGGCCCGGCGAGCGGCTCGAACCGCAACCTGCTCGAGAGCTACAACAACTCGTCGGCCATCCGGCTCGGCGCGGAGTACACGATTCCGACCGACGGCTGGAAGCTGCGCGCCGGCTTCGCCGGTGTGGCCAGCGCCGCACCGCCGGAGACGGTCACGCCGCTGCTACCGGAGCAGGATCGTACGTATTGGACCTTTGGCGCGGGAATTCCGATCATGCACCGGTGGACGTTGGACGGCGCGTACTCGCACGTCGCGACGCCGGGCGCCCGTGGCCGCATCGTCGAGCGCACGAGCTCCACGCAGACGGCCGACCAGCTGAACTCTGGCGTGTACCACCTGTCGGCCAACGTGTTCTCGTTCACGCTCAAGGCTTCCTTTTAACGCCGCCCAGGAGACCAACGGATGTCTCGCTCGCATACAGTAGTTCGCGGTGCCCTGCTGCTGGGCGCCGTCGGCGCGATGGTCGCGTGTAACAGCGACACGCATCTCGTCGTTCCACCCGTCGCCGACCCGATCTTCCAAAGCTACGTGTCGCTCGGAAACAGCATCACGGCTGGATATCAGTCCGGCGGCATCAACGACTCCACCCAGCGTCTGGCCTATCCAGTCTTGCTCGCCAAGCAGATGGGGACCCGATTCGCCTACCCGTCACTCGTCATGCCCGGGTGCGCCCCACCGGTGAATAATTTCCTGACCCAGACTCGCGTGACGCTGACCGGTTCCGCGGCGTCGACGGCCTCGACCTGCCTGCTTCGGAGTCCAGCCTCCGTCACCGCGGTCATCAACAACGTCGCGGTGCCGGGAATCGCCTCGGCCGACCCGACGGCCGTGGTCGGACCGAACGCCAACACCCTGGTCGAGCTGTTCCTGGGCGGCGAAACGATGGTGCAGAAGGCGCTGGACGCGAAGCCGACCTTTGCGACGGTCTGGGTTGGCAACAACGACATCCTGCAGCCGGCGTTGAGCGGCCTGCCGTCCACCGCGACGCCGGTGGCAACCTTCGTGACCAACTACGCCAAGACCATCAACGCGCTGACCGCTGGCGCGCCTAGCCTCAAAGGCGTCCTGATCGGCGTCGTGCAGGTCGCGGCGACGCCGCTCATGTTCTCGGCGCAACTGCTCGCCAGTCCGACTGTGCTGGCCGCGGCGACTCAAGTGGCCGGACGTCCGGTCACGCCAGACCTGGTGACCTGCACCGGTGCAGGGGCAAACTCGCTGATCGACTTTCAGTACCTCACGGCCATCAGGGCGCGGCCGGCGGGCTTTCCGGGAACGGTCTTCTGCCAGAAGATCTCGGGCGGTGGACCGACCGATCTGGGCGACCTGCTGGTGCTCGACCCCACTGAGCAGGCAACTGTGACGGCGACGATCAACGGATACAACGCCTACATCAAGGCCAAGGCAGACAGCATCGGCTTCGCGTACTACGATCCCAACCCGACGCTCGCCGGTCTCAAGGCGACCGGTGCGATTCCGGCCTTCCCGAACCTCACCAGCGCCCAGCCATTTGGGCTGTACTTCTCACTGGACGGCGTGCATCCCAGCGGTGCGGCACACGTCCTCATCACGAACGATCTGATCAAGATCATCAACGCCAAGTACGCGACGTCGCTCGTCGCCCTGCCGACCTCGTGACGAGTTGAGTACGACATCGGAACGGGGCGGGCCGGCATTCCGGCTCGCCCCGTTTCTGTTGTCAGGGAGGCGCAGGATGGCTACCGTCATTCGGTCAACCATCGAGTTATTCCACGGAGTTCGGGGCGAACCCGAACGATGTACACATCGGTGTTAGATTTGTGATTATTGCGTATCTTGGTTTCCAATAAGCAGTTATGCATCTATTGATCATGTACATTATCATGCGTTTATCCACACTCCGCGGAGCGGCATTTTTGTGTCCGTTGCGCACGAACAGTTGCGCGTCATGACGCCGAAGGACACTGCCTTTACGCGCCAAGTTGGCATCGACGTCCCGCTCATTTGCGGCGCCATGTACCCGTGCACCAATCCGGAGCTCGTCGCCGCCGTGTCCGACGCCGGAGCGATCGGCGTCGTCCAGCCGGTGTCGATGACCTACGTCTACGGCCACGATTTCCGCGAAGGGCTCCGCATGATCAAGCAGGCGACCCCCCGCCCTTTTGGCGTGAACGCCCTGATCGAGCAGTCCTCCGCGGCCTACATGCAACGGGTCCACAAGTGGGTCGACATCGCGCTCGAAGAGGGCGTCCGGTTCTTCGTCACGTCGCTCGGAAACCCGCGGTGGGTGGTGGACAAAGCAGCCCAGGTGGGGGGTGTGGTCTACCACGACGTGACCGAGCGTCGGTGGGCTCAGAAGGCGATCGACGGCGGCGTCCATGGCCTGATCGCGGTCAACAACGTGGCCGGCGGACATGCCGGCAAGCTGTCGCCCGAAGCTCTGTTTGACCAACTGGAGGACCTCGGGCTGCCCGTCATCTGCGCCGGCGGCGTGGGCGATCCGGCCACCTTCCGACGCATGCTCGACCTCGGCTACGCCGGCGTCCAGATGGGCACCCGGTTCATCGCGACCACCGAGTGCCTGGCCAGCGCCGATTATAAGCAGGCGATCGTCAACGCCTCGCCGGCCGACATCGTCCTCACCGAGCGGCTCACCGGCCTCCCGGTGGCGGTGATCAACAACGACTACATCCGGGGCTTGGGCCTTCGTGCCGGGCCCATCGCACGGTACATGCTCAAGCACCGCAAGATGAAGTACTGGATGCGGAGCATCTACGCGCTGCGGTCGCTCCGGCGGCTCAAAAAGAACGCCTTGAGCTCGGCCGGCTCGAACGACTACTGGCAGGCCGGCAAGAGCGTCTCCGGGATTCATTCCGTGGAGTCGGCGCGGGACGTGGTTCGGGAGTTCGCGGCGGCTCTGGGCTAGCAGAACCGATCTGGCCGCTCTACGTCAACAGCAGGAACGCATCGTACAGCGCGTGCGTCCACGCCGTGACGCCGAACCCTCGCAGCAGATAGAGACCGCTGAACGCCAGGCCGCTCAACATGCGGAACACGAACGACTGCAGCTCGAGCGGGTCGCCGTACGGACCGATGTAGTGAAACGCCGAAAAGATGAACGCGCCCAGGACCGCGGCGGTGATGCCGGCGGCCCGGCGTCCAAACCCGAGCACGATGCGCGCGCCGGCGGCGAGCCCGGTGACGAGCAGCACGCGAAAGAACAGCTCTTCGTACAGGCCCGCGCCCAGCGACAGCATCAGGCGCGTGGTCCAACTGGTTTCAGTGAGAGGGCTGATGCTCAGCGCGTGCAGCGTGCCGAGCAGCTTCGCGGTCGCAAGCCCAATGACGATTCCAAACAGTGCCGCGAGCGCCACCGATTCGGCGAGCATGCCGGCAAAAATGATCGGGCGAATGCGGTCGCGGCTCGCGCGGATGTCGCGGATCACGAGCCCCACGCCGATCAGAATGATGAGCGCCATGAAGATCGCCGAGCCGTACGTGCCGGAGATCGCGATGAACAGCGATCGCAGCATGGCGTCGGCGCCATTGCGCAGCTCGGCCTTTCCGGGTTGCGCGAGGAGCGCCGCGAGGCCCTCGTAGCCGAGGAGGAGCGGCAGCGCGAAGAGAATGCTGTAGCGGTGCGACTTGCTCAGCGCGAAGTACGAGGTGCGGCGAGCGGGCACGGCTGAACGAGTGGCGGCTGTCATTGCACAGTCCTACGAGCCGAGCAGTCCGGAAGTTCTACGAATCGGTCAGCGATCGGACGCGACTCCGGTCTTGGATTGGCCCACGACGATTCGCGCCCAATCCCAACCCTCGACGCCGCGGTCGTTGACCGCCTTCACGGCCACGATCGTCCCCGGCGCAATGCCACTGATCTTCGCCCGCGTCCCGGTCACCACAACGGAGTGCGCGGCAGTGGACGCCAGCGCAGCCGGCGCGACCGACGACGCCGCGACGTCGGCGCCCCACGCCACGACGTACTTCCGAACTCCCTTCTCCGGACTCGGCGCCCACGTCAGCTCGGCCGACTTCCCGTCGTAGCTCGCGACGGTCAGCCCCGTGAGCCGCGACGGGCTCGACGCGAGAAGCATGATCGTCGCCGCCGTCGTCTTCCCGACTTCGGCGATGAGCTGGTGATTCTGGTACTCGAGATTGTCGTGCGGCATGTGGTAGTGCGGATTGCCGAGCACCGGGTACGACCCGATGCCACCGACGATGTCGCCCCATCCATCGTAGAACGCCTGCGCATCGGTGCTCTTGTAATACAGCGCGTCGTAAGTGATGAGATTCGAGAACTGCATCGCCGCCGCGTGCTGGATGTCGCGAATGCCGGGATTCGAGTAGCGGATCGTGTTGTCGAGTCGGTTGTCGTTCGCCCACCCGATCATGTCGTTGTTGAGCGCGCCCACAATGCGCCACTTGTTGACGCCGGCCTGGCGCACGAACTCGCGGCTGCCGAGGAGACCCGCCTCTTCTCCGGTGAACGAGACGAAGACCACGGTGGCGGGCAGCGGATTCTTGGCGAGCACGCGCGCCGCCTCGAGCAGCTCCGCGGTGCCGGAGGTGTTGTCGTCCGCCCCCGGTCCTTCGGCGCGCGAGTCGAAGTGCGCGCCGACGACGTAGATCAACTCCGGATTGACCGTGCCCTCGAGCGTGACGTAGACGTTCGCCGTGTGCGCCGACGGCGCGGCTGGCGTGGCGCGCGTGTCGAACTCCTGCATCACCGGCTTGTAGCCAAACGACGTGTACGTATCGAACAGATACTGGCGCGCCTTCGCGTTTCCGGGCTTGGTGACGTGCTTCGAATCGAAGTCGAACAGCGACTTCTCGTACGTATACACCCGATCGGTGGCGATCTGCGAGACAACCCTGCGGACCTGGGGTGCGATCGTCTTGAACGACGCCACGCCGTTCGCGCGGAGCCGCTGCTCCACCGCGAGGTTGCGCGCGAAGCGTGCGAGGAGCTCCGATTTAGTAACTTTCTGCGATAAATCCATCACGTACACGCCACGCTCGGGCGATACCGTGTCGCCGTCGCGCTCGGCGACGATGAGCAGCTTGTTGCCGTCGGGGCTTGCCGCCCATTCGTACTCCGGCGCGATGGTGCGAACGGTGTTGTTGTCGAACAGCCGCGTGCGCGTGTGCGCGCTGAGGTCGTAGAGAAACGACCGGCGGTGGCGCGGCTCGCCCTGCACCGCGACGATGCACGATTCGTCGATGAAGCGCGGGAGCACGTCGTGCTGGATCTCGCGCGTGACGCGCGACTCGCCCGCGCCGTCGCGGCCCACCGTGTAGATCTCCCAATCGTGCTCGGGCATCATCTGATACGCGACGAGCTTGCCCGACGGCGACAGTGCGGGCGCGGCAAGCGAGTCCGTGGTATGACGAACGACCACTGGCGCGCCCGTCGCCGGAAGCGCGACGACGTTGACGGTGAACTCCGGCCCGCTCTTCGAGACGAACGCGATGGCCGATCCGTTTGCGGCGAAGGCCGGAGCGGATCCGGTGTAGTACTGCGTCGAGCCGGTTTGCAGATCGAGCAAGCCGAACGCGGCGGCGCGGGCCGGGCCGCCGCGTCCACCGGTGCCGCCGCCGCCGCGCGCAAGCGGATTGCGGCCGCCGGCGGTGAACAAGACGTATCGTCCGCCGGGAATCGCGACGGCGTCGGTCTTCACGCTGTCATCGGTCGTCAACGCGGCGACGGCTCCGCCATCGACCTTTAACGCAAACAGGTCGGTCTTGCGTGCGTCGCCGTTCCGTGCCCCGACGACGTACAGCGTTGTGCCGTCGGTGGACCAGCTCATCGAAACTTTGCGCAGTCCCCCGTCGGTGAGCGAGCGCTCCTGCTGCGTGCGCAGGTCGCGAAGCACGATCGCGGCGCTCTCCGCCTCGAGGCTGGTGATCTCCGTTTGCGCGGCTTGCTGCGCCGCGCGATCGGCATCCTTCGTTGCGCGATCCAGATCCTGCCGAGCCTTCTCGAGCTCCGGCGTTTCACGCACCGCGATGTAGGCGGCGCGCGCATCGCCCGGAGCGAAGACGAAGCTCGAGCCATGCACCTCGGCGATCTGGCGCGGCGCCCCCTTCATGTCGAGCACGCGCGTGACGCGGCCGCGGCCGGCGCCGGTCTCGTACGACGCGAAGTTCGCGGACGTTCCCCAGCGTACCGATCGTCCGTCGGTGGTAAGCTCGGTCGTCTTGTACACCTCGCCGGTCAACAGTGCAGCGCGCTCGAGATACGCGGCGCCGTCGGCCGCCGACACCACGGCGATCAGATCCTGGAGCGCCGTGGGATAGTTCCCACGCTGCCATTCCTGCGCCGCACGCGCGTACGTCGTCGCCGTTGTCGACGTCGTTGGCTGCTGAGCGGTGGCGAGCATGCCGCCGGCAATGAGCAAGGCGGGCGCGAGCGGAAAGGACGAGGTGGGCATTCGTCGACTGGAGGGAGAAAGCGTTCCGGACGAGAGAAGCTCGCCCGGCACGCCGCCCGCGGCAAGCGTCGTGCATTGGGCGCATGCGCGGCCGGAAATTCGGCCGTGGAAAGCGCGGCGACACAGTTGCGGAACCCGTGCACGGTTGATAGGGTACGAATGTGCGTCGCGAGGAAACGCTCGCGATCAATCAAGTCGAACCCGAAACAGAGGAGGTGATCCATTGTCTAGCGGAACACGTAACGGCAGGATCGCCGGAAGCCGCTAAGCCTCAACAGCTTAGCCGACCGGAAGCCTGTCAGTTCCGGCCAAGAGTTTTGTGGGGTCTACGGTGGCGCTTGCCACGGTAGGCCCCACCTCTTTTTTTGCGGAATGCCGAAACCGATCGTCGCACAGATACGTGCGTACCTACGATGAGCGTTCTCGCATCCTCTCCGCAGCCCGATCCGCAGTCCGAGGCCCGACATGAGCGTTCGCCGGCTCGCCCTCCTTGCTGTTGCCGCCGCGTGCAGCGCGGCCGAGGTCACCTCTCCGGCCAGCGATCCGTTCACCGGCGCCTACTCGTTGGCGTCGGTCAACAAGATCAGCATTCCGGGCACGGTGGCGACCACGCCCGCCACCGGCGGTTCCACCGTGATTCGCAGCGGCTCGGTCGTGTTTCTCGACGCCGGGCACCTCGTGTTCTCGCAGGCGTCCGAGGCGCGCGAGACAGGCACGTCGCCCGCGGTGGCCTTCACGCGCGTGGACACGTTCGCGCTCGGACGGCTGCCCACGCAGGCCTTCGTGCTTCACGGTGTGATCCCGAACGACACGGTCGCCGTGATCACGGTGCCGGCAAGCGGCCGGCTGGCGTGGGACTTTCGCGGCACCGGCGGATTCGGAACGTACCTCTTTACACGGTGACCTGCGGTAATGGATCCGTCAGGGCGTGACCGTTAACGTCCCGTGCTTCCGAAGCCGCCCACGCGTGTCGTCGTGACGCCGACCTTGCCGGCTTCAATCGGCAGCGCCTCGTAGCGCGCCAACACCATCTGCGCGATTCGCTCGCCGTGGTCGATTCGGATCGCGCGAGCGGTTGGGTTGCGAAGGATGACCATCCACTCATCGGGGTAGTCGGAGTCGATCGTGCCCGGAGCGTTCGGAATCTGCAGGCCCTTCTTGAAGCTCGTTCCACTGCGAGGACGGATCTGCGCTTCGATCCCTTCGGGAAGCCGCGCCTTGAAACCGAGGGGAATCAACGCCGTCACCTGTGGCTCGAGCATGAACGACGACTCGCCCTGATCGGAGCTTGCCGACGTGTCCCAGATTCGCTCGCCATCGGAGCACTTGATCGCCCGCGCCTCGAGGTAGGCGAATAGATCGTATCCCGCAGACCCTGGTGTCGCGCGTTTGGGCGCCTGGGCGTCGGGATGCAGCAGCTCGATGATGACGGTCATGGCAGTCGTGGGGCGAAAGGAGTGAGACGAGCTGGAAACGTAATACGGGCTTGCACCACCCGTGACGCGAGAACGACCTTTTGAAATGCACTCATTCATTCGGATTTCGTCGCTCGTTGGTCCGTTGTTCGCCGTCACCGCGGCCGTCGGTGGGAGATTCGCCCAGCCGGCAGACCCGCTCACCGGCCCCGGGGTGTCCCGCGAGCTGGCCGCACAGCGCTCGTCGTTGCTGAGCGGCATTCGGTACGAGATGACGCTCTCGGTCGACCAGCCCGACACGGCGCGCGGTCACATTGCGGTGCACTTCATCGCCAAGCGGTCGGCCGACATCATCCTCGACTTTCGCGGCCCGTCGTTGTCCAAAGTGATGGTCAACGGCGGGTCGGCGACGACGACGTTCAACGGCGCGCATCTCACGATTCCCGCATCGGCGGTTCGCGCCGGTGAGAACGTCGTGACGGCGGATTTCACGACGCGCATCGCGGCGGCCGGCGCGGCGATCATCAAGTTCCATGACGACAAGGACGGCGCGAACTACCTGTACACCCTGCTCGTGCCGTCCGACGCGAACCTGTTGTTCCCCTGCTTCGATCAGCCCGATCTCAAAGCGAGGCTGACGCTCGCCCTGCAGGTGCCGGCCCACTGGAACGCCATCGCCAACGGCGTGACGGAGAAGCTCGATACCACCGGCTCCGGAACGGTGTTTCACTTCCGCCAAACGGATCCGCTGCCGACGTACCTGTTCGCCTTCGCCGCCGGCCCGTGGACCGAGTTCAAGGGCGGGCCGCGCAACACCGCGCTCTGGGTTCGTGCTACGCGCGCGAAGGAAGTCGAGGTGGACTCGCTACAGGCCCAGGTAGGATCGGCGCTGGCGTCGCTCGAGAACTATTTCGGCGTCAAGTATCCGTTTCAGCAATTCCAGTACATGCTCTCGCCGGCATTTCCGTTCGGCGGTATGGAGCACCCCGGCGTCACGATGTTCAATGAGGAATCGTTCATCTACCGCGAGCCGCCGACGCTGAACCAACGCCTTGGACGCCGCGCGACGATCTATCATGAAGTCGCTCACCATTGGTTCGGCGACGACGTGACGATGAAGTGGTTCGACGATCTGTGGCTCAAGGAAGGCTTCGCGACCTACATGGCGGCGAAGATGCAGGATCTGGAAGGACTTCCGAATCCGTGGATGTCCTTCTACCTCCGAAACAAGCCCGCCGCCTACGACGTCGACCAAACGGCGGGCACTACGCCGGTCTGGCAGCAGCTCGCCAATCTCGACCAGGCCAAGAGCAACTACGGCGCGATCGTGTACAACAAAGCGCCCGGAATCCTCAAGCAGCTCAACTATCTCGTCGGCGACTCGGCGTTCCGCGCCGGCGTTCACACTTTCCTCATCGCGCACGCCTACGGCAACGCGACGTGGCAGGACCTCCTCACCGCGATCGGGGCCGCGGCGAACCGCCCGCTCGCCGACTGGGGACGCGCGTACATCCTGCGCCCCGGCATGCCGGTGCTCGAGCAGCAGATCGAGGTCGCCGACGGAAAGATCAAGCGCCTTCGCCTCATTCAACATGCCGCGCAGCCGCTCTCCGGTCGCGGCGTCTGGCCGATGCGCACCGAGCTTGCGCTCTGGTCGCACGGAGCCGTCGAGTCCGTGCCAGTCGAGATTCGCGCCGAGACCACGGTGGTTGCCGCGGTCGCGGGGCGGCCGGCACCAGACTTCGTCTTCGCCAACGCGAACGACAACGCGTACGGGCTCGTCATGCTCGACGCGCGCAGCACGCAATGGTTGCAGAGCCACGTCGGCGAGGTGCGCGACCCATTCCTCCGCGCGATGCTCTGGGGCGCGCTCTGGGACCTCGTGCGCGACGCACGGCTCGCGCCATCAGCGTTCGTCGCGACCGCCGTGCGCGAGCTGCCGGCGGAGCAGGACGAACAGATTTCGTCGGGCATCGTCTCACGCATCACGCGCTCGCTGTCGAGCTACCTGTCGGCGGAGCAGCAGGCGACGGTCGCCGGCCCGGTCGAGAGTCTGCTGCTCGCCGGCGCCTCCGATGCGTCGCGCGCATACGGCGTGAGAAAGAATCAGCTCGACGCCTACATCGGCGTAGCGCGATCGCCGGCCGCCATCGCTCGGCTCACGGCGTGGCTCGACAGCTCGTCGACCGCGGGCATCCCGCTGCGCCAACCGACGAGGTGGTCGACCGTGAACCATCTGATCGAGCGGCGCGCCGGCAACGCCGATGCGCTGCTCGCCGCCGAGACGCGTCGCGACACGACCGCGGGTGCCAGGCGCAGCGCGTTCGTCGCCGGCGCCGCGCGGCCGCTCGCCACCGTCAAGCGCGAATACTTCGATCGCTATTTCCGCGACACGACGCTGAACGAGGACTGGGCGACGGCGAGTCTCCGCACCTTCAACGCGCCGGATGACGCCGCACTTACCCTTCCCTACCTCGTTCCCGCGCTCGACAGCCTGCCGTGGATCCAGCAGAATCGCCGAATCTTTTTCCTCGGGTCGTGGATCGGAGGATTCATCGGCGGACAAAAGTCGGCGCAGGCGCTCGCTGAGATCGACTCGTTCCTCGCGCGCCGCCCGAAGCTACCGCGCGATCTGCGCCAGAAAATTCTTCAGACGCGCGACGATCTCGAGCGAACGGTGCGCATCCGCGCCAAGTACGCGGGCGGCACATCGTCGGCAGGCGTCCGATCGCGCGCGGTGAACTGATCGTAGAACTGCTGGGCGACGTCGATCTCGGCGCTGCCCGCGTAGTCGTCGCCGAGACGGCGCGCGCCGTCGAGCGCGAGCTGAAACAGGTCGCGGGCGGTGCGCGCGATGGCTGTGTCGCTCAAGCCGCGCTCGCCCGCGGTGCGGAGGAGCGCGCGGCTCTCGCTCGCCAACAGCGCGGCTTCGGCAGCGGCGCGGGCGTCGTACGCGAGACCGCAAAGGATCACGATCGGGACTGCGTACCAATCGGGATCGATCGCGTCGCAGGAGCGAACCTCGTAGTGCCCGCGCGGCCGCACTTCGGGAAAGAGCGTGGTAAGATGATTCTCCCACAGCTCGTTCCCGGAATCGGCCGCGAGCCACTCGCCGAACGAACGGTAGGTACCGTCCGCATCGACACGCATCATGTCGTTCGCGCCGAGCGCGAAGCGCGTATATGCGGCCGCCGGATCCTCGTGGGGTAGCGCGACGCCGGTGCGTGTCGGATCCAGCATCCGCCAGCAATTCGCGCGATAGCTCCGATGTCCCGTGTCGACGCCTAAATAGTGCGTCGAGTTGGCAAAGATGGCCGTCAGATACGGTGCGAGATCGTTCAGCAGCCGCCAGCGCGTCGCAGGATGTGGCCCGCGGTCGAGCGAGACCTGGATCGCCGCGGTCTGGCGCATCATGCGAATACCGAACGGACCGATCCGCTCGAAGTATTCCGTCATCCGCTCGTACCGTTCGAGCGGAAGTTGCTGCGGAATCGACGGCGCGTCGTTGAACGGGTCGATGCCCACGGAGTCGAGCCGAACGCCGTCGGCCGCGAGTGCTGACCGCAGCGGTGCGACGCTATCGCGCAGCAGCGCCACGAGCGCGGATGCCGTCGGACAAGCTGCGCTGCTGATCTCGATCTGCCCTCCCGGCTCGAAGCTGACGATCGCCTCCCCGCCAATGTCGAACCCGGGAACCGGACTGTAGCTCTGTCGCTCGGTCCAACCGAGTGCCGGTGCGTGCCGACGCAATAGCCGGATCAGGCCCCGCCTTGCGTCGAGCAGCGGCAGCGGGACGTTGGTTGCCGCGTCATAGGCGATCAGCTCGACCTCGGCGCCAACGCGACGCGCGTCGACCGCCGGCGCAAACGACCGCCGGTGAATGCCGTCGCGCAGCGCGGCGAAGCGCTCGGGCGAGATCGCCACGCTCGTCACGCCAGCGGCTCGAGGACCGAAAGCGCAAACCGCGACTTCGAGTCGGTGAACCAGTGCGTCACGCGAAGCCGCGCGGTCGCCGCGAGGGTATCTACCGCCTCGCGGTCGTATTTGTGACTCAGCTCCGTGCAAATGTTCTCGCCATCGTCGAACGCTATCGATCCAATCCCCGGCAGCTCGACCGTCTGCGCACCGATCGAGTGCAGATGCATCTCGATACGATGATGCTCCTCGTCGTAGAACGCGCGGTGCTCGAATCGCTCGGGGTCGAAATTAGCCCCGAGCTCGGCGTTCAGCACGCGCAGCATGTTGCGGTTGAACTCCGCGGTCACGCCGGCGCTGTCGTTGTACGCCGCTTCGATCGTCGCGCGATCCTTTCGCAGGTCGGTACCGAGCAGAAAGCGATCGCCGGGGCGCATCTGTGCACGCACGCGGCGCAGGAGCGACACGGCACCCGTCCAGTCGAAGTTGCCAATCGTGCTGCCGAGAAAGGCGAAGAGCGCCGGCTCGGCGAGCGTCGCCGGCAGGTCGAGCGACGCACCGATGTCGGCGACGACGGGTTCGACGTCGAGCGTCGGATTTTCACGGAGCAGCGCGTCGCGCGTCTGCTGGAGAAACTCCTCGCTGACGTCGACCGGCACGTACGTCACGTTGGCGACACGCGACTGCATGGCGCCGATGAGGATGCGCGTCTTCGCCGCACTGCCGGCGCCGAGCTCGACGAGCGTGCGCGGCGCCGTGATCGACACGATCTCCAGCGCGTGCGCGAGCAGAATTTCACGCTCGGCGCGCGTGAGATAATACTCGGGGAGACGCGTGATCTCCTCGAACAGGTTCGAGCCTCGCTCGTCGTAGAAGTACTTGGGTGGAAGCTCGCGCGGCGTGCGCTCGAGTCCCGCGCGTACTTCGGCGAGCATCTGCCGCTTGCGGGCTTCGGCGGCGTCGAGCTCCCATGCACCGGTCGAACGAAGAGGTCCACTAGTCATCGCTGGCACACCGAAGGCCGCTGAAGATCTGTCGCCGAATGGGATAGTCCCAATTGCGAAAGCTGTTTCTGATCACACCGGAGCGCGTAGCCCAGGAGCCGCCGCGCAGCACCTTGTACTCCGGCCCGAAAAAGAGCTCGGAGTATTCCGGGTACGGAAAGGTCTCGTAGCCGGGATACTTATGAAAATCGCTCGACGTCCACTCCCACACGTCGCCGATCATTCCGTAGCAGCCCAGCGCCGACCAATTCTGTGCGTAGGCGCCGATCGGCGCGACGGCGAAGGAAAGTTGATCGACATTGGCGCGCTCCGGAGTGGCCGGCTCGTCGCCCCAGGGAAAGGCGCGCATGCGGTTGGCAGCGGAATCCCACCCTGCGGCGACCTCCCATTCCTGCTCGGTGGGCAGCCGCTTGCCGGCGAAGCGCGCGTACGCGTCAGCCTCGTGGTACGACACATGACACACCGCGAGATTGGGATCCACCGGCGTCACGCTGTCCATGACGCGCGTACACCAGGCGTCTCCGTCGCGCATCCAATACTTCGGCGCGTCCACCATCGCCTCATCGAGCCACGCCCAACCGGCATCGGACCACAGATCGCGCCGAGTGTAGCCGCCGGCGCGAATGAATTCCATGAACGCGCCGTTCGTCACCGGGAACACGTCGATCGAGAAGGGCGCGACGTCGACCTCGTGGGCCGGTCGCTCGTTGTCGTACGCCGCAGACCGATCGTCGGTGCCAAGTCGCACGCGTCCGCCGGGAAACCGAACCATCGCGGCACGGTCGGCGATCGCCGGCGCGCGAGGAATGACATAGGCGCGCGGCGCGCGGTACGGCATGCCCTGCTTGAGCTGCATCGTCTGCAGGATCGTTTCGTTGTGCTGGTACTCATGCTGCAGCACCATCGAATACACGTACCCGTCGCGAAGGAGTGGATCGTCACCGTCGAACCGCACCTCGGACATCCGCGCGAGCACCCGCGATCGGATCTCTTGCATGAGATCCCGGCATTCGTCGAGCGACGGCAGCTGCAGCTCGCCGCGCACTCGCCGGGGGTGCTCGAACGGATTGAACATGCCCGGCATCTCGCCGAACTCCACCGGACCTTCGAGGTTGCGGACGAGCCAGAGCTCCTCGAAGTGCGCGATGTGCCCGAGATCCCAGATGATGGGACTCATCAAGGGGTCGTGCTGCCGATGGAGGTCGTCATCGGTCAGCGGGTCGACTAGCGCGAGCGTGCGAGCCCGCGCTTCGTCGAGACGTTCGGCGATCTGTTCTCGCATTAGGGTCCGGGTCGAGTCCAGCGTTCAACGACTCCCAAGCCGGCGTCGACGCCGATGGCAAGCAGTGCAGCGGGGATTGCCCCTGAAAGAATCATGCGCGTGTCGGAGAGCGCGAGTCCAGCCACAATCGGCTCCCCTAACCCGCCCGCGCCGATGAAGGCCGCGAGCGTGGCCGTGCCGACGTCGATCACCGCCGCGGTCCGTATACCGGCCATGATGACCGGCGCGGCCAGCGGAAGGCGAACGTGACCTAGAATTTGTGCATCCGTCATCCCCAGCGCGCGCGCCGCGGCAACGGCGGCCGGATCGGCGTCGCGAACGCCGGTGTAGGTGTTTCGCACGATGGGGTAGAGCGAGTACAGCACGAGCGCGACCAGCGCGGGCACAACGCCGATGCCGAGCAACGGAATCATGAACGCCAGCAGGGCAATTCCGGGAAGGGTCTGCAACACGCCCACCGCGCGAATGACCCCCTCGGCGTGCCGGGCTTGGCGCTCGAGGAGCAGCCCGAGGGGCAGCGCGATGAGAAGCGCCGCGAGCAGCGACAGCGCAACGAGCTCGATGTGCCGTGCCGTGAGCCGTGCGATCGCGTCGCGCTCCCCATTGAGATAGCTCATCAACCCTTGGCGCGGAACGTCGGCGCTCGGACTCGCGGCGGCGATTCCAGCGCCGACCAGTCCCAGCGACGTGAGCGCATCGCGTGCGACGACGCGCACCGCGGTGCCATCCACTTCGACGCGCTTGTTCAACGCGCGCATGCGCGCCTCGTCGAGCCTGCCACTGAGCTCGGTCAACGCGGCGACGGCGCCGGGCAACTCCGTGGCCAACCGGCCCGCGGCCAGCGCCGCCGCTTCATACGGCGGGAAGAAATGGCGATCGTCGCGCAGGACGACGAGGTCGTAGCGCGCGATGAGACCGTCGGTGGAGTATCCGTCGATCACGTCCACCTGCCCAGTCGCCAGCCCCTGATACTTCACCGCCGGCACGAGCGTTCGCACCTCGCGAAAGGCGAGACCATAGGCACGTTGCAAACCTGGCAAGCCGTCGGCGCGTCCGATGAAGTCCGGCGTGAGTCCGGCGCGCAGCGATTGGCCGACGCGCGCCAGATCGCTCAACGTCGCCAGGTGCAGCGAGTCGGCCGTCGCCCGGCGCACGGCGATGGCGTAGCTGTTCTCGAACCCCAGTGGCGGAAGCCAGCGCACGTTGAAGCGCGTTCGAAATTCCCGGGACACGCGTTGATACACCGCGGCCGCCGTGCCGAGCGGTTGCTCGCCGAGGATGGCGAGCAGACCGGTGCCGGTGTATTCGGGATAGACGTCGATCGCCCCGCCACGCAGCGCGCGGAAGGCGATGTCCGTTGCTCCGAGCCCCGGCCGCCGATCGACGCGGAAGCCGCGTGCTTCGAGCAATTGCGAGAACATCTCGGCGAGCAGATACGACTCGCCGAACGGTTTCGACGCCACTACTACCGGGCGCGCCGGAGCGGCGCCTGTCTGCAGCAGCGCCGCAAGCGCAATTGCGGCGATCACGACGCCACCGCCGCATGCCGGTCGACGCGTGCGCGGTGCAGCAGCGTGCGCACGTACTCCGTGGCCGGCGCGTCCAACAACTCTCGGGGCGACGCCACCTGCTCGATACGGCCGCGGCGCATCACGACGACGTGCGTGGCGATGAGCAGCGCCTCGTGCAGGTCGTGCGTCACGAGCACGCTCGTCATCGAGACTCGTTCGCGGAGCGCGATGAACGCGTCCTGCAGTTCGGCGCGCGTGATGGCGTCGAGCGCGCCGAAGGGCTCGTCGAGCAGCACCACCTTGGGCTCCGACGCGAGCGCTCGGGCGATCGCCACACGCTGCCGTTGACCGCCCGACAGCTCGGTTGGCCACCGTTCGGCGAACTGCGCCGGATCGAGGCCGACGAGCACGAGCGCATCGCGCGCGCGGTCGCCCGCATCGGCGCGCTCGGTGAGTCGCAGCACGAGCTCGACGTTGCGTTGCACGCGCCAGTGCGGAAGCAGTCCGCCGTCCTGCGGCACGTAACCAATTCGCCGCCGAAGTCGCACCGGGTCGGTCGTGGAGACGTCTTCGCCGTCTACTCGAACGGTGCCGCTGTCCGGATCGACGAGCCGATTGAAGCAGCGAAGCAGCGTGGTCTTGCCCGATCCACTCTCGCCGACCAGCGCGACGGACGCGCCCGCGAGAACATCGAGCGACACGTCATCGAGGGCGGCGACGGCTCCGAAGCGCTTCGAGACGTGATCCGCGGTAAGCATGGCGCGTTCGCCAGTCGAGCTGAGCATTCCGTGAAACATCCCACGGTGTGCCGACGCGCGGAAGGGTCTCTACGGGGACGGCTACGGCTGTTGAGACGTGGTCGTGTCTTCCGCGTCACGGCGTGCGAGCCACATCGGCGCGACGACGCAATGATCGAAATCGGCGCCGCGGCACGTGGCGCGCGCCGACAGCTGCACTTGGCGGCGTACTACGTCGGGATAGTCGTGGCAGTTGCTCGTGTTGCGGCCGCGCACGCAGCCGTTGTAGCGGAGCAACGCCTTGCGCCACGCGTCGTCGCGGTTGTCGACGAGGTCGGTGGCTTTCCCGGTAACCCACCCGAGGATGAACACGCCGTATTTCAGGTTCGTGGAATCGGTGCGGACGTTCGTTCCGAACTTGCGTCCGAGACCGCGCCACGGGCGCGGCGAAACCTGCATGAGTCCCACGGCGCCGACGCGCGAGCGCGCCGCCGACTTGAGCTCGTCGTTCTCTGTGAGCATGACGCCAAGGACGAGCGCGGGCGGAATCTTGCGGGTGTAGGCTTCGCGCACGGCGACGTCAGCCAATGACCGCGCGCGGCTCTGATTCACCTTGCCGGTACGCAGCAGGTCCATGGCGAACAGCTCACGGTCGAGCAGAAACTGCGGAGTCTTCAGAGCGACCTCGGCGGTGGCATGCAGCCACGGCGCGCGCAGCTCCGTCGAGTCGACGTACTTGTGCTCGATGATCGCCGAAGCGACGGGTTCCCGGCTGACGTAAAACGGATGGGTCAGATTGGCGGCAACGACAATCGCCGCAGTTGCTCCGATGCCAAGCCCGATTTGCGTCCAGAACGAGTGCTTTGACGGAATGCGGACCTCCCGGATGCGGGAACGGCGGGGTGAACGAAGGACTGGGAACGAGCGGCCCCGGCAGTCCCGAGACACGTAAGTGGTACCGGGCACAGCGGATAGGGTTCCAATCCGCGCGCGCCGAGCTCATCCAATTGTAGAGCTACCAACGTGTTAGGACGCTCAGGGTAGCATTTTTTTCGGGCTGACGCAACCTGAACCATATGTATTCTTTCCGCCCTCGCGGCATCCTTTTTGTCAGCGAGTAGGTTGAAGCGCGCCGCGCGACACCGCGAGGCGCGCACTCCAACACGAAACACCACATGGGCAGCTCGATTCCCGCCGGCTCCTCCGCCGATACGCCTCCACAATCGGCCGAACGACGCCCGGGTCGCATCAAGAAAAAGCGGGGCATGCAACCGTCGACGATGTATGCGGTGATCGGGGCGGCGCTCGTCGCGATCGCCATCGTCGCGCAACTCGTCGTGCATGCCGTGCGCACCGATCCGCGCGATACGCGCACCATCGCCGAACGCGAGCTGCAGTTGAACACGCTGCAGCCGGGCGAACACGTGATCCACTCCGTGTCGGTGTTCAAGCGGCCGGCGATCGACTACTTCCGTGCGACGCGCGGCTTGCTCGTGCTCACGAACAAGCGCCTGTTGTACCTCGGCCTCGAGCCGCGCGATCTCCTCGCGGCTCCCGATCTTCCGCCGACGTTCGAGGAGCGCAGCTTTCCAATCGACACGCTGGTACGCGTGTCGGCGGGACGCACCTTCTTCGGGTTCGCGAAGGCGATCGTGATTCACACGCCGAATGAAACGCTCCGGCTCGGCGTGCCGTCGTCGATCTGGCCCAAGGCGGACTTGATGGTCGTGGCGATGGACGTGCGGCACGACAAGGCCGTCGCGCAGACCGCGGAGCAGATCAAATTCCTCGCGAAGGCGGAGGCACAGCGCAAGACCGCGGAAGTCGATCGGCGGAAGCCGAAGTTCTACACCGTCCGCCGCGGCGACGCGATCGGCAGCATCGCGACGATCTGGAATACGACGCCGGATAAGGTTCGCGCGTGGAACAAGCTGCCGAACAACAACATTCGCGTGGGGCAGGTGTTGATGGTGCGGCCCGCGCTGTGAGGTCGTGAGGCTGCGATTCGGCGCGTCGCTACTTCACGTCGAGCCGGGCCTCGCCGTCGAACACCACTCGCAGCACGAACGCGCGCTGTGACGTGTACAGCCGATCGATGCGAACGTCGTAAACGTCGCCCGACAGCGTGAGCCCCGGAGCGAGCTCGCGGTTGAGCTGATCGCCGAGCTGCCGGTGAACGCGGTCGAGCTGCTCGCCGATCGCGAGGCGTCCATGGCCCGTCGCTTCGTCGAGCGCGTGGCGAATGCGCGGCGCGCCGAGGGTGGCTTTGATGCTCGACATCTTGCTGCTGCTCTCGAGTGTGTAGCGCAGATCGCCGATCAGCACCGACCGCGACGCCGCGTCGTAGCCAATGCGCCCCAACAGATAAAGCGCGCCGGACACGCGCCCCTGCACGTTGACCTTCACCACAGCTGTATCGCCCGATCCCCACACGGCGATGTCGCCGACGGTGATGCCCTTCCCCGCCACTTCGCCCGACAACAGCGCCGTTGCGCGTTTGCTCAAGTCGTCGAACGGCACCTCGATCTCGAGCGGTACATGGATGCCCCTCGGCTTTCCGGCGAGCGTGAGCGGCGGCAACGGCCGCGCGTCCGTGGCCGGCTTCGCGCCGACGACGACGCGTGGATGCGCGGTGAGCACGATCGCGGTGTTGACGGCGGACCCCGTGCCGGTCAAGGCGGCGAGGCTCGCGCCGTCGGGTTGCATCGCGAACCAGACCGTCGACGCCGAGTCTACGGCAAAGGGACGCTGCATCGTGCGCCACATCGAATCGGCGGCAGGCCGCAGGTCGGCGAGCGCGGGCACGATCGAGTCGAACTGCTGCTTGAGATGCGTGAGCTGCCCTTCGATGAGTCGCTTCATCGTGGGCGTGGCGTCGACGCGCAGCAGCGTCACCTGGCAAGGGTCGAGAATGTCGGGGGCGAGCACGGTGCCGCGCGAGGCGAGCCGCCAGTCGGTGCGCCAGTAGAGATTCGTCGCGAAGCGCAGCTCGGCGCGGCGCATCTCCTCGGGCGCGTACCCGCAGCTCGCGATGCCGCCGACCCCTGGAAGCGCGACGCGTCCGCGAAAGCGCAGCCGCGTGAACAGCGTGATGCGCTCGCCGAGCATGCGGAGATCGAGGCTGTCGCGCCGATACACGTACTGGTGGCACACGAGCCCTCCAATTGCGCTACACTTGGCGCGATCGAGGCTGTCGGCGGGAGGAAAGACCGAGTCGATGCGCGCGCGCAGCGTGGACATCGCGATCGAGACGGGCAGCACGATGGTCGCCGGCTCGATCGGCGGTACGGTGGCCGCGGCCGGCGCGGTGACGCTCGGACTGGGAACGTCGAAGTGGCTGGCACATGCGCCGCCGACGAGAAGGCCGAGCCATGGGAGTACGCGAAGCGCGAGCGATTGCATGCGCACAATTTAATACCTTGACAGTCTAAGTATCCCGCCCTACCGTAGGCAAAGACTGTCTAGGTAACGGGACAATGGCCGCCACCGAATCGACGAAGGACCGCCTCCACGGCACGCTCGACGCGCTCGTGCTCAAGACCCTGAGCTGGGGACCGCGGCACGGCTACGCCGTCGCGCGCTGGCTCGAGGACACGACGCAGAACGCGATTCAGATCGAAGAGGGATCGCTCTATCCGGCGCTCTATCGCATGGAGCGCAAAGGCTGGATCGAAGCCGAATGGGGCACGTCGGAGCTGGGCCGCAAAGCCAAGTTCTACAAGCTCACCACGCGCGGCAAACGCCAGCTCAAGCTCGAGACCACTGAGTGGGCCGAGTTCGCCCAGGCCGTCTCCGTCGTGCTCGTTCCCACCGCCTGACGGTGGCCACACTCGGGCGCACGCGCCGGCAGTTGGCGTCGTTCCTCTGGAAGGCCAGCGTGGAAGACGAAGTCGACGCCGAATTGGGCTTTCACGTCGAGATGCGAACGCGCGAGCTCGTAGCGCGCGGAATGGATCCGGCCGCGGCTCGCGCCGCCGCTGAAGCGCGATTCGGCGACATCCGTGCAGTGAACGCGGCCTGTCGGTCGATCGGCAACCAACGGGAGCGTGACATGCAGCGCACGGAATATTTCGGCGAGCTCGCGCACGACGTTCGCTTCGCCTTTCGTCAGTTGGCCAAGGCGCCGGCGTTCACCGCGGTCGCGGTGCTCACGCTCGCGTTGGGCGTGGGCGCGACCACCGCGATCTTCAGCGCCGTCGAAGCCGTGGTGCTTCGTCCACTGCCCTATCCACAACCCGAGCGTCTGGCCATCGTCTTCACGTCGTGGAAGGGGCGGGACGGCAGTGTGTCGGCGGGTGACTTCACCGATTGGCGCAAACGCTCGACGAGCTTCGCGGACATCGCGGCGGTCAACTTGAAAGGAGTCACCGTCGCGCAGGGCGACTCGCCCGACCGCGTCACCGGCGCCGAGGCCACGGCGGGATTCTTCAACGTGTACGGTGTGAAGCCGCAGCTCGGACGCGTCTTCACGGCGGACGAAGACACGCCGGGCCGCGACAACGTGGTGGTGCTGAGCGACGGCTTCTGGCATCGCTACTTCGCGGGCGACCGCGAGATCGTCGGTCGGACGGTCACGTTGAACCAGCGGCCATACACCGTGGTGGGCATCATGCCCGCGAGCTTCGATCCCACCGACTCGCACGAACAGCTCTGGATGCCGGCCGCGTTCACGCCGGATCGCATCGCGCAACACGACGAGCACTACTTCACGATCGTCGCGCGGCTGAAGCCGGCGGTGTCGCTCGCCGCTGCACAGCGCGAGATGGACGCGATCGCCAAGCAGATGTCCGTGGAGTACCCGAAGACGAACGCGGAGGGCGGCGTGCACCTGCAGCCGCTCACCGAGACGATCGTCGGCGACTATCGCACGCGGCTGCTCGTTCTCCTCGGCGCGGTTACCTGCGTGCTGCTGATCGCCTGCGGCAACGTGGCCAACCTGTTGCTCGCGCGCGGCGCCGCGCGCTCGAAGGAATTGGCGATTCGCACGGCGATTGGCGCCGGTCGAGCGCGCATCCTGCGCCAGCTCCTCACCGAGAGCATGGTGTTGTCGCTCTTCTCCACGCTGCTCGGCCTGGCCATCGCGTGGGGCGGCATCCACGTCCTCATCGGCGCCGCGCCGGCGAGCATTCCGCGCCTCGCCGGCACGCGCATCGACGGCTGGGTGCTCCTGTTCTCGCTCGGTCTCGCCGTGGCGAGCAGCGTGCTGTTCGGACTCGTGCCGGCGTTGCGTGCGGCGAGTGGAAACTTGCAGGCCTCGCTGCGCGAAGGTGGACGGACCGCGGTCGCCAGTGCGCGCGACCGGATCCGCGGTGTGCTCGTAACGGCGGAGGTGGGCATCGCGCTCACGCTGCTCGTCGGCGCGGGACTGTTGATTCGAAGCGCCATCTATCTCAACAAGGTGGATCCAGGTTTCGACACACGCGGCGTGTTGTCGGCGCGCGTTGCGCTGCGCCCCACCGATTACAAGCAAGGCGGCGAGGAAGCAAAGCAGAGCTTCGAGCGCATCGTCGCCGAGTTGAAGAACCGGCCGGGAGTTCAGGCGGTCGCCGTTGCGTCGCAGGCGCCGCTCGGACCGGGCGGCGGGTCGAATGGCCTCATCCCCGAAGGCAGCGTCATGGACATCGCGCACGCGGTGGACGCACGGCTGCGCATGGTCTCGCCGGGATTTCTCGCGACGATGAAGATTCCGCTCATCGCGGGCCGCGACATCAACGAGCAGGACATCGCGGGCGGCATTCGCGTCATGGTGGTGAGCGCGAGCTTGGCCAAAGCGCTCTGGAAGGGGGACAACCCGCTCGGAAAGCGCGTTGCGTGTTGCGAAGGCGCACCGGACGATCCGAAGTGGAAGACGGTGGTTGGCGTGGCCGCCGACGTGCGGTCGCGCGGGCCCACGGTCGACGTCGCGCCGGAGTTCTACCTGCCGATGGCGCAGGCGCCAGCGGAGGCGTGGAGCTGGATCAACCGCACGATGACCGTCGTGCTCCGCGCCCGGAACGGCGATGCCGCCGCGCTCACCCCGGCGCTGCGCGCCGCGGTTCGTTCGGTCGATCCCACGCTGCCCGTGTACAACGTGGCGACGTTGCAGGCCCAGCTCGGCGACTCCATGGCCGAGTCGCGCTTCCAC
The DNA here is from genome assembly GCA_028287235.1 of Gemmatimonadota bacterium. Taxonomy (GTDB): domain Bacteria; phylum Gemmatimonadota; class Gemmatimonadetes; order Gemmatimonadales; family Gemmatimonadaceae; genus JAQBQB01. Next base: position 270,203 of record JAQBQB010000018.1, on the reverse strand, counting down.
CTGATGCTGCTCACGACGCTCGGCGTGGTCGGACTGCTGCTTGCCGCGGCGGGGATCTACAGTGTCATCGCGTATTTCGTCACGCTGCGCACCCACGAGATCGGCGTGCGCATGGCGCTCGGCGCTACGCCGGCGCAAATCGTCCGGCTGATGACGTGGCAAGGATTGCGTCCGGTCATCGCCGGCGCAGTGCTGGGCGCGCTGCTCGCGACCTGGGCGACGCGGCTGCTGCAAGGCTCGCTCTACGGTGTGAGCGCGAACGATCCGCTCACCTTCTTCGCCGTCACGGCGGTGCTGCTCCTCGTCGCGCTGTTGGCGACGATCGTTCCCGCACGACGCGCGACCGCGGTCGATCCGACGACGGCGCTACACGGCTGACGCGTGCGCCGGAAGCGCGGGTAGCACGCGTCCGCGGCATTCGCCGAAGCCGATTCGCGGACGGCCGTCCTCGCCGCGCGCGCAGTAGCCGCGGATCGTGACCTCGTCGCCGTCTTCGAGGAAGGCGCGCGTCTCGCCCGTTGGCAGTTGCAGTGGCTCGGTGCCACGCCACGTTCGCTCGAGGAGGCTGCCGCGCGACTCTTTCGCCGCGCCCGACACGGTGCCGCTGCCGAGCAGGTCGCCTGCGCGCAGGTTGCAGCCGTTGCTCGCGTGGTGCGTCACGAGTTGCGCGACCGTCCAGTAGATCTCGGTGAAGCTGCCGGTGCTGACGCGCAGCGGTTTCATTCCGCCGTCCCGCATCGCGGCGGAGCTCAGATCGAGCTCCAACGAGATGTCGAATCCGCCTGAATTAGTATCATCGTGCGAATAAAGATACGGCAGCGGTGCCGGATCGCCGGTGGGCCGCCGATACGCGGGCGCACGGTACGGCGCGAGCGCGTCCACCGTCACCACCCAGGGCGACAGCGTCGTCGCGAAATTCTTGGCGAGAAAGGGGCCGAGCGGCTGGTACTCCCACGTCTGAATGTCGCGCGCCGACCAGTCGTTGAGCAGACAGAGGCCGAAGACGTGCCGCTCCGCTTCGTCGATCGGTATCGGTGAACCGAGCGCGTTTCCGCTGCCGATGAACACACCCATCTCGAGCTCGTAGTCGAGCCGACGGCTCGGACCGAATGACGGCGGACCGTCGGTGCCGTCACGCGTCTGGCCCAGCGGCCGGCGAATGCCCGAGCCGCTGGCAACGATCGACGACGCGCGGCCGTGATAGCCGATCGGTACCCACTTGTAGTTGGGCAGCAGCGGGTTGTCGGGACGGAACATGCTGCCGACGTTCGTCGCGTGCTGGATCGACGCATAGAAATCGGTGTAATCGCCGATCGCCGCGGGCAGCGTGAGCTCGGCGTCCTTCATCGGTACGAGGATGTGCGAAGCGATCGCCGGATCGCGCTCGAAGACCGACGATCCCACGCGCAACAGATCGCTGAGCGCGCGACGCAGCCGGCGCGCCGCCTCGGGGCCTGCCTCCATCAACGCATTGAGGCCCGGATGCCGGCAGCGATCGGCCGCGAGCGCATCGTCGCCGCTGAGCAACCCCGCCTCCGAGCACGCGACCACGTCGACGATCTGATCGCCGATCGCCACACCGACGCGGAACGACTCGTCGGAGTCCGCGCGCCGGAACACGCCGAACGGCAAGTTCTGAATCGGAAAGTCCGTCGCCGCGTCATTCGCCGACTCGACCCAGCTTTTCCGGGTAGGGTCGTGCGTCTCGTCGAGCGGCGTCATCCGAGAATCCCCAAGGCGCGCAACTCGTCGACTGGCTCGCGGAAGGAGCACGACCCGAACGACACCGCGACGGCGGTGCGAATTCGGCGGAGCTGCACGGCGGTGACGTGAAAGTCGCCCCATCCGATCGACGACGATGCAACAGCGAACGCATTCGCCGAGCGCTCCTCGAGGAGCTGCACCGCGTCCGCGTCGCTCATGCCTTCCGCCATGAAGGCCGCCGCGAGAAATACGTTGAGGTAACCGTACATCGTGGCCACCGGCGCACCTGCGTCGTAGGTCACCGGATATTCCGCGCGCAGCGGGTGATGCAGCCCTGCCGTGGCCTTGAAGCGAACGCCTGCGCCAATGCACCGGCGAATGAAACGGACAACGGCGTCCGGCGGAGGGAACGCATCGGCAGTCGTACCGCCGGTTCTGATCTTCGCCGCAATGCCGGCCGCGTGGATTGCGGCGACGAGCGGCGCCGGGTCGTCGTGCGCCGGGATCTCGGCGAACAGCGAAAACGCATCACCCGACGTTGCGACCGCCGCGCGGCGAATCGCGTCTTCCGTCGGCAGCTTCGCCTCGAGCGAATCGACAGACGCGCGACCGACATGCGCCGCGTTGAACGCGCGCACGCGGGCGACGTCCTGCTCGACGTCGGGGCCGACGAGCGCCGAGAGACGCCACTCCGGATCGTCGCCGGTTTGCAGCGCGGCGTGCGCGTCCTCGAATTCCCCCAACCGAGCGACGGGCACGACGAAGCGCCCGAGCATCCAGGCGTTGTCGTCGGCACGATAGGCGGCGTAGTTGCTGACCGCCGCCGGCATGTCGGCGCCCGCCGGTGGAAAGAGCCCGGCGTAGTCCACCGTGCCGGCGAGCAACGCCCGCAGCGCGGTCATTTCTTGAGCTTGCGCTTCGTCTTGACGATGGTGCCGCGGCAGTTCGGCGCGCCACACTTGCAGGCGTAGAAGCGGAGATCCTCTTCCGTGTACTTGGGGTCGTCCTCGAACTGATAGTCGTATACGAGCTCAGTTCCCTTCGGGATTGCCTTGATGGCCGACAGCCAGATGTGTCCGCGCGAGATCACCGCTTCGCAGTTCGGCGCGCACGAGTGGTTGAGGAAGCGCGACTCGTTGCCGTCGAACGCCGCGTCCACGCACGTGCGGTCGTTCAGAATGAACAGAAAAGTATGATGCCGCTTCATCGCCGCGTCGTTGTACCGGCGATCGGCCTCGCGGTTGCCGATCTTCTCGCCGACGTACTCGATGATCTCGGTGTCCTTCGGAATGTCCTGGCGCGCGAAGGCGCCAAGCCCGTGGATCGCCGAGCGGCGAAGCTCCATCCATTCGTTGACGGGACCGGCGCGACCCGGCGCGGAGGGGCGTGCGCGTTTCTTGGAAGTCGATTTCGACGGTCGCTTGGTGGCGACGCGCTTCTTCAGAAGAGATTTTTTTGTAGTCGGCATGGAGGCGTATGAGTCGATTCGTCGGATAAAACTAACCACTCTGTTTGAGTGGCGGCTCGACCTGCTCCCAGGCCGGGACGATTCCGGCATTTTGTTCGCGGATGACGCGGATGAACGCGCAAAGGGCCGGATCGCTCCATGCGCGTTGACGATTCCGTACGCAACGAGCCCGGACGAACTTTTCGTTGGAAAAGACGCTCGGGACGCTTCGAACGGCGTCCCGAGCGGCTGTGCCCAAGAAAAAATCGTCCGGGCTCGTTGGGCCGGAGATTTCACTGCTGAGGAGCGATCGTTCTTAGATCAGCGTCATCCGCGTCATCCGTGAACAAAATGACGGAGTCGTCCCAGCGTAGCGGCAAGTCGTGGCAGTCGAGGCCAATCGAGCCGTTGCTCGGCCCCGCCCGAGATCTAGAAATCGAAGCGCATCCCCGCCGTCAGCGCCCAGTTGTGCGCCGTCGCGCCGTTGATGCCGAGTCCGGTCGCGTCCTGGAAGTTGAACTTTCCGATGTAGTCTTTCGCGAGCACACGAAGGGCCATGCCTTTCGCGATCGTGAAATCGGCACCCACACCTACGTTCCCCGCGAGGTTTGTCGCGGTGGTCGTCAGCACCGATGCATTGATGTCGTAGCGCATGGCACCAACGCCGGCTTGCACGAACGGCGAGAGCGCCGTTCTTCCCGCCTTTGCACTTCCGAGATTGTACTCGAGACCGGCGTCATAGATCAGCATCGAGCTGTGCCCCACCGAGACGCCGCCGAGGAACGGGATGCCGATTTTCATGTCGGACGCCGAATATCCAAGGTTTCCGATGAGCGACAGGTTCGGCGCGAGCGACAGGCCGACCTGCGTGCCGTAGAGTGCCCCGGGAGCATTGCTCAGGCTCGTGCCAAGCGGGCCGTTCAGATAGTTGCCGAACACCATGTAGCCGAGATAGGGAGAGACATGAAGGACCGTCCCCGATCCCGGTGCCTGAGCGAACGCGGGAGAAGACACCGCGACCATCGCTGCGGCCAATACAACGCGACGAATGCTGCGCATGGACATGAGAGCTGAGTGTTGAACTGCACGTACGACTCACTCTCATGGCAAGGCAGACGGGGGACCAGGTCGCGATTGTCGCGTGAGGCCACGCGAACTCGTTGTCCGTGTTCCGCTTAGGCGTTTCACCGTTTTGGCATCGCTTCGCTCGTTGTCCGCGAAATCGGACGATTTCGCGTCCTCGCGGGAGTGCGAGTGGCTCGTGCCCTCAGAGATAGCCCATCGCTTGGAGCGCCTCGTACCGGCGCAGCGGCGACGACGGGTAGCTCGTGCCTCCACCGTCGATCCGATACGAGCGACCGGGGAACTTGACCAACTCGGCCTTGGCGAGCACGGCCTCCCACGCGGTGGGAATCGTGTAGCCGAAGGCGTTCGCGACGAGCACGTCGTCGTAGTAGCCCGCGGTCAGTAACAGATCGCCCTCCTTGTACACGTCGTACAAGTACAGGTCGCGCGCGATGGCCTCGGGAAACTGTATGACTTTTCCCGGGGCGCGGTGATCCATGTACATCGTGCACGACGCACCGAACCCTGGAGCGAAGTTCGGCTGAAAGCTGCCGTCCACCAACGATGCAAACGTGTCGCCGAGCGAATCGCGATTCAGGTTCCAGAGCAGGTTGGGATGCGCGTTGTACCCGAACCGCTCGCATTTTTCGAAGAACCAGATGCCGTCGCGCGCCGCGATGAAGTTCGCGTCGCCAAAGCCCGTATAGCGCATCTCGGCGTACGCCGGAAAGAGCCGCCCCACGCTTTCCTGCACGGCGCGGCTCTCGACGGGAATCGCGAACGTGAAGTCGAACGCGCAGCCGATCAGGTCGCCAAGGTCGCCGGCGAGCTTCTTCTTCGACTCGATCGACATGAACGCGAAGCGCGGCTCGCCATCGACGAACCAGACTTCGACGTTGGTCTCGATGCCCTCCTTGAGCTCCTGCAGCACGAAGGGCGAATCGCTCCGCAACGAGCGGAGGTGCTGGCGGAGCTCGAGGTTCGCCTCGGCCGCCGTGGCCGACTGCGGAAGCCAAGTCTCGTAATTCTCGCCGCGGTCCGGTTTGTACACGTAGGCCGTGCCGGTGTGCTTCTCCAGGAAATCGACGGCGCCCAACGCATGGTCGAAGGCGAACGACGGAGGTGGCGTGACGCCGTACTTGGACACGAACGCCAGACACGCCTCCCGATCGTGCTCCATCGTGTCGGCGTACGCGCCGCCGCCGAAGACGCGGAACCCTTCCTTCCGCAGAAACTCATTCTCCACCACGCTGTGGTTCTCGTCCCAGATCCAGATCGCGTCGCGGTAGCGCTCGCGGTCGTCGATCGCTTCGCGAAGCGTCAGCTTCGGAACGAGTCCATTGCCGACGAGGTCGTACGATTCCGTGGCGCGGCGATCGTCGATGCCGCGATACGCGACGATGACGTCGTGGCCCTCGTCGCGCAGGCGAATCGCGAAACCAAGTCCGGCGAAGTAGTGCGTGGCGATGATGAAGCGCATCGGTGCGGGCGGCGTTATCGGAGAGATCGCCAGACCACTTTGCAGGCAGCGTGCCCATGGGTACGGTCCCTGCATTGCCGGCGCGAGGTCACGTCACCTCACACGAGAGTCGCCATGAGCAAACTGCTGCGCGGAGTCGCCGCCGGATCTGAGCAACGCGGTCATCCTGAGCGCAGCGAAGAATCTCCGCGCGACGAAAGCGATCCTTCGCTTCGCTCAGGGTAACAGCGGATTCTTTTCCTTCACCCGCCACCCAAACTTCGCGAGCGACACGCGGCCCGCCGCATCGACGCGCACGCCCTCGCGTTGCAGCCGAACGCGCTGCGTGAGACCGGAGGTCGACCCCACGGCCTCGAGACTCAGCTTCCCCTGTGCATTGATCACGCGATGCCAGGGAACCGCCGTTCCGTCTCGTAGATTGGCGAGCGCGTAGCCGACCAGCCGTGCCTGGCCGGGAAGTCCGGCCACGCGTGCGACCGCGCCATACGTCGTCACGCGGCCGGCAGGCACCTTTCGCACGGCGGCGTAGATGCGATCGTACGACGTCGGCGCTTTCGCTGTTACGCCGGCATTTACGCCCGCCTTTACGCCGGCCGGCATGCGAGACGTTCGCGGATGAGTGCCAGCACCTGCTCGCGCTCGTCGCCCTCGAGCGACAACCGCGGCGGACGGACGGAGGCGTTCCCCTGCCCCACTTCGCTCTGCACCAGCTTGATGAGCTGCACGAACTTAGGAACCGTGTCGAGACGCAGCAGCGGAAGAAACCAGTCGTACAGCGCACGCGCCGCTTCCCACTCGCCGTTTCGCGCGAGCTCGAACACGCGAACCGATTCGACCGGCAATGCGTTGACGAGCCCCGCCACCCAGCCCACCGCGCCGACGGGAATCGACTCGAGGATCGCGTCGTCCATTCCGGCGAGCACATTCAGACGATCGCCGAGTGCTTCACGGATCGCCGTCACGCGGCGCACGTCGCCGCTCGACTCCTTCACCGCGTGCAGATTCGCGTGTTCGGAGAGCTCGCCCATCTGCGCGGGCGACACGTCGGTACCGTAGGCGATGGGGTTGTTGTAGAGCAGACAGGACAGCTCGGTCGCGCCGATGATCGCGTCGAAGTGTGCCTTGGTCTCACGCCAGTCGCCGCGATAGACGTACGGCGGAAGCACCATTAGCCCGCCGCATCCAACCGCGGCGGCGCGCTTCGCGAGGTCCACCGACTGCGCGGTGCTCAGCCCCGCGATGCCGGCGATGACGGGTACGCGGTCGCCGACGGCGTGTTTGCAAGTTTCGAGGATTCTTACTTTCTCGTCGAGCTCGAGCGTCGCCGCCTCGCCCAACGATCCCAGCGCGACGATACCGCGGCACCCGTTCTGGACCAACCACGCGACGTGTTTCGCCAACCGCGAGTGGTCGACCGCCAACGAATCGTGGAAGGGCGTCGTGATCGCCGGCAGAACCCCCTGCCAATCGCGTTGCTCCATCGTCAATGCGCTCCGTGTGGGAGGGACTGTGCGCTCTGTATGTCTTGCAGAAATGTCGAGACGCGAACGGGTTGCGTGGGCGGTCGCACCGAATCTGCCGGCCAGCCCATCACACATTCTAGTGCCGAGCCGCAGATTCGACCCTGGCACGCCCCCATGCCCGCTCGCGTGTAGAGCTTGGCCTGGCGCGCCGACCACCTCGGATCGAGCTCGCGCATCCGCACGTCCTCGCACCGGCAGACGATGGTGTCCGGCTTCGCCAGCGCCTTCACCTCGGCGCGCAATGCGAACGCCTCGTCGATCGCGGCCGCATGGCGGCGAAGCGCGGACGCTCGACCGAGCAGCGCGGCATCGGCCTGGCGTCCGGCGGCCGCGAGTCCGGCGATCTCGCCTTCAGCGAGCGACAGGTCGACGCCGCCAATTCCCGTCGGCTCGCCCGCGCAGTAAAGACCGGCCATCGACGTCGCCTGGCGTGCGTCGACGATCACTCGACCCTCGGCCACGTCGCAGCCGGCGAGACGCGCGAGCTCGACGTTCGGAACGAGACCGAACGCCGCACAGAGAAGATCGCATTCGATGGCGCGCGTCGACGCGCCATCGGTAATCGTCACCGACTGCACGGCCGGCTCGCCATGCGCGGCGACGACCCACGTCCCGGTCGCATACGGCGTTCGGAGAAATGCAGCGCGGTACGCGGCGGCTCGAGCGAGCAGCGCCGGCGAGCGCCAGAGTCCAGCCGCGAAGCGAAGGACCTTGTGGCGCGGCGCCTGCTCGGCGACGACCACCAGCATCGCGCCCGCACGCGCCAACGAAGCGGCCACGGGAAAAATGAGCGGGCCGGTGCCGGCGATGACGACGCGCCGTCCACGAACCGACATGCCGGACTTGAGCAGCGCCTGCGCTCCGCCAATGCCGACGACGTTCGGTAGAGTCCAGCCCGGAAAGGGCAGAAACCGCTCTCGAGCTCCGGTGGCAAGAACGATCGATCGAGCAGCGATCTGAAAGCCGCCATCGTTCGATTCGGCGAGTGCGAGCCACCCATCGTTCGCGCCGCGGCGCAGTTCGACGATCGACGTCGAGCGGAGCACGACCGCGCCGCTGCCGGCGAGCCGCGCGGCCCATCGCTGCGCAACGACCGGCGACGACGACCGAAGCGCCGGGCGCCAGATCTGTCCGCCCGGCGCAACACCTTCGTCCGCGACGATCGCGCGGGCGCCCGACTCCGCCGCGCGAGCAGCGGCGGACATCCCGGCCGGACCGGCGCCCACCACCAGCACGTCGCACTCGCGCAGTGTGTGAGTCATGCGCGGGCTGCGGCCGTCTCGATGCGCATTCCCGCTGCAACCACGACGAGACAGGCTCGGCGATGCGGAACGCCGTCGATCGTGACGCGGCATTCGTAACACACGCCCATTCCGCACAGCGGACCGCGCGCCTCGCCAGACACGGAGGTGCGAAAGGCGTACTCGCGCGCGTCGAGCAGCGCGACCGCGACCGTCGCGTTCTCCTCGACGGCGAGCGTGCGGCCGTCGACGATGATATTGATCGCGCTCATGCCGCCGTGCCGGCGGAGAGTACGCGCATCGGCGAATAGGATGTCGCGTCGATCTGCGTCGCGCGGCCCGCGAGCTGGTCGGCGATGAGCGCGGCGGTCGCGAGCGACGTCGTGATGCCGAGGCCTTCATGACCGGCGGCAATCCATAACCCGGGAACCGGCTCCCATCGTCCGATCAGCGGCAACTTGTCCGTCGTCGCCGGACGGAAGCCGGTCCAGCAGCGGATGACGCTCAGGTCGCGCAGCGCCGGCATGAACGACGCCGCACGCTCCAACATCCGGCGAAGGATGTCGTGATTGATGCGAGCGTCCCACCCCACCAGCTCGCGCGACGAGCCGATCAAGAGCTGGCCGGTCGCGCGAGGCTGGATGTTGAACGCCACCGATTCGTTCGTCATGGCGTGCGCGCTCGTGAGATACCCGAGCTCCACGATCTGATGGCGACAGAAGCGCGGATACCGATCGGTGATCGCGAGATGCCCTTTGCGCGGAACGATCGGCAGCCCACGCGTGAGCGACGGCGCCGTCGTACCGGCGGCGTTGACCACCACGTCGGCACGGATCGTCTCGCCCGCGCAACGCACCGCGTTGGGCAACAGCTCGAGAACCTCGACGCCTTCGCGGAGCGTGGCTCCATCGGCGCGCGCAAACTCGAGTAGCCGAAGTGTGGCACCAGGCGGATAGACGACGCTGTCCGCGGGCACCCGCAGGGCGCCGCGGAGTCCGGCGCGCAACCGCGGCTCAGCGCGCGCCAGCTCGGCGGCATCGAGCAGCTCGGCATCGATGCCGGCCGCCGCGTACACGACGCGTTTCGCATGAACGGCGTCGAGCTGCGCATCGTCCTCGGCGACCCACAGCGTTCCGCAGACGTCGAGCTCCGACCGGGCGTCGAGCCGGGGGGCCAGCTCGCGCCAAAGCCGCGCCGAGTAGGCGGTGAGCGCGAGCTGCTCCGGTGAATCGTCCATCGCCACGACGTGACCCATCCCAACCGATGTCGTACCGGCGGAGGCGAACGATCGCTCGAGCACCGTGACGCGCCACCCGTCTCGAGCCAGCGCCGCCGCGCATGCGGCGCCCACGATACCGGCACCGACGACGATCGCGTCGGAGCTTCCGCTCACGGCGATCCGATGCCCAATTGAAAGGGATCGGCGGGATCGAAGCGCAAAGTCGCTTCGCCCGTCACGAACGCTGTACCGCGAATGTGCGGGATGAGCTCACCACCCGGCCCCTCGGTGAGCCAACCGGTGAAGCGGCTTCCGGTGATGCTCTCCTGTTGCCACTCGTCGCCCAGGGCGAGCTTCCCGCGAGCGTGGAGGATGGCCATCGCGGCGGATGTTCCGGTTCCGCACGGCGACCGATCGTACTCGCCGCCGGAGCAGAGCACGAAGTTCCGCGCGTCGGCATCGGCGCGCATCGCCGGTCCCGACAGCTCGATGTGATCGATCGGCGCGCCGCCGGCAACGCCCTGGTCGTCGATCGCATCCTGAATCGCCTGCGTCGTGCGCATGAGCTCCGGTACGTTCGCCATCGTGAGCGGCAGCGAAACGTGCGTCACGAAGAACCAGTTTCCGCCGTAGCCCACGTCGCCCGTGACCACGCCAAGGCCGGGCACCTCGACGCGCACGTCCAACGCATGACAACGCGCTGCCACGTTCTCGATCGTCACCGAGCCGTCGGCGTTCAGCTCGGCCGACACCGTCCCCACGGGCGTGTCGAAGCGCACGACGCCCGGCGTGAGGCGGCCGAGGTACGCCAGCGTGCGCACTACGCCGATGAGACCATGGCCGCACATGCCGAGGTACGTGCCGTTGTTGAAGAAGATGACGCCGGAATGTGAATCGGCGTTCACCGGCGGCGTGAGCAGCGCGCCGACGATGGCGGCATGGCCCCGCGGCTCGCACACCACCGCGCGCCGAAGATGGTCGGCGTTACGCCGAAGATCTTCGCGTCGTTCCTCCATCGTCGCACCGGCCGGCGCGGGCCAACCATCGACGATGACGCGCGTCGGCTCGCCCTCGGTGTGCGAGTCGACGACGCGGATGATGGGTGGAACAGGCGTCATGGATTGATCTGAACGGTCTTGATCTCGGTGTAGAAATCGCGTGCGGCCGTGCCCTGTTCACGGGTGCCGGAGCTCGAGCTCTTCATACCTCCGAAGGGTGCATGCGGGTCCACCCCGGTGGTGTCGCCGTTGACGCGGACCATGCCCGCTTCGATGCGATCGACGTAGCGCAGCGCGCTCCGCAAGTCGCGCGTAAAGAGCGCGGCACTGAGGCCGTACGGTGTGCCATTCGCCAGCGCGATGGCGTGCTCGAGATCGTCGGCCGCGAACGACGCGAGCACCGGCCCGAAGAGCTCGCGCTGGGCGAGCGTGGAATCGGCCGCTGCGCCGCGCACGATCGTGGGCGGAACGAAAAAGCCACGCGCGAACTCCGGCGACGCCGGAATGTTACCGACGTAGATTCGTTCGCCGTCCATTCCGGCCAGCGCGTCGCGAATCGACGATCGGGACTGCTCGCTGATCACCGGACCCACCGCCGCCGCGGCGTCGGTGACCGGACCAATGGGCAACGCCGCGACCTGCGCGCGCAGCTCGTCGAGAAATGCGGCCTCGACCTCGCGCGCGACGACGACGCGGCTCGTGGCCGTGCACTTCTGGCCGGCGTAGCGCATCGCGCCGCCCGCCGTGAGCACCGCGGCCTGGCGGAGATCGGCGTCCGGCATCACGATCGCGACGTTCTTACCGCCCATCTCGGTCTGATACCGAATGTTCCGCTTGGCCGCCGCCGCGGCGACGCCCGCGCCGATGCGCCCCGATCCGGTGAAGCTCACGGCGCGCACGGCCGGCGCGTCGACGAGCGCGGCGCCGACGCTGTCGCCCGCGCCGAGGAGCACGTTGAACACGCCGGTGGGCAAACCCGCCGTGGCCGCGGTCTCCGCCAACAGCACCGCGCATTGCGACGACGATTCGGCAGGCTTTAGAACAATGGTATTACCGAATGCTAATGCCGGCGCGGTTTTCCAGAGCGGAATGGCCAGCGGAAAGTTCCACGGCGTGATGAGGGCGACGACGCCGAGCGGTTGGCGTAGGCTGAACTGCAGCGCGCCGGGCGCCTGGGCGGGAATCACGTCCCCCGTCGTGCGCACCGCTTCGCCGGCATAGTACCGCAGGATGGTGACGCACCGCCCCACTTCGCCGCGCGCTTCCCCAATCGGCTTGCCGACCTCGCGCGCGAGGAGTTGCGCCATCTCCTCATGCCGCCCGCCGATGGCCGCCGCCCAGTTGTACAGCAGCTCGGCGCGGGCCGGGCCGGTGGTCGCACGCCAGCCTTCGAACGCGACGGACGCGGCGGCCACCGCGTCGCGCACGTCGTCCGACGTTCCGCGCGGCACGTGCGCGACAATGTCGTCCGCATCCGACGGATTGACGTCAACGATCCACGCGTCGGAGTCGCTCGCCCGCCACTCGCCACCGATGAAGTGGCGAAGTCGCGCCGGAGTCGCCGCGCTCACCGTCCGTTCGAGGGCGCGGACAGCTTGAGCCCGCGCTGCTCCTTCAGGAGTCCGACCAGCGAACAGCCCGCGCTGAGAATGTGCGCGCGCATCAACGTGGTCGCCGCCGACGGATCCTTTCGCTCCACGGCGGCGGCGATGTCCCGATGCTCCCGCGCCGAGCGTTCGCCGCCGTGCGCCAACAACACGTGCATGCGGCAGTAGCGATCGCTGTGCTGATGCAGCTTCTGCAACACACCCATCGTGAAATTGCGGTTCGCCGGTGCGTACAGTGCCGCATGGAAGTGCCAGTTGAGCGGGCCCCAGCGCGTCGCTTCACCGGCGTGCAGCGCCTCCTCGAACTCGTCGAGCACTTCGACGGCGCGATCGAGCTGCTCCTTGTTCATCTTCGGAATGGCGCGGCGCAGCAAATCGCATTCGATCTCGGCGCGTAGCTCAAATAGCTCTTCGATTTCCTCGAGCGACAAGCTCGACACGACCGCACCGCGATGCGGGCTGAAAGTGACGAGCCCCTCCGCTTCGAGCTGCCGCAGCGCCTCGCGCACTGGAATTCGGCTCACGCCCAACTCTTCGGCCAACGCATCTTGCCGAAGTGGCTCGCCGTCCGGATAATCACCGCGTAGGATTCGCTCACGTAGCGCCTCCACCGTCATGCTGGCGATGGTCTGTCGCTGAATAGGAACGATCCCACGACGAGTCGAACCGCCGTTTGGCGAAAACACCGTCGCCGGGTTAGCATCTGTGGGCAAGCGTCGTGGCATCCCTACTCCGCGGATGTGGAAATCAGAAGCATTGGAGTGGATACAGTATCCTTGCGCTCAGAGCCTCGCAAGCAGCGCGAAGTCGCTTTCCCGCCCCGCCCGGCACCGCATCTACCGCCGACACGGTCCTGATGGCATCGTCCAGACAGTTGCTGATCACCTTCTGACCTCTCAAGCGACCCATGCAGACACCCGTTGCCACCGGCTCGACCACCGCACGTGACGCGCTGTTCGTGGCGCTCGGACTCGTCACCATTGGATTTCTGGTGGTCATCATCAGAGCGCTGCGCGCGCGAGCCGCGGAAGGCGAGAAGCTCACGACGCCGCCGTCGATCTGGGGGGTGAGCTTCATCGCGAACTTCTTCGACACGTTCGGCGTGGGCTCGTTCGCCACGACCACCACGATGTTCCGCCAGTGGCGGTTGGTTCGCGACGAGCAAATTCCCGGCACGCTCAACATCGGGTACGTGCTCCCGACCGTCGCCCAGGCCTACATCTATACGAAGATCGTGCCGGTCGATAGCAAAACGCTCATCGCGCTGATCCTCGCCGCCGTGGCCGGCGCGTGGCTCGGCGCCGGCGTCGTCGCGTCGTGGCCGCGGCGCAAGGTGCAGATCGGCATGGGCCTGTGCCTCGTGGCGTTCGCGATCATCAGAGTCTTCATGAACCTCAACCTCACCCCGGTCGGCGGCGACGCTCTCGGATTGAGCGGCACGCTGCTCGTCGTCGGCATCCTCGGGAACTTCGCCCTTGGCGCTCTCATGACGCTGGGCATCGGACTCTACGCGCCATGCATGATCCTCGTGGGCCTGCTCGGCATGAACGCCACCACGGCATTCCCGATCATGATGGGCTCGTGCGCCTTCCTGATGCCGTTGGCGAGCGTGCGCTTCGTCCGCGCGCGCAGCTACGATGCGCGCGCCATGATCGGCATGCTGGTGGCCGGCCTTCCCGCCGTGCTGATCGCCGCGCTCATCGTCAAGACGATGCCCGTGAGCGCCGTGCAGTGGCTCGTAGTGGTGGTCGTGACCTATACGGCCATCGGTCTCCTGCGCGCAGCGCGCCGGGAGCAAAACATCGCCGCCGCGGCCACGGCAGCTGAGGCGCAGCCGGCATTGTAACGCGCTGGATTTCCGCCCGACCGGATGGCTTCGAGCGATCGACTCGCGTTCGAGGCCATTCGCGTTTACGGACTGGAACAACCCGTAGTGTCCCTACCCTCGCGTCAGCACTCGATTGATCGCCAGCAACACGCGGTCGAAATCGGAGATCTCGTCCCCTAACTGCTTCCTCCCGGACGCGGTGATCGTGTAGTAGCGCGCGCGTCGGCCGGTGGGACTCTGACCCCACTTCGACGTCGCCCACCCTTTTTTCTGCAGCCGCTCCAGTGCCGGGTAGAGCGACCCCTGCTCCACCTGCAACACGTCGTCGGACAGCTTCTCAATGTGCTGCGCGATGGCGTAGCCGTGCAGCGAACCCAACGTGAGCGTGTGCAGCACCAGCATGTCGAGCGTGCCGGGGAGCAGGTCGCTCCGCGATGAGCGTTTTGGCATGCCTATTCTCCCCGCATCGCGATCGTGGGGTCGAGACGCGTCGCGCGGCGGGCCGGGAAGTAGGTCGCGAGCAGGGCGACGAGCGTCAGAAGCCCGATCGTCACCACGTACGTCAACGGATCGGCGGCGCCCGTGTCGTAGAGCAGCCCGCGGATCAGCGTCGCGCCCCCCCACGCTCCAGCGCAGCCGAGCACGATACCGGCCGCCGTCAACCGGATCGATTCACGAAATACTAATGACGCGATCATCCGGTCCGTGGCGCCGAGTGCCTTGCGAATGCCCATCTCTCGCGTGCGCTGGGTAATGCCGTAGGCGATCACGCCGTACATCCCGATCGCCGCCAGAACGAGCGCACAGCCGGCGAAGAGGCCCACGAGCGTCATCGCGAACCGGCGCTGCTCGAGCGTCGTCGCGATCTGGTCGTCGACCGTGGTGAACCCGCGCCCCGCAACACCGCCATTCAACAACAAGCGCGGCTCGACGGCGAGCACGGCGCGGCGAAGTGCCGGAATCGATCGCGCGCCGTCGCGGGTCCGAATGACGAGCGTGACCCACGGCCAGACCTCCAGCGTGTACGGCACGAAGATTTCCGGCGTCGGCACGATGTCCTGCTGGAATTGACTCACGTTGGCGACGACGCCGACGACCGTTCCAGGCAGCGGCTGGCCGAAGTCTGCGCGCGCCTGCGACGAGCGGTGCACCGTGAGCCGCTTGCCGACGGCCGATTCGCCAGGCCAGAATTTCTTGGCCATCGTCTCGTTGATGACGAAGCTGCCCTCGGGCGACCGCATATCCGCCTCGCTGAACCAACGACCGCCGGCGAGCGACATCTTCATGGTGCGGAGGTAGCTGTCGGACGCCGTGCGATACAGAATCTGGTTCGACGACGTATCGAGCGCCGAACGCCCTTCGACTTCGGCGGTGGTGACCATCGACGCACCGCCAAACGGAAAATGATTGACCAGGCCCACGTCGACGACGCCCGGCACGGCACGCAGCGCCGTCATGAGCCGCGCATACAGCGCCGCGGACTGCGCCGGTTCGCGGTACGCTTCGATCGACGACGGCTGGATCGCGACGGTGACCAGATCGCGCGGATCGAATCCCACCGAGACCGACGACACTCGCCGGAAGCTTTGCAACAGCAGTCCGGCGCCGACGAGCAACATGAGCGCGAGCGCGAACTGCACGGTGACGAGCGTCCGTCGCAGGCGCGACTCCGAGCGACCTCCAACCGACCCGAACGCGCCGGTGCGGAGCGACGCGCCGCTCGCCGCGCGCGTCGCCCGCATCGCCGGCCAGACGCCGCAGAGCAGCGCGGTGAGCAACGACGCGCCGGCCGCGATCGCCAGCACCCGTGCGTCGACCGTGAGCTCTTCCACGCGCGGCAACCGCGACGACGGAAGCTTTCGCGCGAGCGTGACGGCAACGATCGCGATCGTCGCGCCGAGCGCGCCGCCGCCTAGCGCGAGCAGCAGACTCTCGGTGAGCTGCTGTCGCGCAAGGCGGGCGCGCGACGCACCCATGGCGCTGCGAATCGCGAGCTCGCGCGAGCGAGTCGACATTCTCGCCAACAGCAGATTGGCGACGTTCGCGCAGGCGAGGAGCAGCACCACCGCCGCGGCGCCGGCGAGCGTGAGCAACATCGGTTGCACGTTCCCCACGATCTCGTTCCGCAGCGGGAACATCGCGGCGCTCCAATGCGCCTGCTCGGCGGGATAAGCCGCGCCGAGCCGTGTGCCGACGACGCGCATCAGCGTCGCGGCGCGCGCCGAGTCGACGCCGGGACGGAGGCGCGCGATCACGCGGCTATCGGCATGCAAACCACGCTTTTCGAGTGGAGCGCGGTTCCGGTCGTGGCCAATCGGTTGCCAGACCGACGAAAACGTCGGATACCCGGCGCCCAAGGGAAGCACGCCCACCACCGTCGTGGGCAGACTGTCGAGATTGATCCGCGTTCCGACGATTGCCGGATCACCGCCGAACCGCTCTTGCCACAGCGCGTACGAGAGCACCGCGACGGGTGGCGCACCAGCGCTTTCGTCGCCCTCGACGAGCGTGCGCCCGAGCAGCGGCGCGACGCCGAGGATGGAGAAGAAGCCCGGATCGACGAAGCCGGCGAGGATCCGCTCCGGTCCGTCCGGGCGAGTGAGAATGATGGGCTCGCCGCGAAGAAACGCGATGTCCTCGAACGCTTCGCGTGCGCCGGCGTCGCGCCGCCAGTCCTGCACCGTGGGGTAGGACGGTCCGCGGAATCCACCGTGCTCGTCGCGCTCGAGCAGCGTCATGAGACGGCCGGTGTCGCGGAACGGAAGCGAGTGCACCAGCACGTGGTCGACGACGCTCAGCACGGCCGTCGTCGTGCCGATGCCGATCGCGAGCGTGAGCATGGCGACGAGCGTGAAGCCGGGCGACCGGCGGAGCGACCGAGCCAGATGCCGCGCGTCCTGGGCAATGCCGTCGAACGCGCCGAGCCCCGCTACGGCACGCGTCTCTTCTTTTATATAGGTGACGTTGCCGAACCGCCGGCGGGCCGCGTCCGCCGCCTCGTTGCCGTGCACAGACGTTTGCTGGGTGGTATCGAGCGAGAGGTGGAAGTCGACCTCCTCCCCAAGCGCACGCTCGTATGCCGCGCGTCCGGTCCAGACGCGCATCCGGTGCCGCAGTCCGTCGATGAACGACATGGCGCCCTCCGCGGTGATATGTCGATAGTCTACCTATGATAGGTAGATAGCCGACATATGCGCAAGAGGGAGCATGTTGCGCCGCTACAGCGCTTCAGTGCCGTGATAGAAGACGAATCGGTCGCGCCCGCAGACGATGAAGCGCGCGGGGATCGCCGTGTGCTCGAGCGTGTCGGCGAGGTCCAGGCCGCTGGGGCGGCACGCGGCTGCGTGGTCGGTGGACGGCACGCAGTCCGACCACTCGGCCCAATTTCCTTTCACCACGCATTGCTGCGGCGGATGCGTATGGAAGACAATTCCACCGCCCGTGCTCTGGGACTGCGTGCACGGGATGAAGACACGGATCGGCGAGGCGCCGGTCTCCGAGCGAACCACGCTCGTTACGCGAATGACGGTGGTGTTCCAACTCGTGCGATAGGAGATCCACGAGCGCGCGCAGAAGCCCTGCTCCACGAACGGGACGGCGGCGGCGGGCTGTTCGTACGCCGCGTAGGCGGCGTTCAGCGTGTCGCGCGCGGCGCCCACGATGAGCACCTGCGGCGGGTGCTTTTCATAGTCGACGTGATGGTGCTGCCAGGTGCTGCCGATGCCAAACAGACCGATGACAGCGAGGACGAGCTTGAGATGACCCACGGTAAGTCTCCGTTGCTGCGCGCGGCGTTGCGCGCTCCGTGGGTGAGTATCGGCAGCACAAGAAGAAGATTGAGATCACGCGAACAGGCTGGTGTGATCGTGCGTTCAGTCGTATTAATGAGAGCCTCGAACCCCGGAGGGCCCGTGAATCCGCGTTTGCGCTGCTTGGGCGCTCCGGCGGTCATTTTCCTTGTCATGAGCGCCAGCGGAGCCGCGGCGCAGCAGGGAGATTCGTCGAAGGGCCAGATGTTGCTTCGCCTCGATAGCCTGATCGCCGACGCCGCGGCGATCGCGGTGCAGGTTCCCACCACGGCACAGATGGTCACGACCGCGCTGCGTGCGCAGCCGGGCAGCAGCTCGGGCTCGGTCAGCGCATGGGGGGCGTCGTGGGGCGACGTCTTCTTCGGCGGCGGCTACCAGTCGCGCGCCCGTTACACGCGCGCGCACGACGGCTCACTCTCCGCCGGGTTCGGCCTCGGCAGCCCTACCCGCGACCTGGGCCTCGAGGTCGTGCTCAACTCGGCGTCCACGTTCCGACAGGGTGTCGGAACCAACGGCTCCGTGAGCCTCAAGATTCACCGCGTGCTCCCGGGCGCATACGGCGTCGCCGTCGGCTTCGAGAACGCGGCGAACTGGGGTGGGACAGATGGCGGTGCCAGCGTCTATGGCGTGGTGTCGCACACGGTCCAGATGCGCGAGAACGCGAACGACTTTTTCGGCAGCCTTGCCTGGAACGCAGGCGTGGGGAACAGCCGATACTTGCCGGAGCGGGATCTGCTCGCCGGCAAGAAGGGGGTCAACGCGTTCGGCAGCGTCGGGCTGCGGATTCACGAGCGCGCATCGCTCATCGGAGATTGGACCGGCCAGGATCTGGCCGCGGGATTGTCGCTCGTGCCCTTTCGGCGGTCGCCGCTCGTGGTCTCGGTCGGCCTCGCGGATCTGACGCACACCGCGGGTGACGGCGCTCGGCTGGTCATCGGGGCGGGGATGGGATTGAAGGTGAGCGACCTATTGGGACGGAATCATTGAAACGGATCATTACTATGAAACGCGTTAACCCCGTCATCCTCGGCCTGTTACTCGTCGCCAGCCTCACCTCGGCGGCGAGTGCGCAGAATCGCTTCGGCTTCCGGATCGGGTTCAGCCGCGCCCCCACAGGGAACGGCTCGGACAATACAGGAGTGAACACCGGCTCGAGCTCCGGAACGACGGGCAACACCTACGGGCCGTCCGGAAGCGGTTCTGGAAGCACCTCCGGCAGCGGCAGCGGGAACGGGAACGGCGCCGCGGGCGGCGCCCCAGCCGGCGGCGGCTCGGCCACCCCTAATTCCGCCGGTGTGACGGTGACGTCCTCGGGAACGGTCGGGGGCGGGGTGACGTCCACGCCGACCCAGATCGTCGCTGGACTGCAGACCGGATCCATGACGCTGACCACGGCCGCCGGTGGGTCGATCACCGTCAGCCTGCCGCCGGCCACGGGCCAGGCCATCGCCAATGCGATTACGACGCCCTCATCCGCGAACGGTCAAGCGGCGAGCACGGCGGTGGCGAACGTCCTAACCGCGGCGAGCGTACCGGCTACGGTGGTTTCGGCCGTGGCGAACGCCGTGGGCGCGATTGGCGGGTTGACGACGACGACCGGCGCGACCCCGGCGATTGGCCAGGCGATCTCCACGATCCGCGCGGCGCTGGGAGCCAACACACTGACCGCCGAGGGCGCGAAGAGCTTGGTTGCGGTGCTCGTGGCCCTGCGCGTGGCCACGGCGAGCCGCCCGTGACAGTTCCGTTGCCGGCGGGAAACAAGTGGTCCTTGCACGCCAGGCGCCGGCCCTTATCTTGGGCATCGACTCTCCCCTCCCCTGGCACGACGCGGCGCTAGGAGTAATCTCGAACGCGCTTTGACGTTCGCTCGGCAGCTGTCCATCCCTCTGGCCGGCCCCCCGAAGCTTGAGCGACGTCGAACCGGGTACGCACCCGATGACGGGCAGCGGATCGTCAGCTCCATAATCAGAGAATAGGGGAAGAGGTCGTTTCCGGATCCGCGCCGCCGCTCAGGTGCAGATTCTGGCGGTAGCGTGCTCGTCAGCTCAGGATGTTCGCCCGTGCCTGTCCCTTGCTGTGATTCCGACGTCTCGTGGCTGTTGCTCTATACCAAGCCGCACACCGAGACGTGGGCTGACATCAATCTCCGCCATCAGGGATTTCTCACGCTGCTCCCTCGCGTGGGATCGCGCACCGGAATGCGCCCGCTCTTCCCGCGCTATCTCTTCGTCGGCCTGCCCTTCGCTCGCAGCCCACGCCCGCTGGCCAACACGCTCGGCGTGCTCTACGTGGTCCAGTGCGGCGAGCTGCCGGCGCGCGTTCCGCCCGACGTGATCGCCCAGCTCCGCGCACGGATGAACGAACACGGAATCGTACAAATCGAGCGAGTCCCGACGCCGGACGCGCTCTTCGCGACACGGGAGCGCGAGCGCGTGAATGCGCTCGTCAAGCTCGCGCAGGCCGGCTTTCGTGTGCGGTCAGCCTGACGGCCGTCCGCCCCACGCCGGTCCCAGCAGAACAACCGAGGGAGATGATGCGGCTCACCGACAAGATCTACGTCGCCGGACATCGCGGCCTCGTCGGCTCGGCGCTCGTTCGCCGGCTCGTCGATGCCGGCTATTCGGCGCTGCTGCTCCGGCCGCGCGCCGAGCTGGACCTCGAGGACCAGCGGCGCGTGTTCGAGTTCTTTGAAGAGACGCGCCCGCGCTATGTGTTCCTCGCCGCCGCCAAGGTTGGCGGCATCCACGCGAACAACACGCTGCCCGCGGAATTCATCCGCAGCAATCTGGCCATCCAGTGCAACGTGATCGAAGCCGCGCATCGGTACGGCGTCGAGAAGCTGATGTTCCTCGGCAGCTCGTGCATCTATCCGCGCCAGGCCGTGCAGCCGATCACCGAAGACGCGCTCCTCTCCGGCTACCTCGAGCCGACCAACCAGCCGTACGCGGTCGCGAAGATTGCCGGCATCGAGATGTGCCAGGCGTATCACCGGCAGTATGGATCGAACTTCATCTCGGTGATGCCGACCAACCTCTACGGACCGGGCGACAACTTCGACTTGCTGAACAGCCACGTGCTCCCGGCGTTGATCCGGAAGTTCCACGAGGCAAGAGTCCAGGGCGCGCCGAGCGTGCCGATTTGGGGGACCGGGAACGCGCGCCGCGAGTTCCTGTATGTGGACGACATGGCGGAAGCGTGCGTGTTCCTCATGGAGCGCTACGACGATCCGATGCACATCGTGAACATCGGCTGCGGTGAGGACATCCGCATCGGCGAGCTCGCGGAGTTAGTGAAGGGCGTCGTGGGCTACGAGGGCGACGTCGTGTACGACACGAGCAAGCCGGACGGACCGCCGCGAAAGCTGCTCGACATCGCGCGGCTGCAAGCGCTGGGGTGGCGGCCGCGGACGCCGCTGCAGAGCGGAATCGAACGGGCGTATGCGGCGTTCTTGATGAGCGTGCGGCCGAACGAGGCCTCCTGTCAGAATCCCACCGACGCGCGGGTCGTCGCGCACTCGTGAACGTTGGCAGGCGCGGTCGGCAGGCGGTCTTTTTCGCGGCAACGACAATCGCGTTGTTCGCGAGCTTCGCGACGAACATCTTCGGCGTCGGCGGCCCTGGGCAATTCGCGAGCTTTCAAGAAGACTCGGATGCTCTCGTCGTTGAGCGTATCGTGACGCACGCCGAGGGACGCGATGCATTCTTCGGCGGCTTCCTGGTGGCATCGGCGGCGCACAACACGCAGCGTCTGTATTCGCGACCGCCGTCGGCTCGGGCCGACGCGGCGGGACGAGAAGCATACTTGTCGCACTTCGGGTTACAGGGGACGATTGCGGCGTGGCTGGCTGGCACGGACGTCGAGCGAACCGGCCTGTCGATCGCGCGGCTGCATCTCTTCACCGCCCTGGCCCTGGCGCTCGTGCTCGCGGCGCTCGTGACGGCGGCGCGCGCTGAGCTCGGACTCGCCGCGGCAGTATCGAGCGTCGTATTGCTCGCCGCGTCAAACTGGCTGGTGCTGTTCTCGCGGAGTCTGTACTGGGAAATCTGGACCTGCTATCTGCCGGTATTGTTCGTCTGGCTCGCCTACCCGCGCCTGTCCGATCGCTGGCGGATTCCGATCGTGTGCGCCGGAGTCTTTGGACTCGTTTTGCTTCGCGCGCTCTCGAGCTACGAGTACATCACCAACGTTGCGCTCGGCGCCGCGGTGCCGCTCGTGTATTTCGAGACGCAGCGCGCGTCGCTCCGTGTCGTCGCTCGTCATGTGGTTCTACTCATTGCCGTCGGCGGGCTCGCCGTCGTCGCGGCGATCGCACTGCATCTGCACAAGCTCGCCGAGTATCTCGGCGGTTGGGACCGCGCGGTGGCGGTGCTCGGCGACCGCGTCGTGTACCGGAGCTTTGGCGTGTCGAGCCTCGGATTCGGCTATGCACCGCCGGGCACTCGATTGCTTCGCGAAGTCGTGTCGCGTGCGCCGTGGTGCGAGCGCGGCTGCCTGGCCGCGGTGGCCACGGGCGGCTACCTGCTTCAGCCCGCGTTCACGATTCCAGGCGCGCACGTCGGTGTGCCGATCGGATTCGTGATCGGCGTGGCGCTCGCGCTGATCTGGCGAGTGCTGCGTGCCCGTCGTGCCGCACCGGGCCGACTGTTGGACGCGCGCGAGGCGTTCGCCGCGGCCGCGCTCGTCGGCTTGACCGCGAGCGTGTCGTGGGCGGTGCCGATGCGGAATCACATGATCAATCACCTGCACATCAACGCGATCATCTTCTATCTGCCGTTTCTTCCTCTCGCCTTTCTCCTCATCAGCGCGGAATCGGTGCGAGCGCTGCGGCGGATCGGGTCACGCGTGCGCGTCGCAACGCGCGGTGGCGCTGACGTGTCCGCGCACACTACAGCCGGCTAGCGGTCGACGACGATGTGCGGAATCGCGGCGGTTCTGGCCTATGGTGCTCGCGGCAATCTCGTCGATCGGCGTGAGCTCCAACGCACGTGCGATCGCATGGCGCCGCGCGGCCCTGACGGCGCCGGCACGTGGGTGAGCGCGGACGAGCGCGTCGCGCTCGGCCACCGGCGTTTGGCGATCATCGACCTCAGCGATCGCGGGGCGCAACCGATGCGCGCCGCGAATGACGCGGCGATCATCTCGTTCAACGGCGAGATCTACAACTATCGAGCGCTGCGCACGTCGCTGGAACAACGTGGATACCGATTCTCGTCCGACTCGGACACCGAAGTCCTGCTCCATCTCTATGCCGACCGTGGCGACGCGATGTTCGCGGAGCTCCGCGGCATGTTCGCCTTCGCGCTGTGGGACAGCGTCAAAGGCGAGCTCGTGCTCGCCCGCGACCCGTTCGGCATCAAGCCGCTCTACTATGCCGATGACGGCAGCTGCGTTCGCGCGGCTTCGGAGGTGAAGGCGTTGCGTGCAGGGGGCGCGGTCGACACGTCACCCGAGCCGGCAGGACACGTCGGATTCTTTTTGTGGGGCCACGTCCCTGAGCCGTACACGCTCCATCGGGGCATTCGCTCTCTCGAGGCCGGCACCGTCATGCGCGTCACGCGCGACGGACGGAAGTCCACGCGAACATTCGCCAGCGTACGTGAACTGCTGTCGGTCGCCGAGGCGAACCGGCCGAGCGAGCGCGATGCAGCCGGCGCGCTGCGTGACGCGCTCGTCGACAGTGTGAAGCACCATCTCGTCGCCGACGTGGACGTGGCGGTCTTTCTCTCCGCTGGACTCGACTCGGCCACGATCCTCGGGTTGGCGGCGGAAACGGGGGCGATACCGCGCACGATCACGCTCGGGTTCGACGAGTACCGCGGAACGGCGCAGGACGAGACTGCGACGGCCGAAGCCGTGGCCGCACACTACGGCGCCGAGCACCGCACGGTCTGGATCACGCGCGAGACGTTCGAGGCGGACGTCGAGACGTTGATCGATCGTATGGACTCTCCGTCCACCGACGGCATCAACAGCTACTTCGTCGCGAAGGCCGCCGCGGCGTGCGGCTTCAAGGTGGCCTTGTCGGGGTTGGGCGGCGACGAGTTGTTTGGCGGCTATCCAAGCTTTCGCGACATCCCGAGACTCATCGCGGCTGTCGGACATGTGCCGCATCGGCCGGCCGTGGGGCGAGCAATGCGCAACGTGATCGCGCCGATACTGCCGCGTGCCGCGTCGCCGAAGTACGCGGGGCTGGTAGAGTACGGCGGCGACCACGCGAGCAGCTTCTTGCTCCGGCGCGCGTTGTTCATGCCGTGGGAGTTGCCGAGCGTTCTCGACGCGGAGTTGGTGCGCGACGGCCTCGCGGAGCTCGATACCGTGGGCCGGCTCTCCGCGTCCATTGCCGGCCTCACGAGCGATCACGCGAAGATCTCGGCGCTCGAGAGCACGTGGTACATGCGCGACCGGCTGCTGCGCGACGTCGACTGGGCAGGCATGAGCCACTCGGTGGAAGTTCGCGTTCCGCTCGTCGACTGGACGCTCTGGCAAGCGGCGGCGCCGTTCGCCTGTGCGGGCATGGCCAACAAGCAGTCGCTTGCGCGAGCGGTGACGCGATCGCTTCCGGCCAACGTGCTCGGTCGGCCGAAGACCGGCTTCGCGGTGCCTGCCCGCGAGTGGGCGGCGCGGTCGCGTGGCGGCGTGCACGATCGTGGACTGCGCGGGTGGGCACGCATGCTGTACGCAGGCGCCGCATGAACGTGCTGGTGCTGGTCACCGACGCATTTGGCGGGCGCGGAGGCATCGCGAAGTTCAATCGCGATCTGCTCACCGCGTTGAGCGCCGATCCGGCGTGCGACTCCGTGATCGCCATTCCGCGCACGATCGCCGAACCGATCGGCGCGATACCAGCGAAGGTGGACTTCCGCTCTGTCGCCGCCGGTGGAAAGATCGCCTTCGTTCGTGAAACCATGGCCGCACTGCGCGACCACCGGTTCGACGCGGTTGTCTGTGGGCACGTCCATTTGAGTGCGCTCGCGGCGTACGCCGCGTGGCGCTCCGGCGCGCCGTGGCTGCTCGTGACGCACGGGATCGAAGCGTGGCAGCCCCCGCACAACCGTAGCGCGCGGTTCTTCGCGCGGCGCGCTGAACGCGTGGTCGCGGTGAGTGACCTCACCCGCGCTCGTTTTTCCGGCTGGAGCGCGATGCGCACCGAGGAGACGAGTGTCATCCCGAATTGTGTCGATGCCACCCTCTTTGCGCCCGGACCCAAGCGCGGCGACCTCCTGTCGCGATACGCGCTCGAAGGCAAACTCGTGCTCATGACGTTGGCACGTTATTCAGCGGCCGAGCGTTACAAGGGTGTCGACGAGGTGTTGCGCGTCTTGCCGGCCGTTGCGAACGCGATTCCATCCGTCGCCTACGTCGTGGCCGGTGACGGTGACGACCGGCCGCGTCTCGAGACCCTTGCACGTGAGCTGGGCGTCGCCGACCGCGTTCGCTTCATCGGCTATGTGCCGGAAGCGGAGAAAACGGACCACCTGCGACTCGCCGACGTGTTCGTGATGCCGGGAAGAGGCGAGGGATTCGGGATTGCATATCTCGAAGCGATGGCGTGTGGCGTTCCGGTGGTTGCGAGCACGCTCGACGCAAGCGGCGAGACGATTCGTGGTACAGCGTGCGGGGTGGCGACGAATCCGGACGATGCGCGCGGGTTGCGTGACGCAATCGTGCGCGTGGCGACCCAGGCCGAGCGGCCGACGCAGGCAGACCTCGCGCACTTTAGCGTGTCGGCGTTTCAGTCGCGCTGGCGCCAGGCCCTCTCCGAGCTCGTGGCCCTGCCCTCCGGCGCGCGCTCCATGCACGCGGTGTCGGCGCAATGAGCGCGATCCCCGACGTCATCATCCCCGCCGCCGCGCGCCCGGTCACGCGGCTGGAACGGAGCTCGGGATGGCGAGCGCTCGATTGGCGCGAGCTGCTCGCATATCGGGATCTGCTTTGGTTCCTCGTGCGGCGCGACGTGAAATCGCTTTATGCGCAGACCGTCATCGGATTCGGATGGGCGATTCTCCGTCCGCTGTTCGGGATGCTGGTGTTCACCGTCGTATTCGGGAGCCTGGCCCGCATTCCGAGCGACGGCGTGCCGTACGCCGTGTTCTCGTTCACCGCCCTCGTGCCGTGGACGTATTTCTCCACCGCCATGACGGGGGCGACGACGAGCTTGATCAGCAACGCGCCGATGTTGAGCAAAGTGTATTTCCCGCGGCTCATCATCCCACTCACGCCGGTGCTGGCTGCGCTCGTGGATTTCGCGGTCGCCACCGTGGTGCTGGCCGGGCTGCTCGCGGCGTACCGGATCAAGCCAACCGCGGCGATCGCGATGTTCCCCGTGCTGGTCGTCCTGATGTGCCTCGCGGCGTTCGGGATCGGCACGTGGTTGTCGGCGCTCGCGGTTCGCTATCGCGACGTGAAGCACGGTGTGCAGTTCCTGGCACAACTGCTCATGTACGCCGCGCCCGTCGTGTGGCCGGTATCGCTGATTGCCGAGAAGTTCGGGAGCAACGCGCGGGCGATTCGGCTCATTTATGGGTTGTATCCGATGGCGGGCGTCATCGAAGGGTTCCGGGCGTCGATCCTCGGCACGACGCCCATGCCCTGGGATCTCATCGGAGTAGGAGCAGCGAGCTCCATCGTACTCGCCGTGACCGGCGCGCTCTACTTCCGCCGCATGGAACGTCATTTCGCGGACATCGCGTGACCGAAGCCATCGCGATCGATCGGCTGAGCAAACAGTACCGCATCGACGTGCGCGAGCGCCGCAAGGACACGCTGGCCGCCACCGTCGTCGATGCGATGAGCGCGCCGCTTCGGAATCTCCGGCGGCTCCGCGACCTCACTCGCGTCGACAGCGCGAGCGAAGCGGACGACATCGTTTGGGCGTTGCGCGCGGTGTCGTTCGCGGTGGCCGAGGGGGAGATCGTCGGCATCATCGGCAGGAACGGCGCCGGCAAGAGTACGCTTCTCAAGATTCTGTCTCGCATCACCGAGCCGACGTCCGGCTGCGCCACGGTGCGGGGCCGAGTGGCGAGCCTCCTCGAGGTTGGAACCGGCTTTCATCCCGAGCTCACGGGACGAGAGAACGTCTACCTGAACGGAACGATTCTCGGGATGACGAAGGTGGAGGTCGAGCGAAAGTTCGATCAGATCGTGGAGTTTTCCGGCGTGGATCGATTTATCGACACGCCGGTGAAGCGCTATTCGTCAGGCATGCAAGTGCGGTTGGCGTTCGCCGTTGCCGCACACCTGGAGCCCGAAGTTCTCGTCGTCGACGAGGTGCTTGCCGTGGGCGATATGGCGTTTCAGAAAAAATGCCTCGGCAAGCTCGGCGACCTGACGCGCGAGGGGCGCACGGTGCTCTTCGTCAGCCACAACATGGACGCAATTCGCCGGCTGTGTACGCGCGCAGTGCTGCTCGACGGTGGCCGCGTGGTGATGGACGGTGCGCCGCACGCGGTGATCGCGCGATACACCAGCGGCGAGTCCACGTTGTCGGCAGCGCGAACATGGGACGACGCGCGCACCGCGCCCGGCAACGAATGGGCGCGGCTCACGTTCGTGGGCGTCAAGGTCGACAACGCGACCGTCACCGGGCCCATCGATGTGCGGCGTCCCGTTGACATCGTCATCGAGTACGAAGTGCTACGTCCTGGCATGGCGATGATTCCAAAATTGCACATCGTGGCCGACGACGGCACCGTGGCGTTCGTGGCTCAGGATACGGACATCGCCTGGCGGCATACGCCGCGTACCGTGGGCCACTATCGCAGCACGCTGCGCATTCCCGGAAATCTGCTGGCCGAAGGAACGTTCTCGATCTGGCCGGCGGTGGTGACGCACAATCCGGACACCGTGCATTTCTTCGAGCCGGACGCCGCGACGGTGCAGGTGGTCGACACCCTCTCCGGCGAATCCGCGCGCGGAGATTACGCGGGTGACATGCCGGGCGTCGTGCGGCCGCTGCTGCGCTGGGACACGGAGCGCCGATGATCGGGAGTCTGGCCCACCAGAGCTACTGGGATACCGCGTACGAGACGATGGGATTCTCGGTTGCGGCGCCCGCCGATCCGCTACGCGAGCTCATCGAGCGGCAGGTGTGCGCGGGCCGAGGCGACTGTCTCGAGGTCGGCTGTTTTCCTGGGCGCTACCTCTCGGTGATCGGCGGTCTAGGCTACGAGCTGTCCGGCATCGATCTCACGCCGCGCACGTCGAGCGACCTCCCCCGCTGGTTGTCGTCGCAGGGGCATCGGGTGGGCGAGTTTCACCAAGCCGACTTCATGACATTCGATTTCAGACGCCGGTTCGACCTCGTCTGCTCGTTCGGGTTCATCGAGCACTTCGCGGAGTGGGAGCTTGCGCTGCGGCGTCACGCCGCGCTCGTCGGACCCGGAGGCCGGCTCATCGTGACGGTGCCGAACTTCCGAGGCGGCGTGCAATACTGGCTGCATCGCGCGCTCGACGAGGAGAATCTCCGCCGGCACAATGTCGCGGCGATGAACCCTGCGGCATGGAACGCGGTGCTCGCCGAGCTTGGCTTCACGATCGACTGGTCCGGGTATTTCGGCAGGTTCGCCTTCTGGGTCGACGAACAGCCGCGGAACCGCCTGCAGCGCGCCGCGGTGCGCACGGTGCGGACGCTGAGCCGTGCGTTGCGTGCGCTGCCATACGGCCATCCGTCGTACACGCCGTATGCCGGCGTGGTCGCCACCCGAGCCTCGTAGCGCAGCGCAATGCGAATTCTCCATACCGCGCTGTTCTATCCGCCCAGTGTCGGCGGCGCGCAGGAAGTCGTGCGACAGATCTCCGAGCGACTCGCCGCGCGGGGTCACGACGTAACCGTCGCGACGTCGCGGCTCACGGAGAGAACGCGCCAGGTGTCGAACGGCGTTCGGATCGTGGAGTTCGACGTCCAGGGGAGCCAGACGAGCGGTTTTCGCGGAGACGTGTCCGGCTATCAGGATTTCCTGCTTTCATACGATGGCGACGTGATGATGAACTATGCCGCCCAACAGTGGTCGGCCGATCTCGTCTTTCCTCTGCTCGACCGTCTGCCCTACGCAAAGATATTCGCCCCGTGCGGCTTCTCGGCGCTGCACGATCCGTCGCACGCGCCGTACTTCCGCGCGTTGCCGCAGACGTTGAGCAAATACGATCGTCTCATCTTTCATTCGGACGAGTATCAGGACGCGGGCTTTGCCCGGAAGCACGGGCTCACCAACCGGCGCATCATTCCGAACGGGTGCGGCGCCGACGAATTCGGCGGAGGCGGTGGCGCGCTCTTTCGCGAGCGGTACGGCATCGCCAAGGAGTCGCCGCTCCTGCTGTCCGTCGGCACCCACACCGGGCTCAAAGGGCACGCGCTCGTCATCGACGCGTTCGTGCGTGCCCGGATCGGGCCGGCCACGCTCGTCATCGCGGGCAACGCGCTCTCGAGCGGCGGGTGCGCGGCAGCCTGTCGCCGCAGCGCCTCGGTGGCGCAGGTGTTCAGCCTGGGGCGCAAGCGCGTGCTCGTTCTCGACCTCTCGCGCGCCGAGATCGTCGCCGCCTATCATGCGGCCGACCTCTTCGTATTGGGTTCCGCGGTCGAGTGCTCACCGCTCGTGCTATTCGAAGCGATGGCCAGCCGGACTCCGTTCATCACCACGGCGGCGGGCAACGCCGCCGAGATTGCCGGATGGGGCAACAGCGGCATCTTGGTGCCGTCCCGCCGCACACCCGACGGCGCGGTGCGCGCCGAACCCGCCGACTTTGCCCGCTCGATCGAGTCGCTCTGGCGCGACGAGACTGCACGGCGGCGCATGGCGGACGACGGCCGCGCGGCCTGGCGGAGCCGCTTTACGTGGGAGACGATCGCGGTGGAATACGAGGAGCTGTACGAAGAGGCCGTCGGAGCCCGGAGCAGCGGAGCCGCGTGAGCATCTTCAGTCGTTTGCGTCGCAGGAAACAGACTCCCTCCGTCCCGGCCGACATCGCGGTGCGGCACCACGGCGTGCCGGGGCAACGGCTCGAGGTGGACAAATGGGCTGCGTCGGAAATCGTGCTCGAGCTCGTGAAGATCGTCGGCACGATTCCCTACTCGCTCGATGAGCTCATGCTCATGACCGCGGCCTTTGGATTTCATCGGCCGGCGACCGTCGTCGACATCGGAACGCACGTCGGCAAGTCCGCGCGGATCTGGTACGAGCTGTCGCGCCGCCTGGAGGTGAAGGCGACGATCCACACGATCGACCTGCACAATCCGGATCATCCCGAGTATGCGGACGACTCGCTCGGCTCGTTCGTGCGCGGCCTGCCGGTGATCCAGCACCTCGGCGACGGCTACATCGTGGCGCGAAGCATCCTCACCGACAATCCAGCCGGTCCCGTGTTGCTCTACATCGATGGCGATCACCGGCAGAACACGGTCGAGACGGAGCTGCGGCTGGTTCAACTGATCACGACCGGGTGCGCGCTGGTCCACGACACGTTCTGGCAGCCGGGATCGCCGTACAATCACGGGCCGCATCTCGCGGTGGAGAAGCTGTTGTCGACGACCGCGTCCGCGCAGATCATTCGCCAGCCGATCGGACTGCCCGGCATGACCTACATCGGCGTCTGACGCGGCACATGCGAATTCTCTACGTCGCGCAGAAGTACGACTACGGCGATCCCGCGCGCGGGTTCAGCTTCGAGCACTGGAATTTCCATCACTCGCTGCTGAACAGCGGACACGACATTCTCTACTTCGACTTCGGAACGCTGCTTCGCCGCCATGGACGCGCGACAATGAATCAGCGCCTCGCCGACGCGGCGATGGCCGAGAAGCCGGATCTCGCGTTCTTCGTGCTCACGGGCGAGGAGCTCGACCGCGCGGTGGTGCGCAGCATATCCGACGCCGGCATCGTCACGGCGAACTGGTTCTGCGACGACCACTGGCGGTTCGAGAGCTTTTCGCGGCATTGGGCGCCCTGCTTTCACTGGACGATCACGACCGCGAACAGCGCCCTTCCGCGATATCGGGCCGCGGGTATCGAGAACGTTCTCAAAAGCCAGTGGGCGTGCAACCACTTCCTGTACGAGCGGCGTGACGTGGCCCTGCGCTACGACGTCACGTTCGTCGGCCAGCCGCACGGCAACAGGCCGGCGATCATCGACGCGCTTCGCACCGCGGGTCTCGAGGTTCGATGCTGGGGCGAAGGATGGCCGCTCGGCCGCTTGGGCCAGGATGAGATGATCGACGTGTTCAACGCCTCGCGAATCAATCTCAATCTGTCGAACGCGTCTGCAACGCCGACGGCGCGGCGCTCCATGGTGAACCGCATGCGGAGCGTGGTGCGCGCGATCCCCGGCGGCGAACAGCTCGCACGCGCCGCGCGCTACTCGCGCGGCGCCCTGCAGGCGCGCGCCGAGACGGTGTCGCCTGTCGTTTCCGCGGCCGCCCCCGGCGATCAGATCAAGGGCCGCAACTTCGAGGTGCCGGGCTGTGGTGGATTCACGCTGACGGGCGGCGCGGACGACCTCGAAGCGTACTTCACTCCGGACAGAGAGATCGTTCGCTTCACCACCCTGAACGACGTCGTGGAGCGCGCCACGTATTATCTGCAGCACGACGACGAACGCGCCGCCATCGCGCGCGCAGGCTACGACCGAACACTCGGCGAGCATACGTACGTCCATCGCTTCGCGCGCCTGTTCGCGGAGACGGGCCTCGCGGCCGGCGCGCCGTCACTGCTTCCCAGAAGCGGCACCAGTGTCGATGTCGATTGAGCTGTCGGTGGTGATCCCCACCCTCAACCGCGAGGAGAGCCTCTGTGCGACGATCGAGCACTTCGTGTCGCGCGAGACGTACGATCGCTTCGAAGTGATCGTGATCGATCAGACGGCGTCGCACTCCGCGGAGACCGAGCGGTACCTTGCGAGCGCGGCGTCGCGGATCCGCCTGGTGCGCGTCGATTACCGCAGTCTCCCGCGCGCGCGGAATCACGGCGTACGCTTGGCCGCGGGTGAAGTCGTCGTGTTCGTCGACGACGACGTGATACCGACCGACGGCTTTCTCGCCGCGCACGCGGCGGCATACGCCGACCCGACGATCGGCGGCGTGACGGGTCCGGCGGTGAGCCCGGGCGCCGCTCTGGTGCCGATGGATCGCGTGCCCGCCGAGTTCTGGAGCGCGCTCGAGCGCCGCGGAGCGATGCGCTTCGATCTGGACGTTGCGTTCGACGCGCGTTGGGCCGTGGGATGCAACATGTCCTTCCGCCGCGAGTCGATCCTCGCCGTGGGCGGGTTCGACGAGCGCTTTTTCGACGTCGCGACCGGCGAAGACGCGGAGTTCTCCCATCGGCTCATTCAGACGGGAGCGCGCATCAGATACGAGCCGTGTGCAGCACTCGTTCATCTGCAGCAACCGTCTGGCGGGTGCAAATCGACCGCGGCGGTGGACCGCCGAATGATGAATGCGACTGCCAACATCGTCTACCAGCATTCGCGCCAGCGTCCCATGCCGCGGCACTTCTGGCCGACGCTCGCGCGACACTTCCGGCGCGACGTGCTCACGCGCCGGCGGTTGGCGACGGGCGCGATCGTGCCCGGCGCATGGTGGTTCGCCCGAGGAGTCGCGAAAGGCCTCGTCCTCGGACGAAAGGCGAGCGTGCTTCCGCTCCTCCGCGCGAGCGACGTGGACGCCTCATGACGACGCGCGTCCTGCTCTCGGCTAGTCCGCATAACGCCCATCTGCAAAACATCGCGTTGGCGTTCTTCGAGTCGGGCGCGCTCGGCGAGTATCGCACGGGCGGTGTCGACAAAGCGGGCAGCCGCCGCGCGAACCTCGTGAGCAGCGCGTTGTCGGCGCTCAGCCCCCGGCTCACCGGCAAGCTCGCGCGGCGCCGCGTGACCAGCGTTCCGGGCAACATGGTGGTGGCCGATTGGGTATGGGAGCTTCCGCGGCTCGCGTCCATTCAGCTCGGGTTCGGCCCGCTGGTGCAAGACTGGATCTGGGAGCGCAGCGAACGGCGGCTCGACGCGCGCAGCGCGCGCCTCGTCCGCAGCGGCAACTTCGACGTCTTCTTCGGCGTGGAGCACGGTGCGCTTGCCTCGATCACAGCGTCGCGCGAAGCCGGCATTCCGAGCGTCGTCGGATTTCTCAGCCCGCATCACTCGGCGCGCGAGAAATGGGTCGACGTGGAATACGAGCGGTTTCCCGAGCTCCGCGTGCCGAGCACCAAGCGCATTCTCGAGCTCTCACCGATCCGCGACGCGCGCCGCGATGCCGAAGCGCGGCTGGCCACCGCCGTGCACGCCAGCTCGACGTTCACCGCCTCGACACTCGTGGCCGCCGGAATCCCCGCCGAACGCATCAAGGTCGCGGCGCTCGGCTGCGCTTCGGCGATCGACGAATCGGAGCTGCCGACTGTACCGCCGCGCTCCGTGACGGTCGTCTGCGTGGGAGCCGTCTCGGCGACCAAGGGAACGCACTATCTGTTCGATGCATGGAAGCGCCTGCGGCCCGGACATGGCGCAACGTTGCACGTGTTCGGGACCAACTATCTCCCCCGCCGCGGACTGCCGACGGCCGATTCGTCAGTCGTCTTTCATGGCCGCGTGGGGCCGGCCGAGCTGGAACGCGCATACGCCGGCGCGACTGTGCTCGTCTTCCCGTCGCTGTGCGACGGGTTCGGCATGGTGGTCAGCGAAGCGTTGGCCTACGGTGTTCCGGTCATCACTACGACAAACGCGGGCGCCGCCGACCTGATCGAGGAAGGACGCAACGGTTTCGTCGTGGCGCCCGCCGACGCCGACGCCCTCGCCGGCCGGCTCGAGTGGTGCATCAGTCATCCCGACGAGCTGCTGGCCATGCGCCGGCTTGCGCGCGCATCGGCCACGAATTGGACCTGGAGACATTTTCGCGATCGGCTGCGCGCGAACCTCAACGAGCAGCTCGGGCTGGCGCTGTGAGCAGCCACGCGAACGCGCGCACGATCTGCATCGTGGCGCCGGGATACATCTCGTCGATGCCGCGCGTCGTCAAGGAAGCCGATGCGCTTGCCGCCGCGGGTTATCGTGTTCGCGTCGTGTCCAGCCAGGGCGACGTGGAGCATGTGCGACCGAACGACCAGCTCGTCGCCGACCAGCGACGCTGGCGCTGGGACGTTGTGGGTTGGTCACGCCATCGCTCGGGCGAGCGCAGAACGTATTGGCGCTCGACGGCGCGACAGCGCGCGTTCGCCGCCGCGCCCGCCTGGGCCTGGCAGCTCGGCAATGTCGCCGAGCGTGCCGACGGCCAACTGTATCCCGAGCTCGCGCGTCGCGCATCGAGCGAGCATGCCGATCTCTACATCGGCCACTATCCAGCCGGACTCGCCGCCGCCGCGGCGGCCGCACGGCGTCACGATGCGCTGTTCGCGTATGACGTGGAGGATCTGCACACGGGAGAGCACGACGATACCGCTTGGGGCCGTGGCCGCGCCGCGCGCATCGACTTCATCGAGTCGCGGTACGCGAACGACTGCGCGCACATCACGGCGTCGTCGCCGGGAATCGCGAGCGCCTTCGCAAGACGGCGCGCGATGAACGCGCCCACGGTCGTCCACAATGTCTTTCCATGGCAGGATCGGCTGACGGTCGACCGCGAGGTTCGGGATCGGCGCGGCGACACCTTGTCGCTCTACTGGTGTTCACAAAGCGTGGGAGTGGAGCGCGGCCTCGTCGATGCCATGGTGGCCATCGGTCTGCTCGGCGGACCTGTGCAGCTGCACGTGCGAGGGACCATTTCATCGGACACTCTCGCAACGCTCTCGTCGATCGCCGCGGCGAACGGCGTCGCCGAGCACGTGACGTTCCACCCGCAGGTCTCACCCGGTGAGCTGCTGTCGCGCACGATGGAGCATGACGTCGGCCTCGCGCTCGAACAGGGGCACACGGCGAACAATTGCATCGCGGCGAGCAACAAGCTGTTTCTCTACATGCTCGCCGGTCTCGCCGTGGCCGCGACCGACGTGCCGGGCCAGCGCGCCATCGCCGACGTCACGCCGGACGCCGTGCGGCTCTATCCTCCGGGGGAACCAGCGCGACTTGCTGAAATGCTCGAGCGGTGGCGCCGAGATCCCGACGCGCTCGCCGCCGACCGTGCGGCCGCGCTCGACGCGGCGCGCAGCCGTTGGAATTGGGAGCGCGAGCAGGCGGTGTTGATCGACGCCGTCGATGCGACGCTGCGCGTGCGTCGGACTGCGTCGTACAGCGCGAGTGGAGCCCAGCCGTGACGCCTGACGTCAGCGTCGACGTGTCGGTAATCGTACCGACGTACAATCGCGGCCCGGCGCTGAGGCGAACGTTGGATTGCCTCGCGGCGCAATCGCCGGCGCCGCGCGAGATCATCGTCGTCGACCAGTCCGACCAACCGGACCCGACGACGCAGCAAATGCTCGGCGCGCTCTCGGCGCAGGGAATCATTCGGCTCGTGCGCCAGGAGATTCCGAACGCGCAGCGGGCACGGAATCACGCCATCGGCGAAGCGCGCGGCGAAGTGCTGCTCTTTCTGGACGACGACGTCGAGATGAAGCCGGATTTGGTGGGCGCGCATTGGGCCAACTATGCCGACCCCGAGATCGCCGCGGTCGCGGGATACTATCTCGAACCGAGCGATTCACCCACGGACGTGCTGCCGCCCGAGTGCGACCACCCGACCACCGGATGGCTGCACGTTCCGCACTCGTATACGAAGCGAATCGCCAGCCATCAGTTTCCGTCGTGCAACGGGTCGGTGCGCCGGTCGGTTGCGCGCCGAATGGGCGGCTTCGACGAGAATTTTCGCTGGACGCTGCTCGACGACACCGATTTTGCCTGCCGTTTACGGCGGCTCGGCGTGAAGGCGGTGCACGATCCCTCGGCTGCGCTCATGCACTTGAAGGAGCCATCGGGCGGACGGCGGCCGACGCGCGAGGCGCGGTACATCATCGCCGACCGACGGCTCTGGTTCACCTGGCTCTACTTCTACCTCATGAACTTCGGTATTCGCGGGCTGCCCACATTGGGCGTCCGGTTCCGCCGGAGCGTGTTGCGCCGTCCCCTGCTCGTGCGGCCGTGGTATCTCGCGGGCGCGTTCGCCGAGTTCGTGCTTGGCGCCGCCGTCGCGGCCGCGGCCATCATGCGCGGGCGGCGACTCGCGACCTTTCCGACCACGCCATGAAAATTCTCATGGTGACGATCGGCTATCCTCCGCAGCAGACGGGCGGCACTGAAGTCTACGTCGCCGGTCTCGTGGGCGAGCTGGAACGGCGCGGCCACGAGTGTGCCATCGCCTACGTCGAGGAGGTCGACGACGCGAGCGCGCCCCCCATCGGCGTGGGGCGGCGCGACACGTCGTCCACTCCGGTGCATGTCGTGCAGGTCAATCGCCGCAGCTTCCGGATGGAGCGGCTCTCGTCAAATGCGCCCCTTCGGCGCGGCCTGCTCTCTGCATTTCGCGAGGTCGTCCGCGTCGCAGCGCCCGACCTGGTGCACGTTCACCCCCTGCGGCTCGGATTGGAATCTCACGTCATCGAGATGCTTGACGTCGAGGGAATCCCGACCGTGCTCACCTTTCACTCCAGCACGACGACCTGCGCCCGCGGCGACCTGGTTCACCGCGGCCGGGAGGTGTGCGACGGAGTGATCCGCCAGGCGCGGTGCACCAGCTGCAGCATCGAGGCGAAAGGCGTGTCGGCGAGTGTCGCCGCGATCGCCGCGCGCGTTCCGGTGCCGGTTTGTCGCGCCGTGTCCGCGGCACTGGCGCCGTTCGAATCCATTCCGCTCATGCGGCGCGCGCGGTCGGCGGCGGCGATTCCGCTCACGATCGTCGAGCAGAAGCGTTCATGGAGCCGCGCCACCGAACATGCCGCCCGCGTCGTGGCGGTGTGCGATTGGGTCGGGGAGGTGGCAGCGGCGAACGGTGTACCGCACGACAAGCTCGTCAAGTCTCGCCACGGGCATCGTTTGGCGGGCGACGCGACCACTGGCCCACGATTCGGCCGAGCGCGCTTCGGCTATCTCGGCCGGATCAGCAACGAGAAGGGCATCAGCGTACTGGTGGATGCGCTGCGCCAATTGCCCGCCGACCTCGCGTTCGATTTCGAGTTCTGCAGCGCGACGTTCACAAGTCTGACGCGACGGTCCGAAGACGCGCCGCTCGTCGAAGCGATCGAGCGACTCGCCAGCGATGATGCTCGCGTCCGGATTCTCGACCAGGTGACGGACGCTGAGCTGCCGTCGGTGTTGAGCCGGTGGGATGCGTTGGTCGTTCCCTCGCTCTGGCTGGAGTCGGGACCGCAGGTGATCTACGAAGCCTTCGCCGTGCACACACCCGTGATCGGCAGTCGTCGAGGCGGAATCGCCGAGCTGGTCGCCGACGGGCGAACCGGCGTGCTCGTCGAGCCGGGCAACGCGAGCGCACTCGCGTCGGTTCTCGCGGAGGGCGCGGAACGGCCGGACAGGTTGCGCGCGCTGCGCGCCAACATCACACCGGTACGCACGGTGTCCGACGTGACCGACGACATGCTCGCCACCTACCGCGCCGTACTTGGCGCGCGCGAGACACAGCTCGCATGACGTCGGTCCTGCTGACCGTCGGCTCGCTCGACTCACGCGACGGCGGACCGTCTCGCTCGGTCGCCGCGCTCGGTCGCGCACTGAACGCCGAGGGACACCGCGCGAACGTGGTCACCTGCGGGGCGCCCGCGTCCGCGGCAGCCGCGCCGACCGTGCGAGTAGTATCGTACGGCGCATTCGGCGGCCGCGCACTCCGCGCCGTGCACTCGGCCCCGTTTCGTGCCGCGTTGATGGAACAGGCCGAAGCACACAAGGCAGAGCTGGTGCACGACAATGGCGTCTGGCTTCAGACGAACCACGCGTCGGCGCGCGCCGCACGCGATCTCTCCCTGCCGCTCGTGGTGTCTCCGCGCGGGATGCTGGAGCCGTGGTCGCTGCGCCATCGCGCATGGAAAAAGCGGATCGCGTGGCCGGTATTTCAGCGAAACGATCTGCGGGGCGCTTCCCTGCTGCACGCAACGTCGGACCTGGAAGCCGCCAGCCTGCGCGCGCTCGGACTTGGTGTGCCGATCGCGGTGGTGCCGAACGGCGTCGATCTGCCCGCGACGCGTCCGCGCGAGACGAAGATCGACACCGCCGAACGGATCGTGCTCTTTCTCTCGCGAATCCATCCCAAGAAAGGACTGCTCGATCTCGTCGCGGCATGGGCGGCGCTTCGGCCGTCGGGGTGGCGCGTCATCGTCGCGGGTCCTGATGAGGATGGACACGCCGCTCGAGTCGCCGGCGCAGCGGCCGCGGCCGGCGTTGGCGGCGCGTTCTCCTTCGTCGGCGAAGTAGGCCCTGACGCCGCCGCGGAGCTGTGGCAGAGGGCGAGTCTCTTCGTGCTTCCCTCGCACAGTGAGAACTTTGGTATCGCCGTCGCCGAGTCGCTGGCGCGGGCGGTGCCCGTCGTGACGACGACCGCGACTCCGTGGGCGGCGCTGAGCGAGTGGCAATGCGGCTGGTGCGTCGAGCCCGAGCCCGCGGCGCTTGCCGACGCGTTGCGCGAGGCATTGGCGCTGTCCGACGAGCAGCGCCAGGCGATGGGCGAACGCGGGCGTGCCGAAGTTCAGGCGCGGTTCGCCTGGCCCAGCGTCGCGCGCCAGATGGCCGAAGTCTATCGCTGGGTGCTCGACGGTGGCTCGCCGCCTTCCTCGGTCATGCTTCCCTAGGGCAATGCGACTCGACTCCATCACCCCGCTCATCATCACGCGCGACGAGGAACCGAACATCGCGCGATCGCTGGAACGCCTGGCGTGGGCGGCGCGCATCGTCGTGGTCGACAGCTTCAGCGAAGACCGCACGATGGAAATTCTTCGCGGCGATCCGCGCATCATGGTGGTGCAACGGGCCTTCACGTCGTTCGCCGATCAGTGCAACGCGGGGCTCGCGCACGTGAAAACGCCGTGGGTGCTGTCGCTCGATGCGGACTACATCTGCAGCGCCGACCTCGCCGCCGAGCTCGAGGCGGTGCCGGACGAGACCGAGGCGAGCGGGTTCGCGGCGCGCTTCCGCTATTGCAGTCATGGACGCCCGTTGCGCGGTACGCTGTACCCGCCGCGCGTGGTACTGCACCGGCGAAACGGCGCGAGCTACGTGAGTGTCGGACACGCCCATCGGCTGCAGATCGACGGCGCGATCGGCTCGCTCACGTCGACGATCGATCACGACGACCGCAAACCCTTCCGCACGTGGCTCGCCGCGCAGCGCACGTACGCCGCAAATGAAGCGGAGAAACTTCGCACGGGCCGCGCAGAAGAGTTCGACCTCGCCGATCGACTGCGGCGCCGCGCGTTCGTCCTACCCGTCGTCACTCCGCTCTACTGCCTGTTTTACAAAGGACTGATTCTCGACGGACCCGCCGGCTGGTTCTACACCGCCCAGCGCGCGTACGCCGAAACGCTCGTGTCGCTCCTCCTGATGCGGAACGCTTTCCGTCGTGGTACGTCGTGACCAGCACGCCGACGTACGTGCTCGGCATCAACGCCTATCATGGCGACGTTGCCGCCGTGCTGTTGCGCGACGGACAGCTCGTCGCGGCGCTCGAGGAGGAGCGATTCCGCCGCGTGAAGCATTGCGCGGGCTTTCCGACGAACGCCATTCGCAAGTGTCTCGAGATCGGCGGCATCAAAGGCTCCGATGTGGCCCATGTCGCCGTGAGCCGCGACCCGCACGCGAACCTGGCGCGCAAGGCGTTGTTCGCGGTGGCCAACCGGCCGAGCGCCGCGCTCGTGCTCGACCGGCTGCGGAACGCGCGCAAGGTGCGCGACCTGCGCGGTCCGCTCGCCGAGGCGCTCGCGCTGCCGCTGCACGGCCTACCGCGGTTGCACTTCGTGGAGCACCACCCGGCGCACCTCGCCAGCGCCTTCTTCGTTTCGCCGTTCGACGACGCCGCCGTCTGCGCGATCGACGGCTTCGGAGATTTCGTCAGCACGTCGTTCGCAGTCGGCAGGGGCAACCACATCGACGTGCTGGATCGCGTGACCTTCCCGCACTCGCTCGGGCTTCTCTACACGGCCGTCACGCAGCATCTCGGGTTTCACGCGTACGGCGACGAGTTCAAGGTGATGGGCCTCGCGCCGTACGGCCGGCCGACGTTCGTCTCCCACATCCGTCAACTCGTGGAGCTCGAGCGCGGCGGACGCTTTCGGCTGCAACTGCAGTACTTCCGCCATGCGTCCGAAGGCATCGAGATGGAATGGGAGGACGGCTCGCCAACGCTCGGCCGTGTGTACAGCGCGGCGCTCGACGAGCTGCTCGGCCCGGCGCGCACGGCGGACGAGCCGCTCGCTGCCCGCCACGAGGACATCGCGCACTCCCTTCAAGCCGTCTACGAAGAATGCATGTTCCACGTGTTGAACGGACTCTGGGAGCGGACGCATAATTCGCGGCTCTGCCTCGCCGGCGGCTGCGCGATGAACAGCGTGGCGAACGGGAAGATCCGGGCGCACACGCCCTTTCGCGAGCTGTACATCCAACCGGCGGCCGGTGACAACGGAACCGCGCTCGGCGCCGCGTACTACGTCTGGCATCAGCGACTCGATCAGCCGCGGTCGTTCGTGATGGAGCACGCCTACTGGGGCACCGAGTACACCGACGTTGATGCCGCGGCGCTGCTGGCTGCGCAGGACGGCGACATCGGTGCGTACTGCGTCAAGTCGTTGCTCGACGAAGACGCCCTCAACCAGGCGACTGCCGCGCTGGTCGCAGACGGAAAGGTCGTGGGCTGGTTCCAGGGCCGCATGGAGTGGGGGGCGCGCGCGCTGGGCAACCGCAGCATCATCGCCGACGCTCGGCGCGCGGACATGCGCGACTTGATCAACGTGAAGATCAAGTTCCGCGAGAAGTTCAGGCCGTTCGCGCCGTCGGTGCTCGAAGAGTCGCTCGGCGACTATTTCGTCGACGCCTCGCCCGATCCATTCATGCAGCAAGTGTTCGCGGTGCGTCCGGAGAAGCGCGCGCTGCTGCCGGCAATCACGCACGTCGACGGAAGCGGCCGGGTGCAGACGGTGAGCCAACGCACGAATCCACGCTATCACGCGCTGATCAAGGAGTTCGAGCGACAGACGGGAACGCCGGTGCTGCTCAACACCAGCTTCAACGAGAACGAGCCAATCGTCGACACGCCGGAGCAGGCCATGCACTGCTTCCTGCGCACGAAGATGGACGCCATCGTGATCGGCAACTCGATCATTCAGCGGCGCAACGGGGCGTGAGCGAATGAACATCCTGTTGATCATGGATCCGTTCATCGCCGTGCCGCCGCTGCACTACGGAGGTATCGAGCGTGTCGTGGCGGACCTCGCCAACGAGCTCACGGCGCGCGGGCACGCTCTCGAGCTGTGGGCGGCGCCGGGCTCGCGGACCGCGGCACCCGTTCGGCCATTCGGCCGCGAGGGCGAGTGGTCGCGCTGGAGCGGTGTCCGCAACACGAGCCTTCTCACCGCGCGCCTCGTCCGCGACGCCTCGCGGTTCGACGTCATCCACAATTTTGGGCGCCTCGCCTATCTCACGAGCGTCTTTCGCCGCGACGTGGTCAAAGTGCAGACGTACATGCGCCGAGTGAATCCGGCCAACATGCGGTTGGCCAGCCGACTCGGTGCCAGACAACTCCACTTCACGGCCGTCAGCGCGGCAATCAAGGACACGGGCGCACCGGGTGGCGGCGCCTGGAGCGTGGTCTACAACTGCGCGCCGGCGGAGCGATACGTTCCGAACTACGACGTCGATCCGCAGGCGGCACCGCTGGCGTTCCTCGGGCGGCTCGAGCGGTGCAAGGGCGCGCACACGGCGATCGCCGTTGCGCGCCAGTTGGGCCGGACGCTCCACATCGCCGGCAATGTCTCGGACCTCCCCGAGGAGCGCGAATACTTCGAGCGCGAGATTCGGCCGGAGATCGACGGCGAGCAGATCGTGTTCCTCGGCCCGGTCGACGACGCGCGGAAGAACCAATTGCTCGCGAATGCCGCTGCGATGCTCCTCCCCATCGAATGGGAAGAGCCCTTCCCCGTCGTGCTACCGGAGTCGCTGCTCTGCGGAACGCCGGTGATCGCCTTCCGCCGCGGCGGAGTGCCCGAGGGGATTGCCCACGGACGCACCGGCTTTCTCTGCGACACTGCCGAGCAGATGGCCGAGGCCGTGAACCGGCTCGGCGAGCTCTCGCGCCGCGAGTGCCGGCGCGTGGGAGAAGAACGGTTCAGTCCCGCGGCGATTGCAGACGAATACGAGCGGCTTTATCGACAGCTCCTTGGCAGCGAGCAATGCCGCGCGTCCTGATCGTCTCGCCGCATTTTCCACCGGTGAACGCGGCGGACATGCATCGCGTTCGGCAGAGCCTTCCGTACCTGGCGGAGATGGGATGGGAGGCGACGGTCCTCGCCGTGGATCCGCGCTACGTCGAGATGGCGCGGGACGACGCGCTGCTCCGCACCATTCCGCCGGCCACCAATGTCCAGCACGTAGCGGCGCTCGATCCGCGATGGACGCGGAAGCTCGGTCTCGGCAGCGTGGCGCTCCGCTCGTTGTGGCAGTACTGCCACGCAGGCAACCGGCTGCTCGCACGGGGTGACATGGACCTCGTCTACTTCTCCACGACGATGTTTCCCGTGACCATCCTCGGCGCCTACTGGAAGCGGCGCTTCGGCGTGCCGTTCGTGATCGACCTGCAGGACC
The DNA here is from genome assembly GCA_028287235.1 of Gemmatimonadota bacterium. GTDB lineage: Bacteria > Gemmatimonadota > Gemmatimonadetes > Gemmatimonadales > Gemmatimonadaceae > JAQBQB01. The sequence continues at coordinate 227,583 of JAQBQB010000018.1, read as the reverse complement.
CGTGGCACACGGACTACTACGAGCGCCTGCCGAAGGAGCAGCGTCCGCGGAAGTATTGGTTTTCTCATCGGCTCGACAAATACCTCGAGCCCATCGCGATGCGGAGTGTCGACGCCGTCATCAGCGTATCGGATGACTACTGCGCCACGCTGCGCGAGCGGTATCCGCGCATGCGCGAAACTCCGTGCAGCGTGATTCCCTTCGGCGGCGCCACGCGCGACTTCGAGCTGCTCGACGAGCTGAAGCCCGAGAACTGCGTCTTTCGGCGCGAAGATGGAATAGTGAACGTGGTCTACGTCGGACGCGGCGGCCACGACATGGCCGTGGCCGCGCACGCGATCTTCGGCGCGCTCGCCGATGGCCTGGTCTCGCAGCCCGCGTTGTTCTCGCAGGTACGGCTTCATTTCGTGGGAACCAGCTACGGCCGCGCCGACGACGCGGCGAAGACGATCGAACCGCTCGCCGCGCAGTATGGCGTCGAGAACTGCGTTCGCGAGTATCCGGCACGGGTCCCCTACTTCACCGCGCTCGAGCTTCTGCGCGAGGCGGACATGCTGGTGATTCCCGGCTCGACGAGCCCCGGCTACACTGCGTCCAAGCTCTACCCGTACATTCTCGCGCGGCGGCCGATCCTCGCGATCTTCGCCGAAGGCAGCAGCGTGGTCTCCGCGCTGCGGGAAACCGCGGCCGGCGACGTGGTCACATTCGGCGGCGCGACCGCGCCGGGCGACCAGACGCTGCGCGCCGGAGTGCTCGAGACGTGGTCGCGAATCCTCGGCGCGCTTCCGTTCACACCGGCCACGCAGTGGAGTGCGTTCGAGCGCTATACCGCGCGAACCATGACTCGCCGGCAGGTGGAGGTGTTCGACCGCGTCGTGGCGAAGACATCCGTCGTTCGTGCGTCGCCCTTGCAGCCGACGATCACATGATCTCCCGCAGGACTGGCAAGCGTACGCGGCTGGCGATCGTGACGAGCCATCCGATTCAATACTATGCGCCGCTGTTCAAGCGGCTCGCGGCGCGGAGCAACCTCGACCTCCACGTGTTCTACGGCTGGAACGGTGCACTGGAGACCGACCGCGGGTTTGCGCGCGAAGTCGCGTGGGACGTTCCGCTGCTCGACGGTTACGAGCACACCTTCGTGCCGAACGAAAGCCGCGATCCGGGCACACATCACCGCGGCGGTATCGCGAGCAGCCGGCTCGTGCCGACCGTGGAGCAGTGGGCGCCCGACGCCATCATGGTTCACGGCTGGGCGTTTCACAGCCACCTCGCCGCGATGCGCGCCTTTCACGGCCGCGTGCCGGTGTTGTTTCGCGGCGACTCCACGCTCCTCGGCGAATCGCGCGGTCCGCGGCGCTGGCTTCGGCGCACCTGGCTGCGCCATGTCTACCGCCAGGTGGACGTCGCGCTGTATGCCGGAGTGCAAAACCGCCGGTACTTCGAGGCACATGGGGTGCGCGGCGAACGACTCGAGTGGGCCCCGCCCTCGGTCGACAACGACCGGTTTCATGATCCGCACGGCACGCTGGCGCGCGACGCCGCCGAATGGCGCACGGCGCTCGCCATCCCGCCCGACGCGACGACGATCCTCTTCGCCGGAAAGCTCGACGCGACCAAGTCTCCCGAGCTGTTGCTCGACGCGTTCATGCGCGGCAACCCCGCGCAACGCGAGCATCTCATCTTCGTCGGCAGCGGGCCGCTCGAACAGAGCCTTCGTGCAGCGGCTGCGGATCGGCCGAACGTGCATTTCGCGGGCTTTCAGAATCAGAGGCGAATGCCGGTCGCCTACCGGCTCGGCGACGTCTTCGTCCTTCCGTCGCAGAGCGAAACGTGGGGCCTTGCGGTCAACGAGGCGATGGCCAGTGGGCGCGCGGTAGTGGCGAGCGATCGCGTGGGCTGCGCGGCGGACCTCGTGCGCGAGGGCGAGACGGGCTTCGTGTTTCCGTCGGGCGACGCCGCCGCCCTTCGCGCGGCGCTCGACCGTGCCTGCACACCGGACGCGCGCGCCACGCTCGGCGCGCGCGGCGAAGCGCTCATCCGCGAGTGGTCGATCGACGCCACGGCATCGCGAATCGAGGGAACGGTGGATCGGGTGACGACATGACGCCGCGCCGAGGTGGAGGAAGCCTCTACGTGTTGCTGTTCATTCCGTACGCGCTGGCGGCGGCCGCCGCGAGCACGCCGGTGCTGTCGTTCGCCCTCGCATGGCTGGGATCGATCGCGATCATCTGGCTCACGCTATCGGGAAAGATCAAGCAGTTGGCCGACGGTCGGAGCGTTCTCGAGCAGGTGCTGCGCCCGATCGTCCTCACCCAGCTCATCTTCGTCACCTATGCGGCGCTGACCTCGATCTTCGCCTTCTTCGAGGCTGACGGCTATTACTACCTTACCCAGCGCGCCGGCGGTTTGGTCGACGAGGAGCACTTGCAGTTGCTCGCCGAAGCGCAGCGGTTCTACGTGCTCGCGCATGCGGCGCTCGCCGCCGGGCTGCTCGCGGGCATGGATCCGAAATCCACCGTGGCCTGGCGCCTCCGGCCCAGCGCGAACGTCGCGACGCTGCTCACCGTGGTGGCGAGCATCTGCATCGCATCGACGATCGGCCTGCGGCTCTGGGGACACGCGCCGCAACTCGCCGTGCGCTTCGAGACGTTCGGGCTCGTGGCATCGGTGCTGTCGCTCGTCGCCGCGCTGCGCTCCAAGCAACCGATGTTGATGGGCATCAACGCGGCGGTGTATTGCACCAACCTCGCGAACGCGCTGCTCAGCGGATGGAAGGAAGAGGTGATCGTGGTCCTCCTGCTCCTCGCGGTGTTCGCGTATCCGATGTACCGCCGGACGGTCATGCTGGTCACGCCGGTCGTGCTCGCGGCACTGCTCGTCGTGCTGCCGGCCTACAACAACCTCTTTCGGCAGCTCAGCTGGTACGGCGGCACCGACCGCGTGACGGCGGCGCGCATGGCCTACTCCGATCTCCGAGCGGGCGACGTGGACTTCGTCGCGTCGACCTGGGAATTTCTGACGACGCGTGCGTCCGAGATCGAGTTGTTCACGCAGTACCTTCGGCATACGCCGGCCGAGCATCCGTACTACGGCACGACCATTCTGCGCCAGGCGCTCACCGGCCTCGTGCCTCGCATGCTCTGGCCGGGCAAGCCGAGTCTCGAGACCGTGGCGATGCAGCGCGTGTACGACAACGGGGTCATCCTCCGCGAGAGCTCGACCGTTTCGGCGAAGCCACAGTTCATCGTGGATGCGTATCTCTCCGGCGGCGCGATCGGAATCGTCATCGCGTGCTTCCTGTACGGACTGATCGCGTCGCTCGCCGCGCGCCTCGGCGAGCGTTGGTTCGGCGGCTATCTCATCGGCTCGGGGCTCGTGTACAACGCGCTGTTAATGTCGCTTTGGCGCGGCAATGCGTTCGAGTTTCTGCTCAACGACGTGATGTGGGGTTACCTCATCATGACGACGCTGTTCTTCGTGGGGCGAGAGAGTGGCTGGCTCGTGCGCGCCCAACCGATCGTCGCCCCGCCCCGCGCTGTCGGCCTCGCCCGGCCGACTCCGGCGGAAGCCGCGCCGGCCGCGCCGGCCGCGTCGAGCCGACCCGTTCCGGAAAGCTGACGTGTCCGAAACACACGGGCGGTCGATCGTCCTGCTCAACCGATTCTACTGGCCCGACGTGACGGCGACGGCGCAGATGCTGACCGACCTCGCCGAGGACCTCGCGGCGGCTGGGTGGCGCGTGACCGTCGTCGCGGGTCGCGCCGTCTACGACGGCGGCGCCGTGAAGCGTCCCGCGCGCGAGACGCGAAACGGCGTCGAGATTCATCGCGTCGCCGGAACGGCATTCGGGCGGAGCACGACGTTCGGGCGAGTCGCGGATTATCTGACGTACTTCCTCGCCAGCTTCTGGCGGCTGGCCCGCCTGCCGAGGCCGGACGTCATCGGGGCGATGACGGATCCGCCGTTTATCGTGGCCGTCGCGGTGGCCATCGGCAAATGGCGACACGCGCGCGTGGTGTACTGGGTCCAGGATCTCTACCCGCAGATCGCCGAGCGGCTCGGTGCGCTCCGCGGAGATGGCCTGGTGTATCGCGTCGCGGATGGAATCGCGCGGCGCCTCAACGCCGCCTGCGACCTCGTCATCGTGCTGGGCCCGCGCATGCGCGAGGCCGTCATCGCCGCCGGCGCCGATGCAGCGCGAACGACGGTGATCCACAACTGGGCCGACGCGGTGGCGATTCAACCGCGGTCGCGCGCGACGAACCCTTTTCTGCGCGAGCACGCGCTCGACGGCAAGTTCGTGGTGCTGCACTCTGGCAATGCGGGCCGGGCACACACGCTCGACGCGATCATCGGGGCGATGTCGCGGCTCCGCGACGAGGACATCGTGTTTCTGTTCGTGGGCGGCGGAAGCCGGCTGCGGCAAGTTCGGCAAGCCGCGGAGCGCGACAACCTCGTGAACGTGCGCTTTCTCGACTACGTCCCGCGCGAAGCCCTCGAGCTCTCGCTCGCGGCAGCGAGCGTCTCGCTCGTCACGGAAGCGCCGGAAGCGATCGGCATGGTCGTGTCGAGCAAGACATATGGCATTTTGGCGAGCGGCCGGCCGGTGGTATTCGTGGGCTCCGAACGGAGCGACGTCGCGGCTCTGGTGCGGGAAGCGGACTGTGGGGTCGTGACGCCTCCCGAGAGCCCCGACGCGCTCGTCGAGGCGCTTCAGATGTTCCGGCGGCGGCCGGACTTGACGGCGTCCATGGGCCACAATGCCCGTAGAGCCGCCGAAACGCGGTATAGCCGGGAGATCTCGACCGCCAAATGGGGGAGTCAAGTAACCGCCATCCTCTGAACATCTGCTTATCCGGCCTGCGCGGCGAGCGCGTTTCTGGGGTCGTGGCACAGTCTGCCGCGACGCCTTTTCGAAGTGCTCATAAACCCAAGCTGGCGCATAACCGTTTACATACTACATTGGAGTCCCGCACCACGTGAAAAATCAGTTCCCGCCTCGGCGACGCTGCCGGCAGCCCTCCTCAGTTCTCCTGATGCGCTTCCGGTATTCCTGTGCGCTGCGCCACGCCTTGACGCGTGCTGTAGCCGCCATTCTGCTCGCCACCACCCTGGGACCAACGCGCGCTTTCGCACAGTCGAGAGCGCCGGAGCCCGAATCGGTGGTGCTCGCACCCGGCGACTTCCTTCGGGTCTCGGTGCAGGGGCGCCCGGATCTCAGCGGAGACTTCGTGATCGCGCCCAACGGCTCGATCACGCACCCCTTGCTGCGCGAGATCACCGCGGCCGGCGTGCCGATGCCGCAGCTCGAACAGCGCCTCCGGACGTTCTTCGCGCGGTACTTGGCCGAGCCGGCATTCGTCATCTCACCGATGATGCACGTGTTCGTCGGCGGCGCCGTACGGAGCGCGGGCAATTACATCGCGCCGCCGGGCACGACCCTGGATCAAGCGGTGCTCCTGTCGGGCGGAGTCGTCGAGGACGCGGAGCGCGGGCAGCTCCTGCTGGTGCGCGCGTACGAACGAACGGTCGTCGATCTCACGGTGGACTCCGGGCGCCAGGGTGCCGCGCTCGTTCGCTCGGGCGATCAGGTGTATGTCCCCCAGCAGCGACACGTCATGCGGGACGTCATCATTCCCACGATCATGGTGCTGGGAGCCCTGACCGGCATCGTCAACCTGGTCGTGACCCTGTCGCGGCGGAACTAGGACTCGTCGATGTCACAAGACCTCATTCCCTTCTCGCGCTGGCCGAACGAGCCCATCGAGCCCGATCCGGTGGCCGTGAACGACCAGTCGATGAATCAGCGGCGCGACGGGCTGCTCGATCTCGCGATCCGGTTCGGCGGCCTGGTGCGCCGCAACTGGTTCCTGATGCTCGTCATCGTCTCGGCGTCGGTGGGCGCGGTGGCCTACCGCGTCCGTGCGACGCAGCCGAGCTACCGCGCGCGTGCCGTGTTGCAACTGCGCGACAAGGCGGGCTCGCTCGCCGGCGGCCTCTCGGCGGCGAATCGGCCGATCCCGGGAACGGACGCGATTCTCTCGCAGATCCAGGTGCTGCACAGCCGCGCCGTGGCCGACGAGGTCGTGGCCAAGGAAGGGCTGCGCCTGCGGGTGGCATCGCGCGAGCTCTCGCCGTCGACGATCGCCGAGGCGCAGGTGGCCCCCGATGCGCCGAACGGCCCGATTCATCTGGCGTTCGCGGGCGGCACGGTCGTCGCCGCGTCCGGCCGGGCTCGCGTGCAGGCGCGCTACGGCGAGCCGCTGCACATCGGAGGGGTCGTCTTCACGGTCACGCATGCACCCGACGTCGAGTCGGCCGACCTCACGGTGGTGTCGGGCGATCAGGCGGCTGACGAGGTGCTCGCCAGCCTACGCGGCCAGCCGCGCGAGCGCACGACGATCGTCGACGTCAGCTACGTGGCGCACGATCGTCTCGCCGCGCAGCGCATCACGAACGCGGCCGTCGACGCCTTCAAGGCCCTGAACGCCCGCAACGAGAAGCAGGAGTCGGTGCGCCGCCGCGAGTTCATCCAGCAGCAGCTCGACAAAACCGAGGCCGCTGTCTCGGAGGCACAGCTCCAGTACAACCAGTATGTCGCGCGGTCGCACGTGTTCAACGCCGAGGACGAGGTGAAGACCCGTCAGGCGACGTTGGCCGACATCGCGACGCGAAAGCAGGCGCTCGAGTCGGACCAGCGCACGTATCTGGCGATGCTCGACAGCCTGGAGGACCCTGCGCACTCGGCCACGTTCCGCGAGCGCCTCAGCGTGCTCCTGGCGGCGCCGACCATCGCCGGCAATCCGCTCGTCGCGTCGCAATACGCGGAGCTCGAGCGTTTCCAGGCGGCGCGCGACAGCGCCACGATTGGACCGGCCGCGCTCGCGATGGGCAGTCCGGAAGTGCGCCGGCTCGACACGCTCATCGCGTCGCGTCGTTCGCTGCTCCTCAAGACCGCGCGGCCGCAACTGGGCGCGCTCACCGCCCGCATCGGCGCGCTCGACGACCTGCAGCGCCAACTGTCGGACGGGCTGGCGTCGCTGCCCTCGGTGGGCGCACAGGAGTCCGCGCTCCGCGCCGGAGTGGAGACCTACCGGCGCCAGGCCGACCGCCTGCACGACGCGTTTCAAACCGCGGCGATCGAGGAAGCGGCGGAGACGGGACAGGTCGACATCATCGACCGCGCGACGCCGGGCGCTCCGATCGACACCGGCAAGGTGCCGCAGTTCGCGCTGGCCGGCGTGCTCGGGCTGCTGCTGGCCGCGAGCATGGCGTACGCATTAGAGAACCGGAAAGACGTCGTCCGCCGGCGCGAAGAGCTCACGAGCGTCAGCCCGCTGCCGAATCTCGCGCTCGTGCCGCAGTTCCGCGCGTTGGCGAGCGACAGCGCGTGGCAGCGCCTCGTCGGCACCGGCACACGCGAGGCGGACCGGCCGTCGGCAGTGAAACGAAATGCCAAGAAGGGCGCGCCGAAGGGCGTCCCACTCACCACGCCGATTCGATCGGTGGTGACGGTGGCGGACTCGCAGTCGCCGGGCGCGGAAGCCTACCGGACGTTGCGCACCAACCTGCTCTTCTCGGCAGCCGTGCATTCGCTGCATCGCGTCACGGTGAGCAGCGCTATTCCGAAAGAGGGCAAGAGCACCACGGCGGCGAATCTCGCGGCGGCGTGCGCGCAGCAGGGGCAGCGCGTGTTGCTGATCGACTGCGATCTGCGCGGCCCGTCGATGCACATGCTCTTTCGGCGGCCACGCTCGCCGGGTCTGACGAACGTACTGATCGGAACCGTGGTGGTCGACGACGCGCTGGTCGCGACGAGCGTCGCGAACCTCACGCTGCTGCCGGCCGGCACGTCCCCGCCCAATCCCGCGGAGCTGCTCGGCAGCAACCGCATGCGCCAGCTGCTGGACGACCTGTCGCAACGCTTCGACCTGATCATCGCCGACACGCCGCCGCTGCTCGCGGCGTCCGACGCGGCGATCGTGGGACGTATCACCGACGGCACGGTGATCGTCGTTCGTGCGGGACACACCGAGCGCTCGGCGGTGCAGGAAGCGATACAACAGCTGCACACCGTCGGCGCGCGCGTGCTCGGCACGGTGCTGAACGACCCCGACGCGGAAGTCGCCAAGTACACTCCGTATTACAACCAGTACTACTACAACTACCACCACACGCCCCGCACCCGGGTGTGAGCGTTTCCTAGTTCGTAGTTCGTCTTCGCAGTACCGTTCCGCGCCCGCCGTCGGGTTCGTACGTCCTTTCATCGAGCGGCGCAGCTCGATCCGCCCGGAGATTCGGGGGTTCGATGGTCGCAGTACTCGTGGGAATCGTAACGGCGTACGTCGTCGCGATGCTGGTCATGCCGCTGCTCGTCCGGGCCGCGTGGGCCTGGGGTGTGCTGGATCATCCCGGCGCGGGCCATCACGTGCACGGGGCGCCGGTGCCGCGGCTGGGTGGCGTCGCCGTGTTCGCCGGCTTCATCGCCGGTGTGGTGGCGGCGGCCGCGGTCTCCGACGTGGCGCCGCGCGCGGCGCGGGCCGTGCTGGAGTTCGACCATCGGGCCGTCGCGCTCGTCGTGGCGGGCGGCATCCTGTTCGTCATCGGGTTGTTCGACGACCTCAAGGACATTCCCCCCGCGGTGAAGCTCGTGGGCCAGACCGCCGCGGCCACGGTCGTCTGCTATTATGGTTTTCGCATCGACGTCGTGAGTCTCGTTCCGGGCACCGAGCTGCACCTGGGCTGGCTCGCGCTGCCGGTGTCGATCCTGTGGATCGTCGGCGTATCGAACGCGTTTAACCTCATCGACGGACTCGATGGGCTGGCCGGCGGGGTCGCGCTCATCGCGCTTGCCGCGACGACCTGTTCGGCGATCCTGCTCGGCGACTCGACGGTGCCTTGGTACGCGCTGCTGCTCGCGGGCTCGCTGCTCGCGTTTCTCCGCTTCAACTACCCGCCGGCGCGCATTTTTCTCGGAGACTCCGGGAGCTTGGTCGTCGGGTTCCTGCTCGCGGTGCTGACCGTCAAAGGCGCCACGCGTCCCGACGGATCGGTCTCGGCGTTGATCCCGCTGTTCGCGCTGTCGTACCCGCTGCTCGACACCGGCATCGCGATTCTTCGCCGGTGGCTGCGCGGCGTGCCGCTCTCGCGCGCGGACGATCGGCACATCCATCACCAGCTGCGCGCGCTGGGCCTCACGCCGACGCGCGCGGTCGGACTCATCTACCTGGAGTCGGCGGGGGTTGCGCTCTTCGGGCTGTGCACGGCGTTCGCGCCGCCGGAGCTCACGGTGGCAATGACCGCCGGGTGCGTCGCCCTGTTCGTGGCGATTCTCGTCGCGATCGTGCGCTGGCTCGGGTATCACGAGTTCCTGGAGCTCAGCGATTCCATCGTGGCGATGACCCGTGATGCGCGCGGCGTCTTGCAGCGCGGCATCGCGGCGCGAGAGGTGGCGCGCGCGATCGCCGACGCCGATACGTTCGACGAGGTCGTCGCGGTGCTCGAGCGCTCGGCACCGGCGCTGCACTGCGCGTACGTCACCTTGGGGCCCGAGGAGCTTGGACCGGCACGCGACATCGAGCTCGGCAGCGAGCGCCGTCTCTGGAAGCTGGACTGTCCAATCGTTCCGTCGCGCCGCGACATCGTGGCGAACGAGGTGCCGGGAGTGGACGCGCTGCTGCTCACCCTGTGGTATCGCACCGGCGAACCGGCGGCGCCCACGGGAACGGAGCACGTTGCCAGAATCCTGACGCCGGCGCTCACGAACTGGATCACCGCGCACTCGCGCGGCGAGCCCGGCATCGCTGCACTGCCGCTGCACCGCATGCGGAGACGGCAAATTCTTTCACCGGTGCTCAGCGCCGACGCGCAGTTGTCGTCGCGGGACAAGTGGGCTGTGCGCAGCATGCCGTAGGGCTCAGAGCGGTTGCGACTCGAACGCGGGCGCCCGGATCATCACGTTGATCCGGGCGCCCGCGTCGCGTTGTGGTGTGCCGTATCGTGACGATCGCGCGAATTTCCTCTTGCCGCTCCGGCGAATCGCTCCTACACTGCTCCCCATAGTCTTGCCAAGGGAGAGGCCATGCGCCCCGATTCGGGCGAACTGTTGCAGGGCACGTTGGGGATCCTCGTGCTGAAGGCGCTGCTCGCTGGACCGGCGCACGGCTACGGCATCGCGCGCTGGGTCGAGGCGGCGACCGACGACGTGCTCCGCATCGAGGAGGGCTCGCTCTATCCCGCGCTGCGCCGGCTCGAAGACCGCGGGTGGGTGCGCTCGGAGTGGGGACTGTCCGAGAACAACCGCCGCGCGCGCTTTTACACGATCAGCGCCACGGGACGCGCGCATCTGCGAAGCGAAGCCGCGCAGTGGATCCGCTATGCCGGCGCCGTTACCCGCGTGCTTCGCGCGGCGCCGGCGCTCGCCTGATGTCCAGCATGACCCGCGTTCCCGGCTGGCGCCGCTACCTCCGGTTCTTCGGCCCCGACGTCGATCGCGACGTCGACGACGAGCTGCGATTCCACCTGGAGATGCGGGCCCGCGACTATGCCGCGCGCGGTCTCCCGCCCGACGCCGCGCGCCGCGCCGCCTACGAACGCTTCGGCGACTACGACTCGGTGCAAACCGCCCTTCGCGCACACGACCAGGAGCTCGTACGCATCCAACAGCGGAGAGATTTCGTGGACGATCTGATACAAGATCTCAAATGCGCCCTTCGAAGCCTGCGGCGCGCCCCGGGCTTCACGCTCGTGGCCGTCGCGACGCTAGGCCTTGGCGTGGGCGCCAACACGGCGGTGTTCTCGATCGTCGACGCCGTGCTGTTGCGTGCCCTCCCCTACCCCAACCCCGAGCAACTTGCCGCCGTCGCCGGCGCCGGTGCTGTACTCGCCGAGGCGACGCGGATTCGCGAGCTCAGTCGCTCGTTCACCGACGTTGCCACATATCGAGCCACGAGCGTGGGCCTGAGCGGCGACGGCGAGCCGGAGCGGCTCGACGTCACCGCGGTGTCGGCGAATCTGTTTTCCACGCTGGGAGTCGGTGCGGCGATGGGCCGCACGTTTGCCGGCGACGAGAACGTCGCGGGGCACACCAACGTCGTGGTGCTCAGCAACGGCCTGTGGATCCGCCGCTTCGGCGGGGACCGTCGCGTGGTCGGACGGAATATTCTGATCGAGGGCGCGCCATTCACCGTCGTTGGCGTCATGCCGGCCGACTTCGCCTTTCCGTCGCGCGACACACAGCTCTGGCTGCCGTATACGTTGCCGGCGTCGCGCAGCGGGATGTTCTGGGGATACGGCGGCTACCAGATCGTCGGGCGCCTGCGAGCGGGCGTGACCGCCGCCGCGGCACAGCAAGAACTTCGCGTCGTCATGGAACAGATTCGGCATGAGAACCCAATCTGGACTCCAGGTCCGGCGTACGTGGACCAACAGTCCAAGGTCGCTCCGCTCCAGCAACAGCTCGTCGGCACCGCGCAGACGATGTTGCTCCTGCTCCTCGGCGTAGTCGGCGTCGTGCTGCTGATCGCGTGCGCCAACGTCGCGAACCTGCTGCTCGTGCGGGCCACCGCGCGCCGAAAGGAAATTGCCGTGCGCATGGCGCTGGGCGGCGGGCGCGGGCGCCTGTTGCGCCAGCTCATGACTGAGAGCGTGGTGCTCGCGGCGCTCGGCGGCATCTGCGGCGTCGCGCTCGCATGGCTGGGCATGCGGGCGGTCGTGTCGATCCTTCCGGCCGACATTCCGCGGATGGCGAGCATCGCGATCGACCGGCGCGTGCTCGCGTTCACCACCGTGCTCGTCGTGCTCACCGGCGTGGCGTTCGGACTGCTGCCGGCGTTGCGTGCGAGCGGCGAGAACGTGCAGCAGGTGCTCCGCGACGGATCGAGAACGGCGGGCGGATCGCACCGCCGTTTGGCGAGCCTGCTCGTGTGCGGTGAGATCGCGGCCGCGGTGCTGCTCGTCACGGCCGCGTTCCTCCTCGTGCGCAGCATGTGGGCGCTGCACGACGTGGACCCCGGCTTTCGGACCGCGTCGATCGTGACCGCGCGCGTCAACCCGCCGGCCAAACGGTTCGCCGATCCGGCGACGCTTCAGCCCTTCGTCGACGGACTGTTGCATCGCGTGAGCGCGCTGCCGGGCGTCGAGTCGGCCGCGGCCGTCAACTTCCTGCCGATGACGCCAGGCCGTGGCGGACTGGCGGTCCGCATCGGCGGACAGTTCGAGGACATTCGCGCCAACCTTCCCATGGCCGATCACTATCAGATCGCGACGCCCCGCTACCTCGGCACGATGGGAATTTCGCTCCTCAGTGGCCGCGGGTTCGCCGATACCGACGTGCCGAACGCGCCGCAGGTGGTGGTGGTGAGCGAATCGTTCGCCCGACATTTCTGGCCGAATGCATCGGCGATCGGACAGCGCATCGGGTATCCGTGGCCGAGCGACTGGATGACGATCGTGGGCGTGGTGAAGGACGCGAAGCTCGACAGTCTCACCGGCAAGGCGGAGGAGACGGTGTATCGTCCGTTCGCGCAGGCTCCGACGAATGAGATATCACTCGTCGTGCGGAGCACGATCGATCCGCTCGCGCTCGCGACCGCGGTGCGCGCCGCCGTGGCGCAGATCGATCCGGGCACGCCCGTGAGCAACGTCGAGCTGATGCGCACGGTGGTCGACCGCTCTGCAGCGCGCCAGCAGTTCACGATGCTGCTGCTCACGATCTTCGCGGCCATCGCGCTGCTGCTTGGAGTCGTCGGCATCTACGGCGTGATGTCGTACGCCGTGGCGCAGCGCACGCGAGAGATCGGCGTGCGCATGGCACTCGGTGCGTCGCCCGGCGATGCGCTGCGCATGGTCCTGCGCGATGGGCTCACCCTGGCGGGCGCCGGTATCGTCGTAGGGCTCGTCGCCGCCGCGGGCGCGGCGCGCGCGATGAGCGGCTTGCTCTACGGCGTGACAGCGACCGATCCGATTACCTTCGTCGCCGTGCCGGTCGCGTTGGGGCTCGTTGCGCTCATGGCGAGCTATCTGCCGGCGCGCCGAGCCACGCGTGTCGATCCGACGACGGCGTTGCGGGGGGATTGAGTCTTTTTTTGGTGCGTTACTGGCAGTAGCTCTTCACCTGATCCGCCACGTACGGTCGGAGTTTCGCGGCGTAATCGAGGTACTGCTTGGCCGCGTCCGGCGCCACCGAGCCACCGCTCACGAGATTGATCTCGGCTTCGGTGAGCGATGAATCGGCGAGCTTCGACAGCTCGCAGCTCTTCGTCGCCGGTGCTTCGGTCGAGGCGGATTGGCTCACGGAGAGCGCGGACGCGCCGAGGAGGAACTTGGACTCGGCGGTGGGTCCCACGCGCGTGGCGAGCCCGAGGAATTTCATGGCGCGCAAATAGTCGTCGCGTTTCTGCGTGCCTGTCGCGGCCTTGTAGAGCGCGTTGCCGCGCGCCAGCGCGAACTGCGCAACCGTCGTGGAGCTCTCGCCGAACTTGGACGCTTGCTCCATCGACGCGTAGGCGCTGTCGATCTGCCCCACGTCGAGCTCGAGCTGCGCCAGTTGGAGATAGCCGTGCGGCAGACGTGGATTCGCGGCGAGCGCGCGTTTCGTTTCGGCGAGCGCGCCCGCCGCGTTGCCGGAGCTCTTCATCGACTGCGCCGCGAGCACGTGCAGCTCGGGGTTCTCGGGAAACTGCGCCAGTCCGCGCGGCAGCGCGACGTCGCTCTCGAGCCGAAGCAATTGGAGATAGGTAATGTAGAGCGGCGCGTCCTTCGGAAACTTGGCGACGCCGGCCGCCGCCACCGCGAGCGCGCGCGCCGGCTGGCTGTCCGAGCGATAGGCGTTCGCCAACCGCGAGCGAAATTCCGGATCGGCCTGCGTCGCGACGTCGTGCTCGAGCAGCTTCTCGCCGGCGTCGACCGCGCCGTTCCAGTCGGAGGTCGCGAGATGCACGAGCCATCGCAGTTTGAGCAGCGGCAGGTTCTCGGGATGCAGCTCGGAGCCGCGGTCGATCAGCGGCTGCGCGAGCTTGCCGTTCCCCTCGCGCGCGAGCGCGTTCACGACCCGCTCCACCAGCTCCTCGCTCGTCGTATCGGTGGCGAGGAAGCGCACCCACACCGGCGCGGCGTCCGACGGCTTGCCCTGCGCGTCGTACGCTTCGGCGAGCGTGGCGAGCGCCGTCGGGTTCGCCGGCGCGACGCCGAGCACGGCCTGCGCGACCGCGATGAGCGTGTCGGGCTTGGCGTTGAGCTTGATCAGCGCGCTCAGAAGGCAGTTGCGCGCCGGGACGGCGCGTGCATACACCGCGATCCCTGCGGCGGCGGCGGCCGTGGCTTCCGCGGATCTACCTTCGCGAAGGGAGTTCTCACACTGGCGCAACGGCACGAGCTGTTTGCGCGCGGCGATGGCGTCGCGGGCCACGACGTCGGCGGCTTCGTTCAGCGTTGGTCCCTCGCCGGCCAGCGGTTGGGAGAGACGCAGGTCGCGGATGAGCGTGAGCGCCGCGTCGATTCGCACCTTGCCGCCCGAGCGCGTCACGGTGCCGGTGATCCGCTCGTCGGCGCGGAACTTCTTCGCCATCTCGCGGAGCTCGACCTCGCTCAGCACGGGATTCTCTTCGAACCCGGACAGGCGCAGCCAATCGTCGAGGTCGCCCCCCGATACGACGCGAAGTTCCCCTCGCGGGAACGCCGAGGCGACGCGACCGCGCACGATGTCGGCCGCCTTGCCGCCCATTCCGCGGTCGGGCGCGCGGAACGCGGGGACGATCATCATCTGCGTCGTGAACTTCTGTTGTGCGCCGGCCGTGGCGAGCGCGAACAGAAGCATCGTAAGAGTCGTGCGCAGCAGCATCGCAGTGTCACAGCTCGAGGGTGGGAGCTCGGCCGGAGCGCGCGGAGGCTCCACCTACTGTTGTCCGGGAAAAGTAACGCACGGACATGCCAACCGCCGCGACGAGTCCGCCCCGAAGGCCGTCCGTTCATAACTTCCTTACGACGCAACAACGCCGCAGGCCCGCGCGGATGGTTGCGCGGGCCTGCGGCGATCGTGGGACGGGACGAGCCGCCGAGCTGCGGCCGGACTATTTCACCACGACCGCGCCCGACATGGCGGCTGCGCCGTGGATCGTGCAATGGTACTTGAACGTGCCGGCCGACGCGAAGGTGCGGCTGAACGCGCCGTTCGCCTGGGTGGCCGAGGCGATGTTGCTGCCGTCGTCGAAGGTGACGTTGTGGCTCACGCAGCCGCCATAGCCGCCGTAGCCGGTGTCGCTGCACGCGGCCCATTGCCAGGTCACGGTCGTGCCGACGGCGACGTTGACCGTGCCGGGCGCGAACGACAGATCGGCGATCGTGACGGTGTTCGGACTTCCGGACGTGGGAGTTCCGCCGCCCGGTTGCGTACCGGTGGGCGTGGTCGGCCCGCCGCTGCTCGAAGCCGAGCCGGCTCCGCCACACCCAGCAATAGCCATCACCAGCGCGCACAGCGCCGCGATTTTCAATCTCTGCATAAGGTCTCCAGAACCGTTTCCCGATCAATCATCGGGACCCCGCGTTGGTTCCTGACCTGCTACGGCATTCGGAGCGGCACGGGAGCTCCGGCGGTGAACGACGGCTTGAATTCGCCGGGCTTCACCGCCTCGAGCAATCCGAGGATGTCGGTGAGCTTCACGCGCGCGTGGTAGACGTTCCACGACGTCTTCGACAGCGCCGACGGCCACAGGTCGAGCGAGTCCGTTTCGACGTTGTAGCGCAGCGTGCCGCGGTACCAGGTCGAGAGCGTGCGCTGCTTTGCCGCGAGCATCGAGCGCCAGAGAATCGGCATGGGATACGTCCGCCAGTTCACGCCGTCGACGCTCGAGGCGAGCCACAGGTCGCTCGCCGCGCAGTTCGATCCGCGCGGGTAGGCGGCGATCATCGAGAGATAGCCGAAGTCGGGAGAGATCTCGATCACGTCGAGGTGCCACACCACGTAGCCGGGGATGGCCAGGTTCACGGGCATCGCCGACGACCAGACGCTATGGTCGTAGCCGGAGCTCACGTCGGGGCTGGCGAAGCGCAGCTGCACGCTGCTCGTGGTCGACGTGCATCCCGATGCGCCGGCGCGCACGTACCAGAGCTTCGCGATGCGGTCCGGCTCGATGATGAGCGCGGGCGACACGGCGTCGTGATTCTTCTCCTGGAAGGCGAGCGCCGGCGCCGTCCACTGCTGGGCGTTCGCCGTGGACATGATCATGATCTTGTTGAACGTGTCGGCGACGACACGATAGACCTCGACCATACGGTGCGTCACGGGGTCGAACGCGTGATCGGGGTCGGAGTTGTAGCCGGTGCTTCCGGGATACGCCACGATCGGGTTCTTCACGCCAATGGGCGTCACCCACGTGGTGTCGCTCGCCGCGAACAACACGGCGGGGTTCTCGAGCGACGGATCAGAATTCTTATATGGCGTGTACATCAACCAGCACCGCGCGCCCATCCACGCGTCTGGCGGACAGGCCATGTCGGGATGCACCGCATCCGACGCTTGCGAAAAGCCGTCGGCGGGAATGTTCACTCGTCTCAGCCGTGCGTCGAATAGTCCATCGAGCCGCTCGGAGATCGGCCGAGGATCGACCGTCGCGCGCGGGTCGAACTGTTCGGGGTGCCTATCGATCGGGTTGCCGGCCGTGAAGGGAAGAAACTTGGTTTCGACGGGAGCTTTGACGTCGGAACAACCGGCAAGCGCGACGGCGCACATTGCCCGGAAAACGAGACGCATGCGGAACCCTGATTGGCGAGGAGAAGAGGGTCGACTCGGAGCGGTGGACTGGGGACGTGCGGGCGGAGATGCGTTCGTACCTCGAGCGACTGCCGGCCACGGCGCGAAGTAAACTAGCGGACCCGAAGCGCGCCAGGCCAGTGTATTCAAACGCGATTGGTGGGCGCCGATGTATACGAATCGCGCGCCACCCGCCGGCGTGCGGCGCGCGCCGCGTAGACCGCCGACCAGAGCGTCGTGGCGCGGAGGTCATCGCCAAACACGACGCGGTCGGCGTGACGGAGAGCCGCCAGAACCGCGGGCGCCGACGGGTCGCGCTCGACGATGATCACCACACCGACGGCCGGCGCTTCGTGTCGAAGGCCGGCGAGCATGGGTCCCACCGGACACCCCGCCGCGTCGAGGGGCGACACGATGAGCGCGAACACGGGATGCGCAGCGATGAACGGCGCGGCATCGCGCGCGGCGGTGAAACAGCGCAAATTGAACTGGAGCAGGCGCGCCAGGCGGACGAGCCGCCGGCGCTCCGAATGCGCCGCGACGATGGCGACGACGGTGCGTGGTCGCGTCACTTGCCGGATGCTCTGGGCGTGGACATATTAGAAGCTCTGAATCAACGGATCCTAAACATGTTGGCGTCGTATCCGCCACTGGAAGCGTACCGTCGGGACGTCGCGCGGCGCGGCGTACAGCGTGCGTTCGGCGCGGACGACGGCCGCTGGCTGGCGACGTCCGTGTTGTTGCAGCGGTACGTCGAGGCGGGCCCCGACGAGCGCCGGCGCATCGGCCCGGAGCTCGCCGAGTATCTGGCGTCGGACGACGAGCTGACGGTGATCAGCGCCGGACTTCGCGTCGCGAACGAGCTCGAAGAGGCCGGCGCGCTGCACCTCGCCAACAGTTGGCTCTCGCTGCTCGGGCGCCTCGTGGCGCCGGAGCGCGCGCTCGACGTAGGCCGCGTGGTGTCGCATCGCGCACGCCTAGCCCGCAAGCTCGGCGCACCGGAGACGGCGCACGCCCTGTACGCGCAGGTGGAGTCGCTCGGCGAGTCGAACGCCGAGCCCGAGCTCACGGCCCGCGCCTGGCTCGGGTACGCGACACTCGCACAGTCGAGCGGCAACAATCCGGAGAACCGGAGATGGTGCCTCGCCGCGGCGCTCGTTGCCGACGATACGGGGTGCGTCGAACAGTCGTTCAACGCGCATCAGGGGTTGATGGTCGCCGCTGGGCGCGACGGCGACTTCGACACGGCGATGGTGGAAGGGTGGCGCGCATTCGGATTCTGCGAGGGCATTCCCGAGCGCGAAGCGCAGATTCTCGCCAACATCGCGCAGATTCTGTACGAGACCGGACGTCACGCCGCGGCCCTCCGCGGATTCGCCGCCGTCGTCTCGCGCACGACGATGCCACGTGTGCTGCTCGGTGTGCTGGGTGGTGCGGCGACCGCGGCCGCCGCGCTCGGCGACCGGAGGGTAGTGACGGCGGCCGCGGAACGGATCGAACGTCTCGCGGGAAGCGCCTGGGCCTTTCCCACGGCGCAGGCGTTCTTGGACCTGTCGCGGGCGTACGACGCCGTGGGAGCGACATCGGTCGCCGACGAATATCGCGCGCGCGGACGCGAGATCGCCGTCGCGAACGGATTTGACCAGCTCGTGCAACGGGCGGACCACCCGCCGGTGCCGGTGCAACGCGACGCGACGAGCATACCGCGCGTTCAGTTCGGCACCGCGGCAACACGTGTCATCAGCGACATCGAGGTTCTCGACGCTCCGGCAGACTTGTGCGCCGCGGCGTAGGGCGCGCTAATGGCCGTCGTGGCAGACGCCCTGCTGATCGATCCAGCCCGAGCACCAGTCGGTAAAGGTATCGGCCCGTGTAACGAGGCGACGTCCCGCGTCGGGTGACGTGGCGGACATGCAGGCAGCGGCGGCGAGGACGGTACCGAGCGCGAGAACGAGAGAAACACGACGCATGGTTGCTCCAGATACGAGGAGCACCCTAGGTATCAGTGACCACGATGACGTGCCGTCACCAAGCGAGAAATGCCGTTACACCGCGTGACTCCGCCGCCGGGCGATGACCGTGAGGTCATCGTATGCGTGACCGATCGCTCTCAATTCGCCCGGATTCGCGACGGACTTCCCCCCTCGACCGTCGTTCGCTGGTGTCAAACGACCGCGCAGCTCACCCGCATGCTCGCCACCGCCGGCCGTCGGCTCCGCATGGTGGTCGTCGAGCCGCGTGACCAAGAGGGCATTCCCACCGCACCGGTGGTGCGCGAGACGCGGCGGCGGCGGCCGGAGGTCGCGATCGTGGGCTACTGTCGCGCGGGCCATGAGGATTCGCGCGACATCATCGATCTCGCCGCCGCGGGAATCCACGAGCTGGTCTTCCGCGACACCACCGATTCCGGACTCGTGCTGCGGCACACGCTGGAGCATGCGGCGCAGAGCTGCGGCGCGGCGCAGGCACTCGAGCGGCTGCAGCCGCTCATTCCGGCGGAGCTGCGACCACTCATCGAATACTGTTTGTACTTTCCGCATCTCGCGACCTCGGTGCCGCGCGTCGCCGCGGCGCTGGGCGTGCATCGCAAGACGCTCGTGAACCTCTGCCGGCGGGCCGGTTTTCCCACGCCCTCGGTGCTGATCGCGTGGTCGCGCCTCAGCATCGTGGCGCATCTGCTGGAGACGCAAGGCGGTGTTGTCGAGCGCATCGCGATGTCCCTCGAGTATCCGTCGGCGACCGCGCTTCGGAACACGCTGCGGCGCTACGCCGGCTATCGTCCGGCCGAGCTGCGCGACGACGGTCTCGCCCAATTGCTCGATGGATTCGCCGCCTTCCTGCTGGCAGCCACGCCGCAGGTCGCGGGGTCGCGCCGCGCGGGATGAGCGCGGGGCCGGCTGCGCCTTGCCGGATCGCGGCCCCAGTGCCAGACTCCAGCATCAGAACTCGAGCCGTGATCTGGATGCGAACCTTCTCCCCTGCCGACCAGTCATCGGCCCTGCCCCTGCGTGTGCTTCTCGTCGCGAGCAACGACACGCCAACGGCGCTGGCCGCGGTCGCGGCTGGCAGGCGACCCGTCGTTCGACTCGAGCCGACCCGACCGGAAGCGTTCGCTGAGCCCGCGTTCCAAACGACCGCCGACGTCGTGGTCGTCGACGGACGCATGCCGCGCGCGTTGCGCGCGGTGCGCGCGGCGTTCACCGCGCTGCCGGAGGTGCCGATCCTCTTTCTCGCGGCCTCGCTCGACGACGTCGCGGCGGCCGCGAACGCGGGGGCGAGCGACTTCGCGATGAGCGACGCTTCGGCCGCCGAAGTCACGCTCCGCCTTCGGCTGTTGGCGAACGGCAGCGTTCGCGCCACGCCGACGTCGCGCGAGTTCGGCACGCTGCGGCTCGATCGGGAGTCGCGCCGACTCTCGCACGCGGGGAATGTGGTGTCGCTGAGCCCGATCGAGCTCAAGCTGCTGGAGCGGCTGCTGCTGCAGCCGGGAAAACCGGTGTCGCGCGCCGAGCTCCAACGGTCGATCTGGGCGCAGGTCGAGGTCGACGAACAGCCGACGAACATCGCCGTGGTCTACGTGTCCTACGTGCGCGCCAAGCTGGCGAAGCTCGGCGGCGGCTGCTCGATCCGCACGATCACGAACGTGGGATACGTGCTCGACCTGCATCCCGCTGCCCCGTCGCCGCGCCGCGCGCGGCGGGGCACGCGGCGGTGAGCACACGGGGCGCCCACCGGCGCCCCGTTCGTTGTCCTTCGAGTGGGGACTGTCGGACTCGAACGGGAAGGCCAAGTACTACTCGCTCACGGCACGCGATCGTCACCGTGGGCGCGCTGATGCTCGTCGTCACGTTGATGGCGACCTACACGCCGGCGCGCCGAGCGGCTCGGCTCGATCCGGTTGAGGCGCTGCGCGCCGACTGACGGCCCTGCCGGCCCGAGGGAACGACAGTATCGCATCTGTGATACGTTGCTCATATTCCCTTCGCGGTGCGCGCAACGCGCCCGATCGCCGACGATCAACGAGGTTGCCGATGCGCGTTCGCCGTCATGTGTGGGTGGCTGTTGCCTGTTTTCTCGTTCTGATCGGTGCGGCCTCGTGCGGGGGCGGCGGAACGACCCCGCCCCCTCCACCGGTGCTCACGACGATCACCGTGACGGTGTCGCCCTCGTCGATTCAGGTGGGCCAGACTGCCACCGCGTCGGCCTCTGGCCTCGACCAAAACGGCGCGTCGATCGCCGTTGGAACAGTTCAATGGACGACCGGTAACGCAAGCGTCGCGACAGTCTCGGCGGCGGGTGTAGTGACCGGCGTGGGCGCGGGGCAGGCGCAGATCATCGCCACGAGCAACGGGAAGCAGGGACAGGCGTCGATCACCGTGACCGCCGTGACGGTGGCGCAATGCTCGAGCAGCACGACCGTACAGATGGCCCTTGGCGAGATCCGCACGCTCACGGCCGCACAGACGGTGTCGCTCTGCCTCGGCGGTTTGACCGCCGCCTCCGAGTATGTCCTGATTCCATTCAACAACTCGAACGTCGCCGCGCAGACGACGTCGATTCAACTCACATCCACGAACACGGTGGCCGTGACGGCAGCCGTCAACCTCGTGCCGTCGAACGGCATTCGGTTGCAGGCGCTGCCCGGCCCCAATCCACAGCTCGAGATCGCCTTCCGCGAGCGGGAGCGGCGTGACCTCGCCTTCCTGAACGGCAGCGCGCGGACGCAGAAGCGGGCCTCGTCATTGCGGGCCTCCACCCAGCTCACTGGGGTCCCCACCAATCCCACGGTGGGATCGATCGTGCAGTTGAACAGCAACATCAACGGCAGCACGTGCAGCGCCCCGAAGATCGTGCACGGCGCGCGAGTGGTGAGCGTCACGCAGCACGTGATCGTCTTCATCGACACGCTCGCCCCGACCGGCGGTTACACCGACGCCGAGCTCGCGGCGTTCGGGACCTCATTCGAGAACGTCGGCTACGGACTCGACACGCTCAACTTCGGCGCCCCATCGGACATCGATGGGAACGGGCGCGTTGGCGTTTTCTTTACCACGGGCGTGAACAACATCCCGAGTCCGGCCGGTGGCGGTTTCATCGCCGGGCTGTTCGCGGGGCGGGACCTGTTTCCGATCACGACGTGCATCGCCAGCAACGAGGGCGAGATGTTCTATCTCCCGGTGCCGGATCCGGACTCGACGCTCAACGGGAACTACACGAGCAAGTCGGCCCTGTCCAACACGGTCCTCGGAACGCTGGTGCACGAGTTCCAACATTTGATCAACGCGGGACGCCGGATCTACGTCAACAACGCGCTCGTCAACTCGGAAGAGGTGTGGCTCAACGAGGGTTTGAGCCACATCGCGGAAGAGCTGCTCTACTACCGCGAATCGGGCAACGTGCCGAGGAGCAACCTCGATCTCTCGATCGTCGCGGCGAACGCGGCGCAGGTCGCCGCGATCAATACGTACCAGCTGCAGAACCTGGGTCGCTTGAAGAGCTATCTCGCGGCCACGGCGTCGAACTCGCCGTACGCGCAGAACGACAACCTCCCGACACGTGGAGCGATCTGGGAGCTGCTCCGCTACTCGGCCGACCAGCGCGGCGGCAACGAGCGAGACACCTGGTTCGCGCTCGTGAACAGCACCACGTCGGGGCAAGCAAACTTCAACGCGGTGTTCGGCAACATCATCACCAACACGCGGGACTGGGCCGTCGCGCAGTTCGTGGACGACCTCAGCCTCAACGTGCCGGCGCGGTATCAGAATCTGAGCTGGAATTTCCGAAGCATCCTGCCGGCGATCACCACGGGGAGCCGCTTTCCGCTCAACACGAATCCGCTCGTCGCTGGAACGCCGCTGTCGCTCGACATCATCGGCGGCGGCGCGGCATACGTGCGCTTCCGGGTAACCGCGAGCACGGTGGCCGCACTCGCCGCGACCTCGACGGGCCAGCCGACGCCGGCGAACATCGACTTCATTCTCGTGAGAACGCAATGAGCGGTCACATGCCCGGAAGCATCCGCGGGGCCGGACTGCTGGCGCTCGTCCTGAGCGTCGCCTGCCATCACCGTGGCAAGCCGACGGCCACCGCCGTGGGTCCGGACAGCGCGCAAGGCGTGGTGTCGATCGTCGGCACCGGGTTCGATCAGCAGCTCGTGCTGCAAGGCGCGGCCGCTACGCGCCCCACCCGGCTGCGGATCACCACCGAGGCAGATTCGGCGGCACTCACTCGGCTGGGCGGTGTCGAAGTGCTGGTGCGGGGCACGCGCGCCGACGACGGCTTTCGTGTGAGCACCTTCACCGCCGTGCGCGTCGGTGCGTCGCCCGTCGTCGACGGCGTGCTTCGTCTCGACGGCGACCACGTCGTGCTGGAGACGTCCACGGGCCGAACGACGCTAGGCAATCCGCCCGACGCGCTACGCAGGATGATCGGCGCGCGGGTGTGGATATCCGGCCCGCTGGCGACCGGCCCGAACTCGTACGGCATCATCGTGCCCGCGCGGTGACGGAGGGCGCATGCGCACACTTGCTCCCAGTCGCGTGAAGGGTGCACGCCGCGCGGCCCTGCTCACGGCGCTCGTGGTGGTCTGCGCCGGAAGTGCGATCCTCTACCGCCAGGCACCGCCGCCGCGCCGCATCATTGGAGTGAGCGCCAACCCCGCGAGCCTCACCGACCTCGCCACCATGAAATCGCTCGGCATCCGGCGCATTCGCTGGACGCTCTATTGGCGGAATTACCTCGACACGCGCGAGTTCGCGGCCGATCGCTCGACACCGGTGCCGAAGGGCGGCATCACCGCTCCGCAGATGTTCGACGCCGACTATCGCGCGGCCGCCGCGGCCAAGCTCGACCAGTTGATCGTCGTGCATTCGCCGCCGACAGGGATGACGCTGCAGCAGGGAATGACCGCAATGCCCGCGTTCATGGCGGCGCGCGCGCGGCAATATCCCGGCACGACGTGGCAGATCCTGAACGAAGAGGATAGCGAGGACGTCTTCAACAACGGGTGGTTCCAAGCCAAAGTCTCGACGGTCACGCAGTACCAGCGTGGACGGTCGTACGGCGCGCTGCTCTCGGCCGTCGCCACGGCGATTCTCCGCGCCGATCCCACGGCGCACGTCGTCTCCGGCGGCACCGGGTTCGATCCGGCGGACTTCATTCGTGGAATGCTCGAGACGTGCGACCCCAAGCTTCTCACCGCGGTCGCCGTGCACGGGTATGGACAGCCGACCATCCTGCAGTTCCGCTCCAAAGGCATCGCTGCGAAAGCCGTAGCCAAAGGGCTGCCCGTGTGGATGACGGAGTTCGGCTCGCGGCTGCCGACGGAAACGTTGCAGCGCGCCGACTTGGCGGCGGTGCTCGACGACTACGACACCAATCACCGGTACGATCGCGCGTACCTCTATTCCCTGTCGACCCCAGACGGCTATGGCGTCGTCTCCAAGACGGGCGCGCTCCGCTCGGCCGCCTCTCTGCTCACCAATCGTACCGCGCCCTGATCTAACGCGCCCTGACCTAACGCGGAGCGGCGGCGTACGTTTGTGGCGTTCGCAACGCTATCACTCTCCGAGAGATCCCGATGACATCGCGCGCGCGCGCCATACTACCACTTCTTCCGTTGCTCCTCGGCGGCTGCGCCGCGACACGCTCCACCGCAGGTCCGAGTCCCGCCCAGGCGACGCGCGGCGCCAATGCGGCGTTGACGGGCATGATCGATTCGATGGTCAACACCGCCGAGTTCCGAAACGCGAACTGGGGTGTGCTCATCGTCGATCCGCTGGCGCACGACACGCTGTACTCACACAATGCGCCGAAGCTGTTCATGCCGGCGTCGAACGAGAAGATCGTCACGAGCTCGGTGTCGCTGGAGCAGCTCGGCCCGGAGTTTCGCTTTCGCACCGTCCTTGCCGCGCGCGGCGCCGTCGCTGACGGAACGCTCAACGGCGATCTCGCCGTGATCGGCCGCGGCGATCCCACGGCGAGCAACCACATGCTGGGCGACGCGATGATTCCGCTGCGGGGCATCGCCGATTCGCTCTGGCAGCGCGGCGTGCGGCACATCACCGGCAGCGTCGTCGCGGCGGGCGATGCCTTTCCCGGCGCCGTGGCCGGCTTCGGTTGGCCGTGGGACCAACTCGACGCCAACTCCTTCGCCGGCGCCGACGAGCTGTTGTTCAACGAAGGTCTCACGAACGTGATCGTGCGAGCGGGCGCGCAACCGGGCGCCGTCGCCACCGCGGAGACACGTCCCGCGCGCACGTTTCCGGCGTTGCGTGTGAACGTGGTAACCGTGGCGCGCGACAGCGCAGCCGGCGCTGGACGCGGCGGCCGAGGCGGCGGGCGCGGCGCCGGTGGTACCGGCACGCGCGTGTCCGCGCACAACGACACGTCG
The DNA here is from genome assembly GCA_028287235.1 of Gemmatimonadota bacterium. GTDB lineage: Bacteria > Gemmatimonadota > Gemmatimonadetes > Gemmatimonadales > Gemmatimonadaceae > JAQBQB01. The sequence continues at coordinate 202,441 of JAQBQB010000018.1, read as the reverse complement.
ACGTCCGCGGTGATCGTGCGCGGCCAGATCGCCGTGGGCGACAGCGTCACGCTCACCGTGTCGCAGCACGACCCCGACGCGGCGTACGTCGCCGCGTTGACCGAGGCGCTGCACGATCGAGGCATCGCGGTGGACGGCCGTTCGTTCGCGAGCGCGGAAGCGGCGCAGCGGACCGACTCGCTCTTCACGATCGTCTCGGTGCCGCTCCGCGAGATTCTGCCGGCGCTCATGAAGCCGTCGCAGAATCAGATCGCCGAGGTCCTGTTGCGCACGTTGGGGCTGGAGCGCGCCGGCGTGGGCACGGCCGACAGCGGCCGCCGCGTGGTGGAGCGCCAGTTCGCCGCGTGGAACATCCCGGCCGACGGGTACGTCATTCGCGACGGAAGCGGATTGTCGCGCAATGACTACCTGTCGCCCGAAGCGATCGTGAGCATTCTCGACGTGATGCGGCGCTCGCCGAACTTCGATTTGTTCTTCCAGTCGCTGCCGATCGCCGGCGTGGACGGCACGATTCGCACGCGCTTCAAGGGCACGCCTGCCGAGGGGAATCTTCACGCCAAGACCGGGACGCTGTCGAACGCGCGCTCCCTTTCCGGCTACGTGCGCACGGCCGACGGACGGTTGTTGGAGTTCAGCATTCTGTGCAACAACTGGACGGCGCCGCAAGCGTCGGTGGATCGCGTGGCCGATGCGATTGGCGTCGCGCTGGCGGGGCTGCGGTAAGGTTGTCTCATCCCGACCAGCGCGAGAGATCTACTGTAACGTGAGAATGGCTATGAGCACGGAACGGCAGATCCCCGGCCGCGCCGCGTCGAGCGAGCCGTTGTCGATCGCAGCGCGAACGTCGGCGGCCTAACGGCTGCGTGTCTTCGTCGTGCGCGGCGTTCGACGCGCCGGTGCCGCCATCGGCCGGTCGCTCCCGCGATCCATCATCTGCAACAGCCGCTGCGCCGCGGCTTCGATGTCGAGGTATTTGTATTGCCCGGCACGACTCTCGGCGCTGATCAGCGCGCACCGGTGGACACGGGCGAGGTCGCCGTAGGGAAATTTGTAGCGGCGCTTGGTCTCCTCCGCTGCGGCGTCGTCGATTCCCAGATGCCAACGCCCGAACCCGGCCCACCCAAAGCGTTGGATGAACTCGTTCTCGCGCGCGGCCGACGGCTGATGCTCGCTCCAGTCGTCGCGCTCGTCCTTTCTCGAGCGGCCCTTGGCGATCAACTCGCGCGCCTGCGCGACGCCGGGCCTGTACAGTTTGACAGACATAGTCGGGACCTCCGAGCTGGGGCGCGTCGCATTTGTCGCGCCCTGCTACTCGTCGCGCATCGCCGGCAACGCCTGCACTGTTCCGTCTCCGGCCGGCAAGCGGCGGACGCCGGCGAGCGCGCCGATCTTGAACGTCGAGATGTTTCGGTCGAATCGGATGTTGTAGTAGTCCTCGCCGGTGTAGTAGTTGGCGAAGAGCGCGAAGTCGCCGAGCTGGCCGACGCCGCTGTAGATCGTGTACGACAGGATGCCGCGGCTCGCGACGCTGCGGCGATTCGGCGTCGTGGGCCCGCCGAGATAGCCGAGCGAGAGCACGGCGCCCTCGAGCGGACCAAGGCGCGGACGCAACAGCTCGACATGTGACGTGAGATGGACGCGCAACGACGCGTAGATCGGCCGGATCTCGACACGCGTCCAGGCCGGCGGATGCCATTCGATCGAGAGCTCTTGGGCGCCGACGATGGGACCGCCGTGGACCATGGGCTGTACCGCGCCGAGCTCCAGAAAGTTGGTCGAGAACTTTCCGCTCGCATAGTTCACGCGCGGCGGGTTGGTCGACGCGAAATAGTTGGTGTCCTGGCCATTCGAGTGGTGACTCAGCCGGAGAAAAGCGTAGACGATCGAGTCGGCCCGTGTCCGCCGCGCGTACGGCCGACCCCAGTAGTACATCGTGACGCGCGGCATGTAGCTTGGCGGCGGTACAGGGTAGAATCCGCCGGCGTATTGCCGGATGACGATCTTGGGCGTGACCGCGACGGCCAGCGGTGCATGGCCAAGCGAGACGAAGAAGGGAGGCGCGACTGTCGCCTCGTAGAGCACACGCAGGTTGCCGCCGGTGTGCATCTCGCGCGGGAGACCGAACAGCAGCCAGGGAATCGACGCGTACGACGGCTCTTGCTCGGCGCGGATGAGCGCCGTGTAGTCGCCGCGACCGAGCGCGCGCGGCGACCCGGCATCCTGCGCGCCGGCAACGGCGGCGGCGGCCACGACCGGCGCGGCCACCAGCGCCGCAACCGCGACGATTTCTCCAATCCACGACAATCTCATGGTCACGCGCTCGGCACACTCGGGGCGCGGGACGTCTGCATTTGCCAGGCCGCAGACGAACAGTGGCGGGTCTTTCGATGTGTCGCCAGGATGAGCGCGAGCTTCGCGCTGACCAGCACGCCGCGCCGTGCGCCATTGGCCCCAATGAGACTTCTCTAAATCGGCAGCGGGTTGCCGGTCACGACGCGCCAGGTGTCGCGCGCGATCAAGAGCTCCTCATCCGTGGGGATGACCCACAGCGCGATGCGCGACGCGGGCGCGTCGATCCGCCCCTCGGCGCCGGTGAGCGCGGCGTTGCGTGCGTCGTCCACCGCGATCCCCAGCCAGTCGAGCCCGGCGCAGATCCGTGCGCGCACCGCCGGCGATCGCTCGCCGATTCCCCCGGCGAAGACCACTGCGTCGGCCCCGTTCATCGCCGCCAAGTACGCGCCGATGTACTTCTTGACCCGGTAGCAAAAGACGTCGATTGCCAACCGCGCCCGGCGGTCGCCGTTCTCTGCTTCCTCGGCCAGCAGCTCTCGCATGTCGTCGGTCAGTCCAGAAATTCCGAGCAGGCCGGATTGTTTGTTGAGCATTGAATCGACCTCCGCGAAGGTCAGGCCTTCTTTCGCCGCGACGAAGTCGACGATTGCCGGATCGAGATCGCCGGAGCGCGTTCCCATCACCAATCCCTCGAGCGGCGTGAACCCCATCGACGTATCGACCGACCGGCCGCCGTCGATCGCGCACGCCGACGCGCCGTTGCCCAGGTGGAGAGTGATGATCTTGGTCGCCTCCCGCGACGCGCCCGTGAGCTGCCGGTAGCGATACGCGATGTACCGATGCGAGGTGCCGTGGAAGCCGTATCGTCGCACGCCGTACCGACGATAGAGTTGATACGGAACCGCATACACGAACGCCGTCTCCGGCATGGTGTGGTGAAACGCCGTGTCGAAGACCGCGACCTGCGGGACACCGGGCCCAAGCGCCGTGCGCGCGGCGGTGATGCCGCTCAGGTTGTGAGGGTTGTGCAACGGCGCGAGATCGATCAGCGCCTCGAGCCCGCGCCAAACGTCGTCATCAATGCGGATCGACTGCGAGAATTTCTCACCGCCGTGCACGACGCGATGACCCACCGCCTCGATCTCGCCCACGGTCGTGATCGGTACGCCCGAGTCGGTGCTGGTGAGCCAGCGGATGATGTACTCCGCCGCCGCGGCGTGGTTGGCAATGCGCGCCGTCGTCGTGGTCGGCGGCCGGCCCGTGGCCTCCAGCGTGACGGTGGCCTCGCCGCCGATTCGATCGACCTGCCCGCGTGCCAGCCGCTTGTCACGCCCTTCGGCGACCGCCTCGCCGTCGGTATCGATGAGCTGAAACTTGACGGACGACGAGCCGACGTTGAGGACAAGAATGTGCATGCGGTTGCGCCGGTGCGGGTCAGTTGGGCAGTTGCTCGGTAGGTCAGACGGCGAGTGCAGAGCCGGGCCCTCCCGCCACGGGGACAGCCGACATGAACGTTCCACGATTCGTCTTCGATCCGACAGTCTCGAGTGTGGTTGCAGCCGCCGAGCACGCGACGACCGCGCCGGCCGCGGCAGCCGTGGCCGCCCCCGACACTTCGGGGCCGCTCTCCGCCGAACAGCTCCGCTTGCTCGATCGATATTGGACGGCGGCGAACTACCTGACCGTGGGGCAGATCTTCCTCCAGGAAAACGCGCTGCTCCGCGAGCCGCTGCGTCCCGAGCACATCAAGCCGCGCCTCCTCGGCCACTGGGGAACGTCTCCAGGCCAGAGCCTGCTGTACGCGCACCTCAATCGCATCATCGTCGAGCGCGACGCAAACGTCATCTTTCTCGCCGGTCCCGGACATGGCGGGCCGGCGGTCGTGGCAAACGTGTATCTCGAAGGAACGTACTCCGAGATTTATCCTGACGTAGCGCGCGACGCCGCCGGTCTTCGCCGCCTCTTTCGACAATTCTCAACGCCCGGCGGTATCCCGAGCCACGTGAGCGTGCCCACGCCGGGCTCCATTCACGAGGGGGGCGAGCTGGGATACGTGTTGACGCACGCGTTCGGCGCGGCCTTCGACAATCCAGATCTCGTCGTGGCCGCGGTGGTCGGCGACGGAGAGGCAGAAACGGGACCGCTCGAGGGCTCGTGGAAGAGCACGAGCTTTCTCAATCCGGCGCGCGACGGCGCGGTACTGCCCATTCTGCATCTGAACGGCTACAAGATCAGCGGCCCTACGGTGCTCGCTCGCAATTCCGAGGACGACGTTCGCGCGCTGCTCGAAGGACACGGCTACGACGTGCACGTCGTTGCCGGAGACGAGCCAGTAGCGCTGCACCAGCGGTTGGCGGCGGTGCTCGACACATGCTTCGATCGCATTCAGGCCATTCAGCGCGAGGCGCGCGGACGTCCGGGACACGACGCCAACGGAGACCGGCCGTGCTGGCCGGCGATCGTCCTGCGCACACCGAAGGGCTGGACCGGGCCGAAGGTAGTCGGCGGGCTGCCGGTCGAAGGCACGTTTCGCGCACACCAGGTGCCGTTGCCGCACGCGAAATGCGACGCCGCGGAGCTCTCGCTGCTCGAGGAGTGGATGCGCGGCTACGAACCGGCTTCGCTCTTCGATGAGCGCGGCGCATTCGTGCAGGACCTCGCTCGCCTCGCGCCAACGGGGGAGCGCCGCATGGGGGCGAACCCGCACGCCAATGGCGGACGGCTGATGGTGCCGCTTCGCGTCCCCGACTTTCGGAACTACGCCGTCGACGTGCCCCGTCCCGCCGTGGTGGAGCGCGAGTCCACTCGGCAACTCGGCGAGATGCTCCGCGACGTCTTCACCGAGAATCGCGGCGCGAACAACTTTCGACTCTTCTGTCCCGACGAAACAAACTCGAGTCGCCTCTCGGCGGTGTTCGAGGTAGAGAACCGCTGCCTCACCGCGCGTCGCATCGCGATCGACGACCACGTGAGCGCGGATGGCCGCGTCATGGAGGTGCTGAGCGAACACCTGTGCGAGGGTTGGCTCGAGGGGTATCTGCTCACCGGCCGGCACGGGATGTTCGTCACGTACGAGTCGTTCGCGATGGTCTGCGCGTCGATGATCGTGCAGCATGCCAAGTGGCTCGAGGAGGCGGGCCGGCTGCGGTGGCGCGCGCCGATCTCGTCGCTCAACATCCTGCTCACGTCGACGTGTTGGCGAAACGATCACAACGGGTTCAGCCATCAAGGGCCCGGCTTGATCGACGTCATGCTGTCGAAGCGCGGCTCGGTGTCGCGCATCTATCTTCCGCCCGACGGCAATTCGCTGTTGTCGGTCGCCGACCACTGTCTACGATCGCACAATTATGTGAATCTCATCGTCATCGACAAGCAGCCGCAGCTCCAGTGGCTGTCCGTCGACGAAGCCTCCGAGCAGGCGAAGCGCGGGGCGTCGGCGTGGGACTGGGCGAGCAACTCCGTCGGCGCCGAGCCCGACTTGGTGCTCGCCTGCGCGGGCGACACTCCGACACTCGAGACGGTGGCCGCCGCATGGTGGCTCAGACGTCTCGCGCCGGAGATCCGCGTGCGGTTAGTCAACGTCATGGACCTGATGTCGCTCTTCGCGCCGTCGGTGCACCCACACGGCATGGACGACGCCCGGTTCACGGAGCTGTTCACGCGCGACAAGCCCGTGGTGTTTGCATTCCACGGCTATCAGTACGCCGTTCATCAGATCGTGCACCGCCGTCCACACCCCGCGCGCTTTCACGTCCGCGGATTCAACGAGCAAGGAACCACGACGACGCCGTTCGACATGGTCGTGCTCAACGAGATGAGCCGGTATCATCTCGCGATCCTCGCCGTGCAGCACTCCTCCCTGCCCGCCGCACATGCGACCGAGCTCGTGGCGGAGCTCACCCGTCGGATCGCCGACGCGGTGCGCTACACGCGAGACCATTTCGAGGACCGTGCCGAGGAGCGCGACTGGATGTGGACCGACGAAGCAACCCCGCCGTCGAAACCTTCGTAGAGGTTCGTCGGACGCGGCAGTCATTTGGCGCGGCGGATTCCCGGTGCTAGACTGAAGACAATCCCCCCACCCTTCCCGCCGAACATCCGTTGACGAAGAAATTCGCTCGCAGGCTCGCGACGTCGCTGGCCGTGCTTCTGATCGTCGCCGGAGCGGTCGTGTGGTACGCGCGCCGTCCGTCGGCGGGTCACCCGTCGACGTATGTGCCCGTCGATAGCTCGTTGCGCAAACCGTGGATGTTCTACTATGGCGCACGACCGGGCCCGCCGCGCGCCGTCGTCGTGCTCTTCGGCAACGACGTGTCGTTCTGGGAGCCGCACCAGGATCTCGCGTGGCGGCTCGCCGGAGACGGCAATGCCGTGATCGGCGTCGACCTCCGGCGGTTTCTCGCCACGCTCCCATCGGACGAGCCGCAGCGCGACAGCGCGTTCGGCGTCGCGATCTCCACGCTCATCGCGCGAGCGCGGCACGAGCTCCATGCCGACGATCTTCCGCTCGTCGTCGGTGGACACTCGTTCGGCGCGGAGCTCGCGTTCTGGGTCGCGTGGCACCGCCCGCCGCCGCACCTTGCGGGCGTTCTCGCGCTCAATACGCGCGGCAGCGGACATCTCTACATCACGCCCGCAGACTGGATGAACGAGGAAGCGTCTGGCCCATGGAGCTTTTCCACGATCGACGCCGCGCGACTGATCGATCCGTCGGTTCGCGTCGCGCTCGTCCGCGGTGCAAAGGATCGCTTTCAGATCCACGACTCTGCGCTCGTCGCGGCCGGCGGACCGCGGCTGCGCCGCTACGTCATTCCCATGGCGGCGCATTCATTGTCGACGATGCTCGTCGCCGGCCCCGTGATCTCTCGAGCAGTTCGTTTCTTGACCGACACGGCGCGCGTCTCCAATCGGTGAGCTTCCTCTCCCGCGGCGAAAACGTGCGCAGTCGTCCGCGAGTCGTCCTCGTGGCGGCGCTACTGTTTGGGCTCCCCTCAACCGGCGCGGCGCAATCGGCCAGCCAGCTTGGTGCCTGGGACGCACTGATGCTGTCGCCGTTCGGCGCGCTGCCGCCGCGCGTTGCCGACTCCGACGTCGCCGACCGCCCAAAGACCGAAGTTCTGCTCCGGTACGGGCGCTGGAAGTACGACATCGACGACGCGGCCCATAACAACTTCGGGCTGACGCTCGCACGGGAGTTGCCATTCTGGAGTACGGAGGTCGCGCTCACCGGAGCGTATCTCTCGCTGCAGTGCGGCGGGTGCTCGAATTGGATGATCGCCGGCCTCGACGTCGAGTCCACCCTCTGGCGCCAAACGTTTGCGCCATTGGCTCGCGGGACAGTCAACGCGACGGTCGGCGTGCGCGCGAGCGTCGGTGGGGCTCGCAACTCGGGACAGGAGACGTCGCACGCCAGCTCGATCGCGCTGGCCGTACCAATTGGACTCGGAGTCGCAACGGGCCGACACTCTTATTTGGACGTCGCCATTCTCCCGGGCGTCGGAACAGGCGAGATCGCCGGCGCCGATCGGGCCGAAGGGGGTACGCTGCCCTCGCTTGGCGCGGCGGTGGCCTGGCGGCTTGACTCCGGGCTCGGCATCGAGCTTGGCGTGGAAAAGATATTCATCGGCGGGGGACCTTCGCAGCTGGGTGTCGGATTGTCATGGGGTCTGGGCGGGCGCGGTCGAGATCCTCATTAACGTTTGCTCTCGCGCCGGAGTCATCCTTGTAGCACGTCTCTATCACCGAGGTCCGAGCGCATGGCTGGCGACGCTGCACTGAAAAGCGCCATCGCGCTCGCCGTCGTGGCGCTTCTGTCGGCGGGGTGCGCCACGGATCAGATCAACGGCGTCCGCTCCGCGGCAACGAACAGCGATTGGGGACCGGGAACCGCGTCGCACGACATCAACATGGACGGCGTGCAGCGAAGCTTTCTGCTTCACGTTCCGGCCGGTTCCGCGGGGAGCATGTCCGACATAGACGCCCCGCCGAGCACCTCGTTCCCTCTCGTCATCGTTCTCCACGGGAGCAGCGGCGACGCCGAGTCGATTCGTGGAACGTCGCAAATGGATTCGCTGGCCGACGCGCGCGGCTTTCTTGTCGCCTACCCGAACGGCAGCGAAGGCGGATTCGGGCTGTATCCGTCCGACTGGAACGCGGGTACGTGCTGCGGCGCGGCGTCACGCGAAGGCATCGACGACCTCACATTCATTTCGGCCGTCATAGCCCGGATCGAATCGACGCTTCCGGTCGACCGGTCGCGAATCTACATCGCTGGATTCTCCGACGGCGGGCGAATGGCGTATCACGTCGCGTGTCAGCTCGCGCCGACGATCGCGGCCATCGCGGTGGTGTCGGGGAGTCTCGTGGACGACGAGTGCTTTCCAGGCTCCGGTGTTCCCGTCCTGGCATTTCATGGCACGTCGGACGATCAGGTGGCGTACGACGAGAACGCCGCCACGGCGGTGCCCGGCCGCGTGCCCGACATGGCCGCCGACCTTCCGTCGTCCGTGCAGTTCTGGATCGCGGAGAACGCATGCGGCGACGGCATCATCACGCGCGTCGCGGAACACGTCGTGCGCACCAGCTTCGATCCGTGCTCGGGAGCGGACGTGGTGCTTTACTCGATCGAGGGTGGATCGCACGGGTGGCCTGGCGAGCCTGGGGCTGGAGGGCCGATGTCCGAGATTCGCGCGAGCGAGCTGATCGTGGAGTTTTTCGGGCGACAGATTCGGCGCTGACTTCCGGCGGGCGACTACTTCAAGGTCCCGTAATCGGGGCAGAGGAGATCCGACCATGAGCACGATCACCACCAAAGACGGCGTTGAGCTCTACTACAAAGATTGGGGCAAGGGGCAGCCGATCGTGTTCAGCCACGGCTGGCCGCTATCGTCCGATGACTGGGATGCGCAGATGATGTTCTTCCTCAATCACGGGTATCGCGTCATAGCGCACGACCGCCGCGGGCACGGCCGCTCCACGCAGGTGAGTAGCGGCCATGACATGGATCACTACGCTGACGACCTGGCGGCGCTGACCGCTCATCTCGACCTGAAGGACGCGGTGCATGTCGGGCACTCGACCGGCGGCGGCGAAGTGGTGCACTACATCGCGCGCCACGGCCAGAGCCGGGTTGCAAAAGCGGTGATGATCGGAGCGGTGCCGCCGGTGATGGTGAAGACTCCGTCGAATCCGGGCGGACTGGCCAAGGAGGTATTTGACGGATTTCAGGCGCAGGTCGCCGCCAACCGAGCGCAGTTCTACTACGATTTGCCGGCTGGGCCATTTTATGGTTACAACCGACCGGGTGCGAAACCCTCCCAAGGTGTGATCTGGAATTGGTGGCGACAGGGCATGATGGGAGGCGCCAAGGCACACTATGACGGCATCGTGGCCTTCTCCCAAACGGACTTCACCGAAGACCTGAAGAAGATCACGGTGCCGGTCCTCGTCATGCATGGCGATGACGACCAGATCGTGCCGTATGCCGATTCGGCGCCGCTGTCGGCAAAGCTGCTGAAGAATGGCACTCTGAAAACCTACAAAGGCTTTCCGCACGGTATGCCCACGACTGAGGCCGACACGATCAACGCCGACCTGCTGGCGTTTCTGAAAGCGGACGGCACGCCGTGAATACGCGAGTGAGGCGGCGCTGATCGGCAAAGCCGCGCGTCATCGCAATCTCGGCGATGGGCATTTTCGTCTCGCGTAATCGCACGCAAAAGGCCCGTAGGCGAATGCGCTTACGAGCCTGTTGTGCATAGCAGGGGAGGGACTCGAACCCTCGACCCCGGCATTATGAGTGCCGTGCTCTAACCAGCTGAGCTACCCTGCCGACGTAGATCGACACCCCGATTGGGCCGCCGGTCCCGAGCCACGAATTATAGCGTCCGCTGGCGGCAATTTGAAGCCTCGCCGTCCGCTAGGTCCATACCGTCGCAGCACTTGGCCGGTGCGTGATGCCCTTCCCGCGCGCGGCCAACGTTTGCAGGCAAAAAAAATCGGCCGGCCCGTAAGGGCCGACCGATTTCAATAGCGGGGGCGGGATTTGAACCCGCGACCTTCGGGTTATGAGCCCGACGAGCTACCAGGCTGCTCCACCCCGCGCCAGTTCATGTAAGGTAAGTGCGCGGCGTTTGGAGTCAAGTTCTACCGCGCATTTACGGCGTCTTTCCCGTCGTATCCCGCGGATCGGCAAAGCGGTACAGCACTTCCTTGTCGCCCCGCACCATACCGAACACCTCGCGCGCGATTCGCTCCTGCGTCGCAGGATCGTGCAACAGCTTGTCTTCGTATTTTTTCAGCGAATCCACGACGAGCTTGAGCGAATCCACGGACTTGCTCACCCGCGCCTTTTGCCGGTACTGCCGAAACAGATCCAGCGTGCCGAACTCCCCGCCCTGCACCGCGAACCAGAGCGCCACGCCGATCAGGGCGATCGTGCCGACTCGCTTGAGAATCGCGGACCGGTCAGCTGCCATACTCAGATACCAAACTCAGATGCCATACAGCGCGCCGCCCGGGAACTCGGCGGCGCCACCGAGTTGCTCCTCGATGCGTAACAGCTGATTGTACTTCGCTACGCGGTCGGTCCGGCTCGCCGAACCCGTTTTGATCTGGCCCGCGCCGGTCGCGACCGCGAGGTCGGCGATGAACGTGTCTTCCGTTTCGCCGGAGCGGTGCGAGATGACTGAGAGATAGCCCGCGGCGCGCGCCATTTCGATGGCCTCGAGCGTTTCGCTCAACGTGCCGATCTGATTCACCTTGATGAGAATCGCGTTCGCCACGCCGCTCTCGATGCCGCGCGCGAGGCGCTCCGTGTTCGTCACGAAGAGATCGTCGCCAACGAGCTGGCAACGGTCGCCGATTGCGCTGGTGAGCTTGGCCCAGCCGTCCCAATCGTCTTCGGCGAGCCCATCTTCGATCGAGACGATCGGATACTCGTCGAGCCATTCCTTGTACAGCGCGATCATGCCGTCCGCGTCCTTCTTTCCGCCGCCGCTCTTCTTGAACGTGTACGTGCCGTCGTCATACAGCTCACTCGCGGCGCAGTCGAGCGCGAGCGCGATCTCCTTGCCGGCCGCGTAGCCCGCACCCTCGATCGCCTCGAGGATCACCTTGATTGCTTCCTCGTCGTCGCGCAGGTCGGGAGCAAAGCCGCCCTCGTCGCCCACGCCCGTGGAGAGCTTCCGCTTCACGAGCACCTTCTTGAGCTCGTGGAACACCTCGGCACCCATGCACAATGCGTCGGCAAAGGTCTCAGCGCCGATGGGCACGATCATGAATTCTTGAAAGTCCACGGTGTTCGTGGAATGCGCGCCGCCGTTGAGAATGTTCATCATCGGCACCGGCATCACGCGCGCGAGCGGGCCGCCGAGATAGCGGTACAGCGGCAGCCCCACCGACTGTGCCCCGGCGCGCGCCGCGGCGAGCGACACCGACAGAATCGCGTTCGCGCCGAGGCTGGCTTTGTTCGGAGTTCCGTCGAGCTCGATCATCGCGCTGTCGATGCCGAGCTGGTCGACGATGTCGTGTCCCACGAGCGCCGGCGCGATCGTGTCCTCCACGTTCTGCACCGCGTGCTGCACACCCTTGCCGCCATAGCGATGCGTGTCGCCGTCGCGTACTTCCACCGCCTCGTGCTTGCCCGTGCTCGCGCCACTCGGCACGGCCGCGCGTCCCACCATGCCGTTCGAGAGGATGACGTCGGCTTCGACGGTCGGATTGCCGCGGCTATCGAGAATCTCGCGGGCTTTGATGGCGGAGATCGTGACCATGTGCTGGGTGTGTAGTGAGAGGAACTCGTCGGGGTAGGCGAAGGGTAACGGACTCTAGCCCTGGTTCGCCACCGGATGCTCCGAGGTGTGGACGCCGTAGAGGCCTTTCAACTCGCCGGCCATGCGCTCCCACACGGCGGTCATGAGCTCGGCGCGATGCTCGTAGTCGAACCCCGCGGTGGGGATGGGCTCGAGAAAGTGCAGGTCGACCGTGCCCGAGCGAATCCAGAACGTGCCCTTGGGCATCACTTCGCGCGCACCGAAGACGACGGTCGGAACGATGGGCGCCTGCGACGCGATGGCGAGCACGAACGGGCCTTTCTTGAAGGGACGCAGATGGTAGTCTTCGCCGCGCGTGCCCTCCGGGTACACGACGATCGACCGGCCGCGCTGCACTTCCTTCGCGGCACCTTCATACGACTTGAATGCCTGCTTCCGGTTGTCGCGGTCGAGAAACACGATGCCCACCGACTCGGCGGCGAAGCCGAACAGCGGAATGCGGCGCAGCTCCGTCTTGGCGATGAAGCTGCACCAGGGCAGCTCGGCGGCGAGCGGAAAGATGTCGAACCAACTCACATGATTCGAGATGCACACCGCGCCGCGCGCGCTCTGCAGGTGTTCGGCGCCGTGGATGCGCACGCGAACACCCGCCGCGGCAATGATCGAGCGCGCCCACGTCCGCACGCACTTGGTATAGATCGAGTTCGGGCGCTGCGGTACGCCAAGGAGGCGCGCAATGATCACGATCGGTCCGAGGATCGCCGTCATGATCAACGCCACCAGAAAAACGATTGGGGTACGCATCAGCGAGAAAAGTGATCGTAGCCCGCGGCGTTGGCAACGCGCTCGCCATCGACCTCGACGGTCCCTCGCTCACCGCTCGTGACGCGGCCGATCTCCGTGAGGGGAAGTCCGAAGCGCCGTTCAAACTCGGTCGTATCGATCGCTCGGGGAGCGGTCGCGAGGAGCTCGTACTCTTCCCCGCTGTGCATGGCCGACGCCGCGCTGATGCCCGCGACCGCGGGCACGCGCCGCGATTCGAGCGCCATGTGCACGCCGCTCGCGGTGGCCAGATGGCGAGCGTCGGCAAGTAAGCCGTCGGACACATCGATCGCGGCGGACGCGCCGCGGTCGGCCAGCCACCGCGCTTCGGCGATTCGCGGTACGGGCCGCGCGAAGCGCTCGTGGAACTCGCCCGCGGGTTTGCCGGAGGACAACCGCTCGATCGCCGCGCGCACGCCGCCGAGCCGGCCGGTGACGTACACCCTGTCGTTCGGCCGCGCGCCATCGCGCGTGAGCGGCGCGAACGCAGCACCCATCACCGTGGTGGTGATCGAGAGCTCACCGCCGGCGGCGAGGTTGCCGCCAAGGATGCGAGTACCGACGACGTCGACCGCATCGGCGATGCCGTCGGCGATTTCGAGAACGCTCATCATCCACGCGCGCGGGATGGTCATGGCGATGAGCACGCCCACCGGGCCCGCGGCCATGGCGGCGAGGTCGCTGAGCGCGGCGGCCACCGCGCGATAGCCGATCTCGCGCGGCGTGAGCCACTCGCGCTCGAAGTGCTGATGCTCCACGGCGCTGTCGACGCTCGCGACGAGCGCGTCACCGCGCGGAAGGCGAAGCACGGCCGCATCGTCGCCGATGCCGACGGCCCGTGGCCCCCATCGCTCGAGGAGCTCGCGAATCATGTCGAACTCGGCGCCCGGCCCGAGCGACAGCTCGCCGGTCATCGCCGTGCGCCGACGTTCGGCAGCTCGTGGAGCACGGGGTAGCGCAGCGGGCGCTCGTCGAACGTCCACGCGTCGCGCAGCTCGTTGACGATGTCTTCGAGCGCGATGCCCCGGGCGCCCATCTCGTTGCTGCCCGGAATTCGTTCGGCGGCGCGGCCGTGCACCCACGCGGCTACGGCTCCCGCCGAAAATGCATCGCCGATCTGGGCGAGCATGGTGCCCGCGATTCCGCTCAACACGTCGCCGCTCCCCGCGGTGGCCAGCGCCTGGTTGCCGCTCGCGCTCACGAGCCGCTTGCCGTTCGGCGACGTGACGATCGTGGGAACGCCCTTGAGCAGCACCGAGGCGCCGAGCGTTTCGGCGAGCTCGCGGCCAATGTCGAAACGGCCGGAGAGCACGTCGTCGACCGGCTTGCCCGCGAGGCGCGCGAATTCCACCGGATGTGGTGTCACCAGCGACGCGCGGCCACGCAAATGTTGACCGAGCTTCTCGGCTTGCCCCTCGAAGAGCGTGAGCGCGTCGGCGTCGAGCAGGATTGGTCCGGTCCAGCGCCGCAGGATTCGGTCGAGCAGCTCGCGGCTCGCGTCGGTGCGGCCGAGGCCCGGTCCAATGACCACGGCGTCGGCCCACTCGACCACGTCGCGCGCCGCGGCCGCGTCGTCCTGCGGCCAGCGCGCGGCGAGCGCGTACGGCTCGCTCTCCTGCACGGCGCGCAAGCTGTCCTCGTCCACGATGAGCTTCACCATCCCAATGCCGCTGCGTATCGCGGCGCGCGCCGCGAGGATCGTGGCGCCGACCATTCCCTGCGCGCCGCCCACGATCGCCAACTTCTTGCGCACACCCTTGTGCGCGCTCGCCGGAATCAGCGGCACTTGCGACGCGACCCATTGCTCGTCGACGAGCTTCGGCGCGCCGTCACCAAGCGACGCGTGCGAGCCGAGTCCGATGTCGAGCACCGCGATGGCGCCGCACACTTCGCGATTCACGAGATGGCCGCGCTTCACCGTGCCGAAGGTGAGCGTGAGGTCCGCCGCGGTGACGGCGCCTTCCGCGATTCCCGTGGTGGCATCGAGCCCGCTCGGCACGTCGAGGGCGACGATGGCCGCGTCGCGCGTCGAGAGCGCGGCGAGCTGCTCGATCACGCGTCCGAGCTCGCCGCGCGGCGCACCGGTCGCGCCCGTTCCGAGCAGGCCGTCGATGATCAACGCTTCGCCGCGGTAGAGCGAATCGCCGGCGCGCGCCGACTCCACGCGCCGGTCGGAGATCTGTTGGAGCGCGAGCTCGCGCTCGGCCTGTGCGTCGGGCGTTTTCGACGGGACCGGTTCGATGACACGCACGTGCGCGCCGGCCGTCTCCAACGCCCGCGCCACGACCCACGCGTCGCCGCCGTTGTTGCCGGGACCGGCGAGGATGAGCACTTCGCCGCCGATGCGGTCGCGATACCGGAGCGCGATCTCCGAGGCCGCGGCGGCGCCGGCGCGCTGCATCAACACGCGCGACGGAATGCCCGCCGCGATCGCCGACGCGTCGCGCGCCGCCGACTCCGAGCTGGACACGACGCGGACGAGAGTGCGCATGTTGTCGGGGGGGGAGTTCTCAGTGACTACTTCTGCGAGGTCCCGACGGTGCGTCCGTAGCTCAACTCACCGTTGTCGATGCGGATGTTGAAACCGCAATCGGGATTGCTGCACGCCCACGCCTTGTAGGTGATCGGCGCGCCGTCGCGGCCATAGTCGCTCAACGGCAGCAGCGTTCCAGTTTGACACTTCCGGCAGTCCGGCAGCTCCGTCGATTTCTCCATGCATCCACCTCCCTGACAGCCCTCCCACCCCAGCGCGACCTCGGTGCCGCGCCTGCAAGGCAACTCGACGAACCAAACGAAACCATCAACAGACCATCAAACGGTCATCGCACCACACCACGGGTACTCGCGCTCGAACGCCTGGTCGAAGTCGAAGACGTCGGCGAACTCGTCGCGGGTGTCGGTGGGCTGGCTCATGAGCAAACCCAGATCGACGAGGGTGAAGACCACGTGGCCGATGTCGGCGCTGGTGCGGACGCCCCAGTGCTCGAGGACCAGGCGGGCCATGACGCCGAACCGGTCGAGGGCGAGGTCGCGGCATGCCAGGGCGAGCTCGCGTCCATTGATGTGGCGGCGTTCGTCGAGATGTTGCTGGCAATACTCGAGGGCGGCGAGCACGAACAGGTACGCGCGCTCGTCGAATCGCGGCTCGACCAGCCGGATTCGGTCCATGATCCCATCGCGAAATGCCAGTTCCGCCACTCCCGCCCTCGCTGAAGCCCGTTGAAGCCTGGTGAAGCCCGCTAAGCTCAACGGCGGGACCACCCTGCGTCCCGCCGACGTCAAGAAAATGATGGCTGTGCGCCATGTCCACAACTCCCCCCGGAGGGGCCTTTCTACTTCCGGCGGGGAGAGGCGCCGGGCCGGTCCCTTGGCTACATTAATTGGCGCCGAGACCGTTTCACCCCGATCCCGACCCGGAATATGAGCGCCTTCAAGTACGACGTAGCGATTACCGCCGCCGACTTTGACGCGCTTGCGGTCGGAGAGCTGAAGCGACGCCTCGAGCACCGGCTGTCGAAACCAGTCTTCGTGGTACCCCGGTCGACCGACCGCGGGTCCGGCCACACCGCCGCCGCGGCGACCGCCGTCCGGAAGAGCTTCGAGAAGGAAGCGCGCGTCGTCGTGGTGCTGTACCAGCGACTCTGGGGCATCACGTCGTCCACCGAAGTGGATGCGACGGCACTCAAGGCACGCATCGGCAAGGTGAAGCACAAGGACGTGCTCATCGTGCCACTCGACACGTCGCCGGTGCCGGCGTGGCTCAAGGGTGTGCCGGTCAAGGCGACGGGCGCACCGACCGGCGCGGCGGTGATCGACGCGATCGTGAGCGCCGTGGAGGCCGCGGGCGGATCGCCGAAGCGCGTGACCGACGCGAGCCACGCCGCGCACGCGGCCGAGGAAGAGAACCGCGCGAAGGCGCGCATTCAGTTCCTCACGTCGCAGCGTGCGCTGACGCTCATCAACCGCGAGCTCGATTCCCTCTCTGCCAACGTGCTCAAGCTGTGCGAGACGCCGGGCACGTTGCCGACGGGCCTCACCGCCGCGGCGCGCCGCACGCCGGACCGCTACACGGTGCAGATTGGGCCGGTGGGATTGAGCTTCTCCTGGATCCGCGGCCGCTCGAACTCGATCGCCGACGGACAGTTGCTCGTCATCGAGTGGAGCGGTCAACTCGGCGAGCAACATGCGCCTGCCGATCCGCGCAACGCGATGCCGGCGTTCGAGCACGTGCTGCAGCCGCACGCGACGAGTCCGGAAGATTGGCAGTGGCGGCGCACGGATCTCGATCTGGCGTGCTATACCACGCGGGATCTGGCGGAGGCGTGCGTGGCGTCGGTGCTGCACAGGTTGCCGGCCGTGATGCCGGAGGCGCAGACGGCGTGATGCAACAGGCGTGATGCAACCGGCGTGATGCAACCGGCGTGATCTGAGACTGCTCATGGCGTAGGAAATGCCGGACCCCCTCCGGTCGCCTGAGAGGATGTGCACATGTTACTGCTCGAATCATATCGCCTGGGTCCGCTCGAGCTGCCAAACCGTCTCGTCATGGCGCCGCTGACCCGCAACCGGGCGCCCAGCGGCGTGCCCAACGACATGATGGCCACGTATTACGCGCAGCGCGCCTCGGCCGGGCTGATCGTGTCGGAAGGAACGCAGGTCGCGGCGCTCGGTCAGGGGTACCAGGACACGCCCGGGATCTACTCACCGCAGCAGCGCGACGGCTGGCGCCGCGTAACCGACGCGGTGCACGCGGCGGGTGGCCGCATCTTCGCGCAGCTCTGGCACGTGGGACGTATCTCGCATTCGTACTACCATGGGCAGCGGCCGGTGGCACCGTCGGCAATTGCCCCAACGGGCAAAGCGTACACGCCCGAAGGCATGAAGCCCTACGAGACGCCCCACGCGCTCTCGCGCGACGAAATCATCATGGTGGTCGAGCAGTTTCGCCACGCCGCTTCGATCGCGCTGGCCGCGAAGTTCGACGGCGTGGAGATCCACGCCGCCAACGGCTACCTGATCGACCAGTTCCTCCAGACCGGCTCCAACCATCGCACCGACGAGTACGGCGGTTCAGTGGAGAATCGCACGCGCTTTCTCGTCGACGTCGCCACCGCGGTGCTCGGCGTGTGGGGCGCGGGACGAGTCGGTGTGCGACTGTCGCCGGGCGGTGGAATGAACGGCATCCATGACGACGATCCCGTCGAGACGTTCCGCCACGCGGCGCGGCTGCTCGACGAGATGGAGGACATCGTGTACCTGCACGTGGTGGAAGCACCGGTCGGGTCGAGCGGACCGGACGAGCGAAGCGTCTGCGCCACCGAGCTGCTGCGGCCGATCTTTCGGCGGACGCTGATCAGCACCGGCGGCTACTCGCCCGCGAGCGCCGAGCGCGCGCTCGAGCGGCATCGGGCCGATCTCGTCGGCTTTGGCCGGCTGTTCATCGCGAACCCCGACCTGCCGGAGCGCATTCGGAATGGCGCGCAGCTGAACGAACCGGACCAGACGACCTTCTACACGCCGGGCGAGCACGGCTACATCGACTATCCCTCGATGGAACCTGTTGCGGCGTAATCGACGGCCGCGCCAAGGCCTTGCGTTGTGCGTGCACCTCGGTCCATTTGTCAGACACGTTTCACGCGTTCCCACAACGAGGCTCATACATGAATCGCAAGGCTCTTCCCGGCGCCGTGTGCGCGCTGGGCTTGCTGCTCGCCGTTACCGCCGCCGCGCGGCGCAGCGCCGACGCCTCCGCCGAAGTCCAGGCCGCGTATCCACGCGCCGAGTCGCTCTATATCGACCTGCACCGCCATCCCGAGCTGTCGTTCCACGAGACGGCGACGGCCGCCAAACTCGCCACCGAGCTCCGGCAGCTCGGTTACGACGTGACGACGGGCGTCGGCCGCACCGGCATCGTCGGCGTCCTGAAAAATGGCGTCGGTCCCACGGTGATGCTGCGGACCGAGCTCGATGCGCTGCCGGTCACGGAGAACACCGGCCTGCCGTTCGCCAGCACCGTCCGCGTCAAGGACGACGCCGGCTTGGAGGTCGGCGTGATGCACGCCTGCGGTCACGACGTCCACATGGCGGCGTGGATGGGAACGGCGCGCATCATGGCCGGAGCTCGCGGCCAGTGGCGCGGCACGCTCGTGCTCATCGGCCAACCGGCGGAAGAGGTGGTGTCCGGCGCGAAGGCGATGATCGCGGACGGACTGCTCACGCGCTTCCCCCGCCCCGACTTCGCGCTCGCGGTGCACGACGACTCGCGCTTGCCCGCGGGCGTGGTGGGGTATCATGCCGGCCCGATTCTCACCAACGCCGACGCGGTCACCATCCGGATCTTCGGACGCGGTGGACATGGCGCGCGACCCGACGCCACGGTCGACCCCATCGTCATCGCCGCGCGGACGGTGCTCGCGCTGCAGACCATCGTATCGCGCGAGATCTCTCCGTTCGATCCGGCCGTCATCACCGTGGGCTCGATTCACGGCGGCACCAAGAACAACATCATCCCCGACGAAGTGCTGCTCCAGCTCACCGTGCGCTCGTTTACCGATCCGGTGCGGCAACATCTACTGAGCGCAATCGATCGCATCGCCAAGGCGGAAGCCGCCGCGGCGGCCGCGCCGCGCGAGCCCTTGATCGAGCGCGGCCCACCGACGCAGGCGCTGGTGAACGACTCGGCATTGACGCGCCGCGTCGCGGCCGTGTTGGTCCGCGAGCTCGGACCGGCGCGCGCCAAGGACACGCCGCCCGAGATGGCCAGCGAAGACTTCGCCGAGTTTCAGCTCGCCGGGATTCCCACGCTGATGCTGCGCGTTGGGGCGGTGGAGCAGGCCAAGTACGACGCGGCGATGAAGTCAGGCGCTACGCTTCCGTCGCTGCATTCGTCGCAGTTCGCGCCCGACCGGGAGCCGACGATCAAGTCGGCGATGCTCGCGGAGGTGCTGGCGCTTCGGGAGCTGATGCCGGCCGGACGCGGCGCGGGCAAGCCCTGATCAATCGCATCCGAGCACGATGACGCTCCACCTGCAGTTGTCCAGTTTGGTTCGCCGGGAACGGCTCTACCCGAACCGGCCGGCACGAGCGAACGTGTAGGATGGCGAATACCGAGTGGTGGCAGCGCGGTCCGATCGATGGCGTGCCGGCATTGCTGCAGCCGGTCGCGCACATTCTCCTGCAGGTGAAGGAGAGCGTGGGTGAGCTGGTCGACGGATTGACGGAAGCCCAATGGAACGCGCGTCCGGCGGGCGTGGCGGCGGCGGCATTTCACGTGCGCCACATCACGGGCGTCGTCGATCGCCTCTTCACCTACGCGCGTGGCGATGCGCTGTCGGAGGGACAGTTCGAATCGCTGCGGGCGGAGGGCGAGCCTCTCCTGGCGTCCGACGCGCCCCGAGTGCTCGAGCTGTTACGCGCGCGGATCGATGCGGCGGTCGCGGAGCTGCGAACGGTCGACGAGTCGACGCTCGGCGATTTCCGCGCGGTGGGACGCGCGAAGCTTCCGTCGACCGTCATCGGATGCCTCGTGCACGGCGCGGAACACTCGATGCGTCATGTGGGTCAGCTGTCGGTGACGACGCGCATCGCCCGAGCCAATCCATGACCCCTTCGACACCGCTTCCAACGGCCCGCGCGCCGGGCGCCGCGATGATCGAGCATGACGCGGACGTTCCGGCGCCGCGCCTTTGGCGCTCGCGGTCGAACCGGGTGGTGCTCGGCGTCATCGGCGGACTCGCCGAGAAGTTCGGGTGGGAGACGCGGCCGGTCCGCATCCTGTGGGGATTCGTCGGATTTCTCACGATCCCGCTCGGCTGTCTGCCCGCGCTCGTTCCGTACCTAACCCTCTGGGCGATCACGCGTGCGCGCGGTCCGGCCGGGCCACCGCGGCCGTTGCTGCGTTCACCAAACGACCAAGTCGTGGCCGGAGTGCTTGGCGGAGTCGCGAGCTGGCTCGGACTCCGCCCGAAGATCGTGCGGGTGGGTTACACGGCGCTGACCGCGCTGACGTTCGTGATTCCCGGAATCGTCGCCTACCTCATGGCCTGGGCGAAGATGCGCGTCGCCGACGCGCCGACGCCTACTGATACAATGGAAAACGCCGGGTCAGCGCGCGTACTTCCTCGCGAACCGCGGCTTTGACGCCCGCATCGTCCGGCGCCTGCAGCACGCGGTCGATCAGCTCCGCGATCTGACCCATCTCGGCCTCGGCCATGCCGCGCGTCGTCACGGCGGACGTGCCGATGCGGATGCCGCTCGTCACGAAGGGCGACTGCGTTTCCTTGGGCACGGTGTTCTTGTTCACCGTGATCGCCGCCTCGTCGAGCGAGAGCTGTGCGACCTTGCCCGTGAGTCCGCGGTTGCGGAGATCGACGAGCATGAGGTGATTGTCCGTGCCGCCCGATACGATCTGGAAGCCGCGCGACGCGAGCGCCGCGGCGAGCGCCCGCGCGTTGTCGACGACCTTCTGTGAGTATACTTTAAACGACGGGGCGAGCGCTTCCTTGAAGCACACCGCCTTGGCGGCGATGACGTGCTCCAGCGGCCCGCCCTGGCTGCCCGGAAAGACCGACTTGTCGATGCCCTTTGCGTGCTCGGCTTTGCAGAGGATCATGCCGCCGCGCGGGCCGCGCAGCGTCTTGTGGGTCGTCGTCGTCACGACGTCGGCGTGCGGTACGGGCGACGGATACGCGCCTCCCGCGACCAGTCCGGCGAAGTGCGCCATGTCCACCATGAAGATCGCGCCGATCTCGCGCGCGACGTCGGCGAACGCCGCGAAGTCCACGACGCGCGAGTACGCGCTGTAGCCCGCGAGCACGAGCTTGGGCTTGTGCTGCCGAGCCTTGGCGCGCATGTCGTCGTAGTCGATCAACCCTTCGTCGGTGACGCCGTACGACACGGCCTTGAACAGGATACCAGAGAAGTTGACCGGCGAGCCGTGCGTCAGATGTCCGCCGTTCGACAGATCCATGCCGAGGAACGTGTCGCCCGGCTTGAGGAACGTGGTCATCGCCGCGTAGTTCGCCTGCGCGCCGGAATGCGGTTGTACGTTCGCGTGCTCGGCGCCGAACAGCTGCTTGGCGCGGTCGATGGCCAACTGCTCCACCTTGTCCACGACCTCGCAGCCGCCGTAGTAGCGCTTGCCCGGCAAGCCTTCGGCGTACTTGTTCGTGAGGGGCGAGCCCATGGCCTCGAGCACGGCGGGCGACACGAAATTCTCGCTCGCGATGAGCTCGAGTCCGTCCTTCTGCCGCGTGATCTCTTCGTCGATCAGCAACGCGATGTCCGGATCGCTCTCGCGCAGCGCTTGGCCGGGCGAGCAGAGGGCGTGCTTCGTCCAATCGGTCATGGTTGTTCGTCCCGTTCGATCTTTTCGACACGGCGGGCGTGACGGCCGCCCTCGAATGGCGTGTCGAGCCAGGTCTTCAGAATCTCCACTCCTTCGGCGTCCGACACGAAGCGCGCCGGCAACACGAGCACGTTCGCGTCGTTGTGCTCGCGCGCGAGCTTGGCGACTTCCGGATTCCACGCCACCGCGGCGCGCACGTGCGGATAGCGGTTCGCGGTGTAGCTCATGCCAAGCCCCGTCCCGCAGAGCAGGATGCCACGCTTCGCCTCGCCGTCCGACACCTTCTGCGCCAACGGGTGCGCGTAGTCGGCGTAGTCCGTGGAGTCGGCGCTGTTCGTGCCGAGGTCCTGAACGTCGAAGCCGAGCGTGCCGAGTGCTTGCTCGAGCTTTTCCTTGAGCGCGAAGCCGGCATGGTCGGAGGCGATGAGGATCGTTTCGGTCACGTCACAAATAATTGAATGTCATCCTGCGCAACGTTGTCATCTTGAGCAACCGTGTCATCCTGAGCGCCCTTGTCATCCTGAGCGAAGCGAAGGATCCCTTCGCGAGGACAGAGATCCTTCGCTGCGCTCAGGATGACCGCACACGATGACCGCACACGATGACCGCGCACGATGACCGCGCACGATGACCGCGCGCGATGACCGCGCGCTCGCGCGCGGTCACTTATTCGGCCACTGCGGCCAGGTGCGTACCATCGAGCCCACCGCGTGAATGCGCTGCTCCGCCAGACGGTCCGCCGCGAGGTACGTCGGAATTTTCTCCGACTTCGCGATCGCGAACACCTTGAGGATGGTGTCGTAGATCTCGTCGGCCTTGCGGAAGGAGCGTGCCGAGGTCCAGCCGGCGAGCTCGCCGTAGACGTTGATCACGCCGCCGGCATTCGCTACGTAGTCGGGTGCGTACATGATGTTCCGCTTCTCGAGCTCGTCGCCGTGACGCTCCTCGAGGAGCACGTTGTTCGCCGCGCCGGCCACGATCTCCACCTTGAGCTGCGGAATCGTTTTGTCGTTGATGATCGCGCCGAGCGCGCAGGGCGCGAAGATGTCGGCCTGCACGCCGTAGATCTCGTCGGTTCCAACAGGACGCGCGCCGAACTCGTTGACGACGCGCTTCACCCGCTCGGCGTCGATATCCGTCACGATCAGCTTCGCGCCCGCCTCGTGCAGCTCCTTGGCGAGGTAGTAGCCGACGTGGCCACATCCCTGAATGGCGATGACCTTGTTGTTCAGATCGTCCGACCCCCAGCGCTCCTTGGCCGACGCCTGAATCGCGCGGAACACGCCGTGCGCCGTGACGGGCGACGGGTCGCCCGAGCGCCCCGCGAGCCCGCTCACGTAGTCGGTCTCCATGTGGACGTAGTCCATGTCCGCCGTGCTCGTGCCGACGTCTTCCGCCGTGATGTAGCGGCCGCCGAGACTCTCGACGAACCGGCCGTGTGCGCGGAAGATCATCTCGCGATCGAGCGTCTTGTTGTCGCCGATGATGACCGACTTGCCGCCGCCGAGGTTCAGCCCGGCCACGGCGTTCTTGTAGGTCATGCCGCGCGCGAGCCGCAGCGCGTCGACGATGGCTTCCTCGTCGCTGGCGTAATTCCAGAAGCGCGTGCCGCCCAACGCCGGGCCGAGCACGGTGCTATGCACGGCGATGATGCCGCGATAGCCGGACGCCGAGTCCTGGCAGAGCACGAGCTGCTCGTGGCCCATGTCGGCGATCGTGTCGAAGAGTTTCATTGGAGCAGAGTCTAGGGTCGAGGGTGTAGGGTCTAGAAGAGCTTTTGTTTCGAATACAGCTCGCGAGCGATGACGATTCTCTGAATCTCCGAGGTTCCCTCGTAGATTTCCGTCACCTTTGCGTCGCGGAACAGGCGCTCCACCGGATAGTCTTTCACGTAGCCATATCCGCCGAAGATCTGGATCGCCTGCGTCGTGACCCACATCGCCGTCTCGCTGGCGAGCAGCTTGGCCATGGCGCTGAACTGGGTCATGTGTTCGCCGCGATCCTTCGCGACCGCCGACATGTGGAGCAGCGCGCGCGACGCGGAGACTTTCGTCGCCATGTCGGCGAGCTTGAACTGGATCGCTTGAAATTCCTTGATCGGGTGGCCGAACTGCTTGCGCTCGGCCGCGTACGCCACCGAGTGGCGCAGCGCCGCCTCGGCAATTCCGATCGACTGCGCCGCGATGCCGAGCCGCCCGTTGTCGAGCGATTGCATGGCGTAGATGAACCCGCTGCCGACCTTGCCGAGCAGGCGATCGCCGGGCACGCGCATGTCGGAGAAGTGGAGCTGCACCGTGGGCGACGCGCGCAGGCCCATCTTGTCTTCTTTCTTACCCACGCCGAACCCCGGGAGGTCCGGCGTGATGATGAACGCGCTGATGCCCCGCGCGCCCTTGCGGTCGTCGGGCGTGTCGGTGCGGGCCATGGCGATGATGACTTCGCCCTTGGTGCCGCTCGAGACCCACGCCTTGGTGCCGTTCAAGATCCAGTCGTCGCCGTCGCGCACCGCCTGGGTGCGCAACGAGGCGGCGTCGGAGCCGGCCTCGGGCTCGGAGAGCGCGAACGCGCCGAGCAGCTCGCCGCGCGCCATGGGCTTTAGGAAACGCTCTTTCTGCTTTTCTGATCCCCACTTGAGAATCATCTGCGTGGGCAGCGAGTTGTGCACGCTGAGCATGACGGCCACCGACGCGTCGGCCATCGCGATCTCCTCGAGCGCGACCATGTAGGTCAGCGTGTCGAGCGCCATGCCGTCGTACTCCTCGGGGATGAGCATGCCGAGGAAGCCGAGGTCGCCGAGCTTCTTGACCAGCGACGGCTCGAAGACGGCGTCGCGGTCCCACTGTGCGGTGAAGGGCGTGATCTCGTGCGCCGCGAAGTCTTTCGCGACGGCTTGGATCTCGCGCTGGAGGTCGGTGAGGGGGGTGAGAGCCCAGGTCATGGGGCGCTGCGCGCTGTGTGCGCGGCGGCGGTGCCGCCGGTCGCAGCGGTCGCGTCACTAGTACGCAAAGAACCCCCGCTTCGTCTTCCGCCCCAACCACCCCGCCGCCACGTATTTTCTCAACAGCGGGCACGCCCGGTACTTCGGGTCGCCGAGCCCGTCGTGCAGCACGTCGAGAATCGCCAGGCAGGTGTCCAAGCCGATCAAGTCGGCCAACGCCAGCGGACCCATAGGGTGATTCATGCCGAGCTTCATCACCGTATCGATCGACTCGGCGGTGCCGACGCCTTCCATGAGACAGTACACGGCCTCGTTGATCATCGGCATGAGGATCCGGTTGGCGACGAACCCCGGATAGTCCTGCACTTCGACCGCCGTCTTCCCCACCGCCTTGCTCAGCGCGAGCACGCGCTGCGTCGTGGCGTCCGACGTCGCGAGGCCGCGGATGACTTCCACGAGCTGCATCACCGGCACGGGGTTCATGAAGTGCATCCCGATGACCTTGTCGGGGCGCTTCGTGCGCGCCGCGATCTCGGTGATCGAGATCGAGCTCGTGTTCGTCGCGAGAATCGCGTCGGGATTCGCGGCGTCGTCGAGATCGGCGAAGATCTTGAACTTGAGGTCGCGATTCTCTGTCGCCGCTTCAATGACGAGCGCGGCATCCTTCACCGCGGAGAGCGATTGCTCCGTCGCCACGCGGCCGAGGATCGCGTCCTTGTCGGCGGGCTGCAGCGTGCCCTTCTTGATCTGGCGATCGAGGTTGCCGGCGATCGTGCCCACGCCGTGCCCGAGGGCGGCGGCGGATACGTCGATCATGGTGACGTCGAAGCCGTTCTGCGCGAACACGTGCGCGATTCCATTGCCCATCTGACCAGCGCCGATCACGGCCACACGTTCGGCCATTAGTTATCTCCTTTCAGTGGCGTCCGAAGCGCGCCGCCGTCCGCGCGCGAAAAGAAAGACCATCCCACCCACCATGCCGAGGCCGGCTGGAATGCCGCCCTCCGGACCCCAGTCGCCGCCGGTAGCCCAATCCGGCCCCGCATCAACATAACGGTAGCGAGGCGATTCCATCGGGTAGCCGCTCACCGCGCTGTGAAACAGCACGGCCATCGTCCAGTTCCAGGCGAAATGAGCCATCCACGCGGCGTACAGGCTGCGCGTGGAGTACAGCACGCCGGCGAGGAAGAATCCGGCGAGCGTCACCAGCGCTACGGACTCGGCCGTCGCGCCGTTGTTGGCCAGGTGCAACAGACCGAAGCCAACGCTCGTGATGACGATCGCCCACTTCCACCCGAGCCACTCGCGAAGCACCGACAGCGCGTAACCGCGCGTCATCAACTCCTCGAACAGCGCCGCGGGCAACAGGGTGAGCGTGACGCGAAACGCCGCGCCCCACCACGAGCCTGCCGCCCCGGTGTCCTGCCGCAGCCAGTGCACGCCGATGAGCAGCGCGATCGGCACTCCGATCGCGAGCGCGCCAACCGCGAAACCGAATGCGAGCAGTTGCGGACGCGCCGCGCTTCGATCGAGCCAAACGTCGCGCCACGGGCGCTTGTCGATGTAGCGCAGCGCGACCACGGTCCCGATGAACACGCCGAGCGTCTCGACCAGCCACTCGTTGCTGACGCCGCGAATGCCGACGAGCTCGAAGAGCTGCGCGATGATCGGGCCGGCGATGCCTTGGGCGACGACCAGTCCGCAAATCGTCGCGACGGCGAAGATGAGGAGACGCCAGGGCGCGCGCAGCGCCCCGGAGTCGGAGTAGAACAGCCTGCGCCAGCTCAACGCGTGCGCCGCGTCGCCCGAGTGCCGCTGATCGCCGCCGCGACGAACGCCTTGACGACGTCGAGCGCCGCAAACGGCGTGACGCCGAGCTGCACGGCGCGCACGACGCTCAGGTTGAGCACCGACAGCTGGGCGATACCGCCGAGATAGATGACCGCGATGCCGGCCACGCCGGCGAGCCAGCGCGCCGAGAGCGACGTCGCGCGCCGCGCGAGCACGCCGGCGACGTACGCGGCGGCCGGATACGCGAGCAGGTATCCGCCCGTGGGCCCGAAGAAGCGCGCGATACCCGGCGCGCCGATCGGCGTGAACACCGGCAGCCCCGCCGCGCCGGCGGCGAGATAGAGCGCCATGCTCGATGCGCCGGCGAGCGGCCCGAGCCACATGCCGGCGAGAATCACGAGCATGGGCTGCAGCGTGAGCGGCACCGGCGTGAACGGCAGCGGAATCGCGACCTGCGATGCCGCGGCAACGGCCGCCGCAAACCCGACGACTCCGACGAGCGTGAGGCGGGAAGCGCTGCGCGAATCGTTGGCGGTGAGAGTCGTCATGGTCATACCCGTGAGACGCCGAGCGCCACGGCATCGCCGCCGCCGAGGCAGAGGGTGGCGAGACCGCGCTTCGCGTTGCGGTCTTTCATGGCGTAGAGAAGCGTGGTGAGCACGCGCGCGCCGCTCGCGCCGATCGGGTGACCGAGCGCAATTGCGCCGCCGTTCACGTTGACGTTGTCCCAGTTCCAGCTGAGGCCCCGTCCATCGGCGATCGCTTGCGCGGCGAACGCTTCGTTCGCTTCGATGAGGTCGTAGTCGCCGATGGTCGTGCCCTGCTTCTTCATCAGGTTGTTCACCGCCTGGATGGGCGCGAAGAACAGGTCCTGTGGCTCGGTCGCGCCCGTCGCGTACGCGTCGATGCGGGCGAGGATCGTGAGGCCGTGTGCGCGCGCGTATTCCTCCGACGTCACGACGAGCGCCGACGCGCCGTCGTTCAAGCTGGAGGCGTTGGCGGCGGTGACGGTGAGGTCGTCGTTCTTGCCATCCTTCGACGGAAACGCGGGGCGAAGCTTGCTCAGCGACTCGGCGGTCGTGTCCTTGCGCGGGCTTTCGTCGGTGTCGATCGTCGTCGGTCCCTTTTTGCCCGGGATGACGACGGGGACGATCTCGCTCTTGAACTTCCCCGCTTCCATCGCGGCGATCGCCTTCTGGTGCGACTTGGCCGCGAACTCGTCCTGCTGCTGGCGCGTGACGCCGGCCTTCTTCGCGGTGTACTCGGCGTGGCCGCCCATGTGGACGTCGCACGACGAGCACCAGAGTCCGTCCTTGATCATGCCGTCGACGAGCGTCTGATCGCCAAGTTTCACGCCGCCGCGCATTCCATAGTTGTAGTACGGGGCGTTCGACATCGACTCCTGGCCGCCGGCGACGATCACCTGGCGGTCGCCGGCCTTGATCGCCTGCGCGGCGAGCATCACGGCCTTGAGGCCGGAGCCGCAGACCTTGTTGATCGTGAGCGCCGAGACCGAGGCGGGAATGCCGGCCTTGAGGGCGGCCTGGCGGGCGGGGGCCTGGCCGACGCCGCCCTGGATCACGTTGCCCATGATCACTTCTTCGATGGCCGCGGCGTCGAGTCCGGCGCGCTCGACGGCCGCGCGGATCGCGATCGCGCCGAGCTCCGGCGCGCTCAGCGACGCGAGACCGCCGAGGAAGCGGCCGATGGGAGTGCGGACGGCCGATACGATTACGGGCTGCCGCGAAGTATCCGTCATTGTGGCTCTCACTCCGAGTCGATGATTGACGCGGCGCAGGTCGCCGCCGGTAGAAAGCTAAGGGCGCCCGCGTGACGGTGGGAGGCGTTGCTCTTTGGCGCGAGCGGGCCGCTCCATCGGGACGGTTCCGTCATTTTGTTCGCGGATCACGGGAAACAGCCGCGGAAACTGCCGGATCGCTCCGAGTGGCGCGACGAGCCGTCTCCCAACGAGCCCGGACGAACACGTTTCTCGGGAATAGCCGCTCAGGAAGCCGATCGAAGCGTCCCGAGCGTCTGTTCCAAAGAACATGTCGTCCGGGCTCGTTGCGCATGGAACTCTCGCTGCGCATGGAGTGATCCGTTTTGATCCGCGGCAGTTTCCGCGTCATCCGCGAGCCCCCGGCGATCGTCCCGACCTAATGGCCTCCCGGAAGAAGGCTCTTGACAGATCGCGCCGTCCGACGAACACTGTTCCTTACAGAGTCTCCATAGAACGTCTCCAATGAATCGACTTCTAATGTCGCGCCTCCCCGTTCTCAAAGGCACCCTCGATCTCCTCGTCCTCCGCGCGCTGTCCTGGACGCCGATGCACGGTTTCGAGATCGTCACCTGGCTCGAGCGCGCGGCGAATGGATCGCTCGAGCTCGAGGACTCCGCGCTCTACCAGGCCGTCTACCGGCTCGAAGAGCGCGGACATCTCGAGGCGGAATGGGGCATCACCGAGAACAACCGGCGAGCCCGCTACTACAAGCTCACCGTGGCGGGACGCGCGTACCTGCGCTCCGAGACGAAGAACTGGATGCGCTACGCCGATACCGTGTCGTCGATCCTCACCGCGGCCAAGGACGGCGCGTCCGCGCGCGCGACTACATGATCCGCTCCGGCATCCCGCGCCTCTTTCGCCTCGCGGTGCGCCGGCGCGACCGCTGGGAGCGCGACGTCGAAGACGAGATCAAGCTCCACCTCGCCCTCCGCGCCGAGCAGTTGGCGGCGCAGGGCGCAGCGCCCGACGAGGCCTATCGCGAGGCCGTGCGCCGGTTCGGTCCTCTCAACGAATCCCGAGCGCGGCTTCTCGACGCCGCGCGCCACCGCGAGCAGCAGATGCAGCGTACCGAATTCTTCGGCGACGTGCGGCAGGACCTCTCCTTTGCGCTCCGCACCCTCGGCCGGCAGAAAGGTTGGGCGGCAATCACGGTGCTCACGCTCGCGTTGGGCATCGGCGCCACCACCGCCGTGTTCAGCGTCGTCAGCAGCCTGCTGCTGCACGCCGTTCCCTACCCCGCGCCCGACCGCGTCGTGATCGTGGAGCAGGAGCCAAGTGCGGGCAACAACACCGGCATGCACGTCTCGATCACGCCGGCGCCGCCGATCGTGAATGCGTGGCGCGACGGCAACCACACGTTCGAGACGCTCGAGCCCTACCGGTCCTCCACCGCGGCGCTGCGCACGAACGGCGATCCCGCGCAGATCTCGGCGACGTGGATACTGCCAAGCTTCGTGTCGTTCGCCGGCGAGCGCCCAATCCTCGGCCGGCTGTTCTCGCCGGCCGAGATGGCGAGTCACGCGCGCGTCGCGTTGTTGTCCGAGTCGCTCTGGCAGTCTCGATACGGCGGCGACCAAGCGGTCCTCGGACGCACGATCACGATCGACGACTCGGTCTATACCGTGATCGGCGTGCTCCCCGCCGCGCTGCGCACACCATCGCGCGGTCGCACCGCGACCGACGCCTGGCTGCCGCTCGATCTGAGCAACAAGCGACTGGGGCTGCGCGTCGTCGGACGACTGCGCGCCGGCGCGACTATCGGCGCCGCAAGACACGATCTCGATGCGTTGTCCGGGCGCTCGGGTGCGTATCCGCCCGGCAAGCTGCCGTTCGTCGCACGCATCTCGACTCCGGCCGACCTGGTGGACTTCCGCGAAGCGCTGCTGATGCTCACCGCGGCGGTCGCGCTGGTGTTGCTCGTGGCTTGCGCGAACGTCGCGCATCTGATGCTGTCGCGCACCGCCTCACGACATCGCGAGCTCGCGATTCGCGCCGCGCTCGGTGCGGGACGTGCGCGGCTCTTTCGTCAACTCCTCACCGAGAGTCTCGTACTCGCGCTCACCGGTGCGGCGCTCGGCGTCTTCCTCGGTTGGATCGGCCTCGAGGCGCTCGTCGCGCTGCGGCCGCCGAGTCTCGTCGAGCTGGTCGCCGCGCGGTTGGACCATACAACGCTGTTCGTCAGTGTCGCGCTGGCGATCGCCAGCGGCGTGGCGTTCGGCGTGATCGGCGCGGTGCAGTCGGCGCGTCACTCGACACACGAGTCGCTCAAAGCGGGCTCGCTTGCGACCTCGCACTCGCGGCGGAGCGACCGACTGCGCTCGCTGCTCGTGGTGAGCGAGATGGCGCTGTCGGCCACGTTGATCGTCGGCGCAACGTTGCTCGTGCGCAGCGTCGTCAATCTCCAGGACACCGATCTCGGGTTCAATCCAAGCGGCGTGTACGCGGTCAGCGTGACTCTGCCGAAGAGCCGGTACGCCACGCCGGCCGCGCGCGCCGCGTTCCGCCACGAGCTCACGTCGCGGCTCCGCGTCGTTCCCGGTATCCGTGACCTCGCCGTTGCCGAGGTCACGCCGGGATCGCGGAGCTTCGCCATCGGCAAGTTCGAGGTCGAGGGTGAAGCGCCGTCGCCGGCGTCGACTGAGACGTCGTACATCGACGGCAACGGCGTGGCGCCCGGATACTTCACGATGATGGGTATCCGTCTGGTGGAGGGCACCACTTTCACCGACACGAGCGACGCGGCCAACCAGGTCGTGATCAACGCCGGCTACGCGCGCTCGCACTGGCCGAGCGGCGGCGCGCTCGGCCACCGAGTGCGCGTGGCCTACCAGGGCAACGGCACGTGGAAGACGATCGTCGGCGTTGCCGCGGACGCTGCCACCGGTGGCCCAGGCTCCGCGCCGCAGGCGCCGATGCTGTATCAGCCGTCGGGCGATTCGCAGTACGGCACGTCGGTCATGATTCGTACCCAAGGCACCGCCGACGTCGTGACGCCGGTGCGCGCGCTCATCCGTTCGATCGACCCGCAGATGACGGCGCCCACGATCGAGAGCACGGAACAAATCGTGGCGAACTCGATCGCCGGCCCGCGCTTCAGCATGTTGTTGCTCACGGTGTTCACACTGCTCGCGCTGGTGCTTGCCGCGGTCGGGTTGTACGGCGTGATGGCCTACTCGGTGGCGCAGCGTACGCGAGAGATCGGGATCCGCGTGGCCTTAGGCGCACCGCGCGGCGCGGTCGCGCGCATGGTCGTCGCACGCGGCGTCATCCTCGCATGCATTGGTGCGGCCCTCGGACTCGGCGGCGCCTATCTCGGTACGCGCCTGATCGTGAAGCTCCTGTACGGCGTGGCGCCGGTGGATGCACTGTCGTTCACGACCGGAGCGGTGGTGCTGATCCTCGCGGCCTTGGCGGCGTGCGTCGTGCCCACGCGGCGCGCGCTCGGAGTGGATCCGATTCGCGCCATTCGCGCGGATTGACGATTCAGCCGCCGCTCTCCGTGCGCTTCAGTCGTCGGGACGACAACCTCGCTACCCGTGCGCCTCGAGCGTCAACGTGCGCGACTTGTCTTCCTTCACCACGCGCGACACGAACTCGTCGAGCGGCAGCGAATTGGCCTTCTGCTCCTTTCCCGCTCCGCGCACGTTGACGGACACGGTCCCCTGCTCCGCCTCGCGCTTTCCGACGACGACCATGTACGGCACCTTCATGCGCGCCCCTTCGGCGACGCGATACTTGAGCGTCTCCGACCGCGCATCGAGATGCACGCGGATGCCCGCGTCGTGCAACTGCTTCGTCACCTGCTCGGCGTAGCCGTTGTACTCGTCGGTGATCGGCAGCACGCGCACCTGCTCGGGCGCGAGCCACACGGGGAACGCACCGGCGAAATGTTCGATGAGAATCGCAATGAACCGCTCGAGCGAGCCGCTCACCGCGCGGTGGATGATCACCGGGCGGTGCGCGCTGTTGTCCTCGCCCACGTAGGTAAGATCGAAGCGCTCGGGATTGCTGTAGTCGAGCTGGATCGTTCCCAACTGCCAGGGCCGTCCGATCGAATCCAGCACGTCGAAATCGATCTTGGGTCCGTAGAACGCGCCGTCGCCTTCCTTGAGCTCATACTCCATCCCCGTCGCCTCGAGCGCGGTCTTCAACGACGACTCGGCACGATCCCACATCTCGTCGCTGCCGATCCGCACCTCCGGCCGCGTGGCGAACTTGAGCTTCGCCGTGAGGCCGAACGTCTCGTAGTACGAGAGGATGAACTTGAGGAGGAAGTGGACTTCATCCGTGATCTGGTCCTCGCGCAGGAAGACATGACAGTCGTCTTGCTGGAACTGCCGTACGCGCGTGAGACCCGACAGCGCACCCGTGAGCTCGTTGCGATGCAGCACGTCGAACGTGACGTAACGCAGCGGCAGCTCGCGATAGGAGTGCTTCTTCGATTGGTAGAGCAGGTAGTGCGACGGACAATTCATCGGCTTGAGCGAGAAGTCGTGCTCTCCCGTCTCGTTGTCGAGCACGAGGAACATGTTCTCCTTGTACTTGCCCCAATGCCCCGAGATCTCCCACAGCGCCTTGTTGTAGAGGAGCGGCGTCTTGATCTCGTGGAAGTCGTCGCGCTGGCGCTCGCGAATGAAGTCGTTGAGGGCGTTGTACACGACCGTGCCGCGCTCCGTCCAGAAGACGGCGCCCGGCGAGAACTGGTGCATCATGAACAGGTCGAGCTGACGCCCGAGCACGCGGTGGTCGCGCTTGCGCGCCTCCTCGATGCGCAGCAGGTGTGCGTCCAGCTCGTCCTTCTTGAAGAAGGCCGTGCCGTAGATGCGTTGGAGCATCTGGCGCTTCGAGTCGCCGCGCCAATAAGCACCCGCCGTGTGCGTCAGCTTGAAGTGCTTGAGGCGCGACGTGTCGGGCACGTGCGGGCCGCGGCATAGATCGATGAACGGGCCGTCGGTGTACGTCGAGATGATCTCGTCTTCGCCGAGTTCCGAGAGGCGCTCGAGCTTGAGCGGGTCGTCGGTGAAGCGCAGTTGCGCCTGGGCGCGGCTCACTTCCTCGCGCACGAATGGAT
This sequence comes from Gemmatimonadota bacterium, assembly GCA_028287235.1. Classification (GTDB taxonomy): domain Bacteria; phylum Gemmatimonadota; class Gemmatimonadetes; order Gemmatimonadales; family Gemmatimonadaceae; genus JAQBQB01. Next base: position 168,625 of record JAQBQB010000018.1, on the reverse strand, counting down.
ATTTCTCGGCGACGACTTTCCGCATCTCGCTCTCGAACGCGGCGAGATCGTCGGGCGTGAACGGCTCGGCCACCTCGAAGTCGTAGTAGAAGCCTTCGTCGATCGACGGGCCGAACCCGATCTTGGCGTCGGGCCGCAGGCGTCGCACGGCGGTCGCGAGAATGTGCGCGGCGGAGTGGCGCAGCACGTCGAGCGACGTTGCATCGCGCTCGGTGAGCACGCGAAACGTTCCGCTTGTCCGGAGCGGCGTGACCAGGTCCTGGATGGCGCCGTTGACCTCGACCGCGACGGCCGCCATGAGCAGACGTTCGCCGATGGACTTGACGACTTCGGACGGCATCGTTCCCGGTGCGACGGTGCGCTGCGATCCATCGGGCAGCGTCAGCGTGAGCGCAGCGGCTTGTGTGCTATCGATCATGCTCTGGGGGTGGCCTGGTGGGTGGCCTGCGTCTTGCACGCGACTGAGCTCGGTACGTCAACGGTACTCGCGCGGTGCGTCCGCGTAACTTATCATTTTGCAATAACCTCCGCCACAGGTCGCACACTCCATGTCACCGTTCCGCTATCGTGACGAAGAGTCCTCTTCTACCGGAACCATCCTCGGCGTGCTCGCCGGCGCGGTGGCCGGATTTGCCGTCGGCATGATCGTGGCCCAGCGCGTGGGTGGCTTCAGCGGACTCACGTCGAAGCTTCGCCGGCGCGGCGCGGGTGCCGCCGACGCAACGTCGCGCAGTCCGTACGCCGGCGCCGCCGACGTCGACGAGTTCGAGGACGTCGAGGAGGACGAGTTCGAGTCCGACGATCAGGACGCCGGTCTGGAGGAACACGTCCTCGAGGCGTTCCGCAACGATCCGATTCTCTCCGAGCGCGCCATCGACATCGGCTCCATCGGCGAAGGCATGATCGAGCTCGCGGGCTGGGTGGAAGACGAGGACGAGTCGCACCACGCGGTCACCATCGCGCGCGGCGTGCCGGGCGTGGATACCGTCGTGAACCGTATCGCCATCGGCGACGAGGAAGAACGATTCACCGAAGCGGCCCGCAAGTTCGCCGACGGCGACGCCGCCTCGACCGAAGCGCATTGGGAAGGTCAGGGCGTGGGAACGGGGCGCCGCCGCCAGGGTACGTCGAGCGAACCCGATCGCCACGCCGACCCCAAGGTTCCGCTCGAGGAGCGGTGGCTCCAGACCGACGACGCAATCGCCAACGCGGCCGACGACATCGACGGCATCGCCGCCGAGCGCCGGTCGCGCGCGAAGAAGTCGGTCCGCGGCGATCGCGCCGGCGGCTCGCCCGTGTCGCCGTCGGGCGTACCGAAAGCCGACCATGTAGCCAACCCGCTCGACGCGGACGCCGGGGGAGCTTCACGCTAGGACGTTTCCAGCGTGGATGAATCCGACGGGCCGCAGCGATGCGGCCCGTTTTCTTTTGTCGGTGGGGAAATCTGCTCGACCGACCGTTCCGAGACAAAGGGAAGAACCTTGCGCAGCCTGCAAGCTGCCGGTGTTCCGAGCTCCACTCTTACTCTTCCTCGATTCGATATCTTTACTTCACCAATGACCTCTCCCCCACCCCTCCCCGACCGCTACGATTTCGCCGCGACCGAGCCCGAGATCTACCGGGCTTGGCTCGACGCCGGTTGCTTCGACGCACACGCCGAGCACTCGTCGCGTGTCGGCGGCGAGCGGCAGCCGTACACCATCGTGATGCCGCCGCCGAATGTCACGGCGATCCTCCACGTGGGCCATGGCCTGAACAACACGATTCAGGACGTGATCGTCCGCTGGGCGCGCATGCGCGGGGCCGAGGCGCTGTGGGTGCCCGGCACCGATCACGCAGGCATCGCGACGCAGAACGTCGTCGAGAAGCTGGTGGCCGCGGAAGGCAAAACGCGCTTCGACCTGGGACGCGCGGCATTCGTGCAGCGCACCGAGGAATTCGTGGCGCGGACGGGTGGCACCATCCTCGAGCAGCTGCGCGCCATCGGCGCGTCGGCCGACTGGTCGCGCACGGCGTACACGCTGTCGCCGGAGCTGTCCGTCGCCGTGCGCGAGGCGTTCGTGCGGCTGTACGAACGCGGGTTGATCTATCGCGGACATCGGGTGATCCACTGGTGCCCGCGCTGTCTCACGTCGCTGAGCGACGAAGAGGCGGAGTTCAACGACGAGACGGGGAAGCTGTATCACATCGGGTATCCCGTCGAAGGCCAGCCCGGCCGCGAGCTCGTGATCGCGACGACGCGTCCCGAGACGATGCTCGGCGACGTGGCACTCGCCGTGAATCCCGACGACGAGCGGTACCGCGACCTGATCGGACACTCGGTGCGGCTGCCGATCGTGAACCGCTCCATTCCGGTGATCGCCGACGCCTATGCCGACCCGACGTTCGGCACCGGCGTGGTGAAGATCACGCCCGCGCACGACGCGAACGACTTCGAGGTCGGCCGCCGGCATTCGCTGCCCATGCCCGTCGTGATCGACGAGACGGGCAAGCTCGGCGAGATCGCCGACGCCGACGGCCGCGTGCCGGCGGAGTTGAACGGCATGGACCGCTTCGAGGCGCGGGAGCGCATCGTGGAGATACTCCGCACGAGCGGCGAGCTGAAAAAGATCGAGACCCACCAGCACGCGGTGCGGCACTGCTACCGGTGCGACACCGTGGTGGAGCCGCGCCTGTCGGACCAGTGGTTCGTGAAGATGGAACCGCTGGCCCGCCCCGCGCTGCAGGCCGTGCGCGACGGCGCGATTCGCATCCTGCCCGAGCGCTGGGAAGCGGTGTACGTGAACTGGCTCACCAACATCCGCGACTGGAACATCTCGCGGCAGCTGTGGTGGGGCCACCGCGTGCCCGTGTGGTATTGCGACGAGTGCGATCCGCCGCAGGACATCATCGTGAGCCGCGACGACGTCAGGGAGTGTCCGCATTGCGGTTGCCCGGTGCGGCAGGATGAGGACGTGCTCGACACCTGGTTCTCGTCGGGGCTCTGGCCGCTCTCCACGCTCGGCTGGCCGGATGAGCAGTCGGCCGATCTCGCCGCGTTCTATCCGACCGATACGCTGGTCACCGCCCCGGAGATCCTCTTCTTCTGGGTGGCCCGCATGATCATGCTCGGCTACGAGTTCACCGGGCGCGCGCCCTACCATACGGTGTACCTGCACGGCACCGCGCGCGACACGCAGCATCGCAAGATGTCGAAGTCGCTCGGCAACGGGATCGATCCGCTCGACGTGACGAAGCTCTACGGCGCCGACGCGCTGCGCTGGACGCTGATCGCCGGCATGGGTATGGGCGCCGACGTGGTGCTCGATCCCGAGGATCTCGACAAGTCGTTCGCGGCGGGGCGCAACTTCGGAACGAAGCTCTGGAACATCGGCCGCTTCCTGCTCGATCGCGTGGGCAGCGATCCGGTACAGCCGCTGGCCGCCGTCGACCGCGGCGCGCTCACACGTGCCGACGAGTGGATTCTGTCCCGGCTCGACGCCGCGATCGCCGAATGCGACCGCGCGCTCGGACCGCTCTGGCCCACGACGCCGCACGACTCGCCCGACGGGCTGGTCTGGCGCGAGTCAGAGCGCTACGCGGGACTCAAGCTGAACGAGTACGCCGAGGCCGCGCGACACTTCGTTTGGAATGAACTAGCAGACTGGTATTTGGAATCTCTCAAGTCCCGTCTCGAGACGCCGGGCGCCGACCGCGAGGCCGCGCGTGCCGTGCTCGTGCACGCCTTCGACCAGGCGCTGCGGATGCTTCATCCGGTGGTGCCGTTCGTCACGGAATCGCTCTGGCAGCGGCTGCCCGGCCGCGCGGCCGGCGAGTTCCTCGTGCGCGCCTCGTGGCCCGCGGCGCGGGGCGCGAAACAGTCGCGTGCCGCGCAGGAGTTCGAGCAGGTGCGCGAGGTGGTGCTCGCCGTGCGACAGATTCGCGGCGACAACGCCGTGGCGCCGGGCAAGATGATCGAAGTGCTCGTTCGTCCCTCCGGCGCGGACGGCGGCGAGCTGCGCACGCTCCTCGAGCAGGAGCTGGCGACCATCGGCCGGCTCACGCGCTCCGAGACGCGGATCGTCGACGACGTGCCGGAGGGTGCGGCGGCCCACGCCGTGATCGGCGGCGGAACGGAGGTCATCGTGCCGCTCGCGGGTCTGATCGACGTGGAGAAGGAGTGCGCGCGACTACGCGGCGAGGTGGCCGAGCTCGAGAAGCAGATTCTCTCGCGCGAGGGCCGGCTCAACAACGCCAAGTACGTCGAGCGCGCCCCCGAGCAGGTGGTGGCGAACGACCGGGCCATTCTTCAGGAGATGAAGACGAAGCGCGAACAACTCGTCGACAAGGTGCGGTCGTTGTGCGGCGCCTGATCGGCATCGCCGCGGCGTTCGCCGCCGTCGCCGCGTGCGCGTCGTCCGGCGCGCCGCCGGGCGGCGCGGAGCGTCACACGCCGCCGGAGATCGTGGAGATCACCGTCGACTCGGGCCAGACGAACGTCAACATCAAGTCCGTCGAGTTCAAGTTCGACGAAGTCGTGAGCGATCGGCCTGCCGGCGCGGGGGCGGCGCTCGATCAGATCTTTCTAATTTCGCCGCGCGACGGCGCGCCCGTGGTGTCGTGGCATCGCACGCGCGTGGACGTGCGGCCGCGGAAGGGCTTTCGGCCGAACACGGCGTACCGGATCACGATGCTTCCCGGGTTGATGGATCTTCGCAACAACGTGCGGAAAGACACGCGCACGATCGTGTTCTCCACCGGTCCCACGTTTCCGCCGTTCAAGATCATTGGGCGGGTGTTCGACTGGGCCGCGGAGCGGCCGGCAATCGGTGCGTACGTGGAGGCGATCTCGCGTCCCGACACCAACATCGTCTACGTGACGGCGACGGACACGGCGGGCATGTTCGACGTGGGCCCGCTGCCGGCAGGCACGTACACGGTGCGCGCGCTGATCGATCAGAACGCCAACCGCATCGTCGACCGCAACGAGAAGTGGGACACCACGACGGTGACCTTTGCCACCGCGAGCCCGTCGGTGGAGCTCGACGCCGTCGAGCGCGACTCCGTTCCTCCCAACGTCGACGACGTCTCGATCATCGACAGCGTGACCTTCCGGGCGCGGTTCGACAAGCCGCTCGATCCGGCGCTGCCGTTGCAGCCGGCGCTGGTGCGCGTGCAGCGGCCCGACTCCACGGCGCTCGAGGTGACGAGCGTGCAGTGGGCGAACGCATACGACCGCCGGCGCGACGCGCAGACGCAGGACTCGCTTCGCCGCGCCGACACGACGCGTGCCCGTCCGCCCGCGGCAGCGCCCGCGGTGCCCGCGACTCCCACACCGACCGGGCAGCGCCCGCCCCCGCCTCCACCGAAGCCGAAGGCTCCTCCGCCGGAGCGCGCGATCGTCGTCACGCTCGCGCCGACGAATCCGCTGGTGGTGGGATCGCGCTACATCATCACGTTCAAGGGCATGCGCAATCTCGTCGGCAACTCGCGCGACGTGAGGCGAGTGCTCGAGGTGCCGAAGCCGGTGCCGCGCGATACGACCAAGCGGACGCCGGCCGATACGACCCGCCGTCCGCCCGCGCCTCCGCGGCGTCCGCCCGGCTGAACCGATGATTCGGCAATGAGCGACGAACGCCGTGCGCTGCCGAGCGTGAGCTCGCTGCTCGAGACCGACGGCGTTCGTGCGCTCTGCGACCGTGCTCCGCGAACGCTCGTCGTCGATGCGATTCGGCTTACGATCGACGCGGCTCGGTCGGCGCCCTCGACGGCGCCCAGCGGCGGAGAGGCGTGGAGCGCGGCGGTCGCATCCGCACTCGACCGGTTGTCGCAGCCGTCGCTGCGGCCGGTGATCAACGGCACCGGCGTCGTCCTCCACACCAATCTCGGCCGCGCTCCCCTGCCGCAAGCGGCGATCGACGCCGTGGCGCGCGTCGCGGCGGGATTCACGAATCTCGAATACGACGTGGAGCAGGGCGCGCGCGGATCGCGCTACACGCATTGCGCCGCGCTGCTGCGCGAGCTTACCGGCGCCGAAGACGCACTTGTCGTCAACAATTGCGCGGCGGCGCTCGTGCTCGTGCTGAACACGCTCGCCGACCAACGCGGAGCGATCGTGTCGCGCGGCGAGCTGGTCGAGATCGGCGGCAGCTTTCGCATTCCCGAGATCATGGGAAAGAGCGGTGCGCGGCTCGTCGAAGTCGGCACCACCAATCGCACCAACGTCGAGGACTACCGGCGTGCCATCGACGCCGACACCGGAATCGTCGCGAAGGTGCACCGCAGCAACTTCGCGGTGTCGGGCTTCGTCGCCGAGGCGTCGGCCGCCGATCTCGGAACGCTCGCGCTGGAGCGCGGCATTCCCTTCCTCCACGACCTGGGGAGCGGACTGCTGCTCGCCCTCGAAGCATTCGGCCTGTCCGGCGAGCCGACGGCCCGCGAGGCCGTGACCGCCGCCGGCAAGAACGGCGTGGTCACGATGAGCGGCGACAAGCTGCTCGGTGGACCACAGGCTGGAATCATCCTCGGCTCGCGCGCTACGCTCGACCGCATTCGCACGAACCCGCTCACGCGCTCCTACCGCGTCGACAAGCTGACGCTCGCCGCACTGGAAGCCACGCTCGCGCTCTACCGCGATCCGCCGCGCGCGCTGCGCGAGATACCGGCGCTCGCGCAATTGACGTGCGACGCAACCGACCTGCGCACGCGCGCCGAGAGGATCCAGGCCTCCCTCGGATCGTCTCGCGTCGCTGTAGTCGACAGCGAAGCCAGCGTGGGCGGCGGCGCGTTTCCCACCGCGCGCATTCCATCTGTGGCGCTCGCGATCGCCGGTGACGCCGGAGCCATTGAAAGCAAGTTGCGGGCGGGCGACCCACCGCTGATTGCCCGCGTGGCTGACGGCCGCGTCGTCGTCGACCTCCGTGCGATCTTTCCGCGGGAAGACACCGCGGTGGTCGCCGCCCTCAGAGGAGCCCTCGCATGAGCAAACGCCCCGCCGCCTTTCTCGATCGCGACGGAACGATCATGCGCGACGCCAGCTACGTTCGCAATCCGAACGACGTCGAGCTTCTGCCCGGAGCGGCCGACGCGATCCGCCGGCTGAACGATCGCGGCGTTCCCGTCATCGTGATCACCAATCAGTCGGGCATCGCCCGCGGGTGGTTGACCGAAGCAGACTACGAGACGGTGCGCGACCGATTGAACGACCTCCTCGCCGCCGAGGGCGCGCACGTCGAGGCGACGTACATGTGCCCGCACCATCCGGACTTCACGGGACCGTGCGACTGCCGCAAACCGGGCACCGCGCTCTACCGGCAGGCGATCGCCGAGCACGATCTGGATCCGACGCAGTCCGTCTTCGTGGGCGACCGGTGGCGCGACGTGGAGCCGGCGAGCGTGCTCGGCGGGCTCGGCATCATGCTCGACGTGGAGTCGACGCCCGCCGCCGATCTCGAGCGCGCCCACACGAATTCTGTGCCGATCGCCCGCTCGCTTGGCGAAGCGATAGATAAATTCTTTGCCGTGCTTCCCGCACCAGGCCATTCGTAATACAATCCGCGCGATGAGATCGCGCATCGCAATACTCGCGTCGGGAGGCGGCTCGAACCTCCAGTCCATTCTGGAGCATCTCGAGCGGCTCGGCGACGTCCGCTGCGGCGACGTGGCCCTCGTCGCGAGCGACCGCATGAATGCCGGCGCGCTCGATCGCGCCGCGCGGCGCCACGTTCCCACCGTCGTCCTCGCCACCGACAAGGCGCCCGACCGCACGCCGCTCGCCGATGCCCTCGAGACGCATGCGATCGACCTCGTCGTGCTCGCCGGCTATCTGCGCCTCGTTCCGCCGGACGTCATTCGCAAGTACGCGGGGCGTGTGATCAACATCCATCCCGCGCTGCTCCCCGCGTTTGGCGGGCCGGGCATGTACGGCCAGCGCGTCCATCGCGCGGTGATCGAGTCGGGTGCGCGCGTGAGCGGTGTGACGGCGCACTTCGTAGACGAGGTCTACGACCGCGGGCGGATCATCGCCCAGTGGCCGGTGCCCGTCTTTCCGTCCGACGACGCCGGTACGCTTGCCGCCCGCGTGCTGCGCGTGGAGCATCTCGTGTACCCGCGCGTCGTCGACGCCGTGGCGGGCGGGCGCATGACGCTTTCCAACTCCGCCACGGCCGGCAGCGAGATGCTCGTCGACACGCGGCCGTCGTTCACACTTCTTCCGCATGAGGATTCTCGACTTGCCGAGAACATCGAGCTCGCGCTGGGCTGCTGAGATCCGCGCGGCGTTGCTGCTGCTGGCGGTGCCGGCGATCCCCGCGCTCGCCGGCGCGCAGGACACGAGCGCCGTCGGCCCATACGCACGCGCCGTGGCGACATGGATCTCGCTCGAGGCTTCGCCCGGCGCCGAGCGCATCGCGACGCAGCGAATCCAGAGCGCAGTGCCCGGGTTCACTGTGGATCGCATGGGGAACCTGATCAAAAAAGTGGGCGACGGCAGTCCGCGGCGCGTCGTGGCGTGCGCAATCGACGAGAGCGGCTACGTCGTCAGCCAGATCACCGACGACGGCTACCTCCGCGTGCACATGGCCGGCAACCAGCGCCATCCGGCGCTCTGGGACCAGTACCACGAAGGGCAGCGCGTGATCGTCGTGGCGATCGATCGCGGCAGCGTGCTGCGGACGAAGCACATTCCCGGCGTGTTCGCGGTGCGCAGCAACCACCTGTGGCGCAAGCGCGCCGCCGACGACGCGCCGACGTCGATCGAGAACATGTGGATCGACATCGGGGCACGCTCGCGCGCCGAGGCGGAGCGCATGGGCGTGGACGTGCTCGACCCCGTCGTGCGCGAATGGCCCGAGTGGACGTACGGTGATTACGTCGCCGGTCCCGCGGCGGGTAACCGCGCGGGTTGCGCCGCCGTCGCTGCCGCGGCTGCATCGACCGACAAACGCTCTGAGGGCGAGACGGACTTTATCATCTCCACGCAGAAGTCGTTCAACTGGGCGGGCCTGACGTCCGCGTTGCTGCGGTTGGGACGTGTCGACTCTCTCTACATCGTAGATCAGGACGTCGCCGGCCGCGCGCCGTCCACCCGTTCCGTTCGCGCACCCTGGCCCGCAATGAGCGGTCTCGACGTCGGAGTGATTTCGGCGATCGGCATCGCCTCGCGCTACCCGGGCACGCTCACGGAATCCCTGCTCGAGGACGACGTCGAGAAGCTGCACCGCGCCGTCGGCCGGGCCGCCGGTCTCACTGGCGCGACGCCGCCCGCGCAGGCCGTCGCACACGGATGGGCCGCCGCGCCGCCGCTCGTCGTGCGCGACTCGCTCTCGCGCTACGCCGACATGATCGGCAAGCTGGTCGACGTCTACGCGCCGAGCGGGCACGAGCAGCCGATGCGCGACGTGATTCAGCCGCTGCTTCCCGCCTGGGCGCGCGATTCGGCGCAGGTCGACTCGATCGGAAATCTCGTGCTGGCCATGGGCCCCGACCGCGACACGAGCGTGTTCATCGCGCACATGGACGAGCTCTCCTTTCAGGTGACGCGCATCGGCTCGGATGGAACCGTCTCGCTCCAGCCGCGCGGAACGTTCTTCCCCTTCCTCTGGGAGGGCCAGCCCGCGCTGCTGCATCGCGACGACGACAAGATTCCGGCGCGCGACGGACGGCTCGGATGCAGCGCGTCGCGCGAAGGACCCATGCGCGGCGTGTTCATTCCGCGCGACAGCGCCGCGCAGCGCGAGCCGGGCACCGTCACCGCATGGTTCGGCCTCAACCCCGCCGAGCTCGCGCGCGACGGCGTACGCGTGGGATCGCCGCTCACGAGCTTCAAATGCTCGGCGCGTTTAGGCGACGTACGCATCACCGGCCGCTCGATCGACGACCGAGCCGGCGTCACGTCGCTCCTGCTCGCGCTCGACGACATCGATCCGGCGAAGCTCGACCACAAGGTGATCTTCGTCTGGTCGGTGCAGGAAGAAGGCGGCCTCGTTGGCGCGAAGGCGCTCGCGGCGCGGCTCGGCCCGTCGGTGCGGCGCGTGCACGCCGTCGATACCTTCGTGTCGTCGGACTCGCCGCTCGAGAGCCGGCGCTTCGGCTACGCGCCGATCGGCCAGGGCGCCGTGGTCCGCGCGCTCGACAACTCGAGCGTCGCGTCGCCCGACGAGATCGACCGCGTCGTGCGCATCGCGCGCACCGCGGGCATTCCGCTGCAGGTGGGCACCACGAACGGCGGCAACGACGGCTCGGAGCTGGCGCGGTACGGCGCCATCGACGTCGCGCTCGCCTGGCCGTTGCGCTACAGCCATTCGCCGGCCGAGATCATGGACCTCCGCGACCTCCGCTCGTTGACGCGCATCGTCACTGCCCTCGCCAAGGCGCCAAGTCTCCCGACACCGCCGGCCCGCGCTCGTCCGTAGTTTCCCCCGTCCGTCTTCCCGCTTCCCTTCTCGCTCATGCCCCGCGCACTACTCTCCGTTTCCGACAAAACCGGCCTCGTCGACTTCGCCCGCGGCTTGGTCGAGATGGGATGGGAGCTCGTCTCCACCGGCGGCACCGCGCGCGTGTTGCGCGAGGCCGGCCTGCGGACGACCGACGTCAGCGAGATCACCGGATTCCCGGAGATGATGGACGGCCGCGTCAAGACACTGCACCCGGCCGTGCACGGCGCGCTGCTCGCGCGCCGCGACGTGCCCGAACACATGGCCGCGCTCGCGGAACACGGCATCACGCCCATCGACTTGGTGGCGGTGAATCTCTATCCCTTCCGCGAGACCGTGTCGCGGAAGAACGTCACGCCGGAAGACGCGATCGAGAACATCGACATCGGCGGCCCGAGCATGCTGCGCTCGGCCGCGAAGAACTTCGCGTCGGTGTGGGTAGTGGTCGATCCCAACGACTACGCGCGCGTGTCGGCCGCGCTGCACGCCGGCGACGACGACCACGACCTTCGCGCGCTGTTGGCCGGAAAGGTGTTCGCGCACACCGCGTCGTACGACGCGGCCATCGCGTCGTGGTTCGCGCAGCAGCGCAATGACAAGTTCCCGGAGACGATTGTCGTCGCGTTCGAGCGCGCGCAGTCGCTGCGCTACGGCGAGAACCCCGGCCAGGCCGCGGCATTCTACGCCGAGCGTCCGGGCGCGGGCCTCGCGGGGCTCAAGCAGCGCGGCGGCAAAGAGCTCTCCTTCAACAATCTGCTCGACCTCGAGGGCGCGCTGCTCGCCGTGGATCCGTTCACGAACGAAACCGCGTGCGCGATCGTGAAGCACACGACGCCGTGCGGTTTGGCCACGGGCGCAACGGCGATCGAGGCCTATAAGAACGCCCTGGCCTGCGATCCGGTGTCGGCGTTTGGCTCGGTCATCGCCTTCACCGTGCCGGTGGACGACGCGACGGCGGACGCCGTGTCGAGCCTGTTCGTCGAATGTGTCGTCGCGCCGGAGTTCAGCGCCGGCGCGGTGGAGATTCTCGGCCGCAAGAAGAACCTCCGCGTTCTCGAGGGTCACGCGACGTGGGGTCCGAACAGCCTCGATTACAAGCGGGTGCGCGGCGGCGTGCTGGTGCAGGAGCGCGCGCCGTCGATCATCGACGAGAGTGGCTGGAAGGTGGTGACCAAGCGCCAGCCCACCGCCGAGGAGTACAAGGACATGCTCTTCGCCTGGCGTGCAGTGGCGTCGGTCAAGTCGAACGCCATCGTGCTCGTGCGCGACGGTGCGACGATCGGCATCGGCGCCGGCCAGATGTCCCGGGTGGACGCCGCCTTCATGGCCGTCCACAAGGCGGGGCTTGCCGGCCACGAAACCCAGGGGTCGGTCTTGGGCTCCGACGCCTACTTCCCCTTCCGCGACGGCGTGGATCAAGCCGCCGACGCCGGGGTAGCCGCAATTGTCCAACCCGGGGGCTCGGTTCGCGACGGCGAGGTGATCGCCGCGGCCGACGAGCGGGGGATGGCGATGGTGTTTACCGGAAAGCGCCAGTTCAGGCACTAGTTCGGCCGCTCAGGGCCACGAACGGCTTGCCAGTAGCACAACTCCTTCTGATTCATCATCTTTCAGCGTTCCTCCGCCCCGCTTGATCGAGCGGGGCGCTTGCTGTCGCACACCTCTCGGATCGCAATGGCGACCTCTACGACCACAGAGCTCGATTACCGGCCGTCGTACCTGGCGGCACTCGGCGTATCGCTCGTGGCTCTCGTCCTCTATCTCGTCACGCTCTCGCCGTCCACGGCGATGTGGGACACGAGCGAATACATCGCCGCGGCCTACACCCTGGGCCTCCCGCACCCGCCGGGCAACCCGCTGTTCGTCATCATTGGCCGCGTCTTCTCGCTGCTGCCGATCGCGAGCTCGGTGGCCGTGCGCATCAACATTCTCGCGGCCATCTGCAGCGCGGCGTCGGCGGGCATGTGGTTCCTGATCACCGAGCGCGTGCTGGTGAGCTGGTTCCCGCGCCGCTGGCAGCGCATCCTCGGCGGCGCCATCGCGGCGCTGATCGGTGCCACGGCGTTCACCGTGTGGAATCAATCGGTCGTGAACGAGAAGGTGTACACGGTGTCGCTCGTCGGCATCGCGATCATCTCCTGGTTGATGATCCGGTGGTCCGACGAGCCCGACGGACGCCGCGCCGACCGCATCCTGGTCCTCGTGGCGTACATCCTCGGGCTGGGCTACTCCAACCACATGGCGGGCATGCTCGCCGCGCCGGCGGTGGGACTCGCCGTGCTCATCGTGCGTCCACGCACGATCTTCCGCTGGAAGCTGTTGCTCGCCTGCGTCGCGATGTTGCTCGTGGGCCTCACGCCGTTCGCCACGCAGCCTATTCGCGCCGCGTATTTCCCGGCGATCAACGAGGGCGAGCCCACGGCCTGCCGCACCAAGCTCGAGCTGTCGTGCACGTTCTCGAAGGGCACGGCCGACGCGTTCAGCTACAACTTCAACCGCGGCCAGTACGGCAAACCGGACCTGAGCGACCGCCAGGCGACGCTCGGCGAGCAGCTCGGGTTGTGGTGGCTGTACTTCAAGTGGCAGTGGGTGCGCGACGCGCACGGCGACCATCCGTTCGCCCAAGCGTTGCTCGCGGCCTCGTTCCTCGTGCTCGGCCTGTTCGGGGGATGGGTGCACTACCAGCGCGACCGACGAAGTTTCTGGTACTTCGGCTCGCTGATGTTCACGATGACGCTGCTGCTCATCTACTACCTGAACTTCAAGCTTGGCGCGTCGCAGGATCCGGGGTCTCAAGCACCGCACGAAGTGCGCGATCGAGACTACTTCTTCCTCTGGAGCTTCTCGGCCTGGGGCGTGTGGGCGGCGCTCGGCTTGATGTTCGTGTGGGAGTCGCTCGCGTCGTTGTTCGGAACGAAGACGGAAAAGATCGGCAAGGAGACGGTCACCGTTCCGCGCGAGGCCGGTTGGCGCTACGCGTCGCCCGTGCTACTGCTCGCCATCGTGCCGCTGTTCGCGAATTGGCATTGGGCGTCACGCGCCGGCCATCGCGACACGGCCGATTTCGCGGCCGATCTCTTGAACTCCGTCGAGCCGTACGGCGTGCTGGTCACCGTGGGCGACAACGACACCTTCCCGCTCTGGTACGCACAGGAAGTGGAAGGCATTCGCCGCGACGTGGTCGTGGCCAACACGTCGCTGCTCAACACCGACTGGTACGTGCGACAGATCATTCGTCGCCCGGTCTATGAGTATGACGCGGCGAAGGGACCGTCGATCTACCGCAACCAGCAGTGGACCAAGCCGACCGCGTCGCCGATTCACATGACGATGGCCGACGCCGACTCGGTGCCGGCGTACTACCCGCTGAACAGCCCGATGGCGTTCAGCGCCGGCAACCTGCGCGCCACGATCGACCCGAAGAATCTCGATCACGGCGTGCTCCAGCGCGCCGATCTGTTCGTGCTGCGCATGATCCAGGACGGCTGGCCGGCGCGCCCGATCTATTTCGCCCGCACGTCAGGCGGCTACGCGCGGTCGCTCGGTCTGGGCGACGACGTGCTGACGCAAGGTCTCGCCTCGAAGCTGTTCACGCCGCCGGCCACACCGACGACGTCGAAGGACACGATGTACATCCAGGGAGACGGCTGGCTCGACCTGCCGCGCAGCGACTCGCTCTGGTCGCACGTCTTCAAGGGACCGCAGTCGGTGATCAACACCGGCGACTGGATCGACCGGCCGTCGGTGGGCATTCCCTACCTGTATGTCGCGACGGGCATGGAGCTCGCCGAAGCGTTCAAGCTGCGGGGCGACGCGAAGAAGGCCGCCGACGTGTTCAACACGGCGAAGAAGATCGCGACCACCGTGCGGCTCGAGGATCTCGTCCGCGGAGCCGAGGCGCAGTTCCAGCAGCCGATCGCGGGCGACACCGCGCGAGCCGCGGAGCTGCCCGCGGCCGCGCCTGCCGTTCCACCGGCCACGAAGTCCGCGCCGCCGCCGAAGTCGAAGCCAAAAGCGCCGTGATCCGGCGGTTCGGGCTGCGCGTACACCTGCGGCTACGGGCCGCGGCCGGCCTCGCCGGCCTGTTCGCGTTGTCCGCCGTTCACCAGTCGGTGGCGGCGCCTACGGCCTCGCGCATCGAGCGCGCGGCGGCCGTCGTCGCCGCGGTCACGCCACCGCCGGCGCACGTCGTCGAGATCGGCCGCGACCGCACGACCACCGCGGACGGCCGCTGGACGCCGCCGCGGCATCAGTCGCTCGGCGGCGCCGGCCACAACGCCTGGCGCGCGCCGGCCCGCGTCTCTACCGCCGCCAGCATCGCGCCGAACGCCCGAGGGTGCGCCGCGGCGCTCGTCTGCGGCTATCGCGCCACCGCTCCGCCGGCCGGCCGCTAGGCTCAGCGCGTCCGTCGCCCCGATTCGGGAGCGGCCTACTCAATCATACTAATTCACTCATTACCGATTTCATATCGGGGGCTTGCTCATGTCCAGTCCTGATCTCCGCCGCTCCGCCCAACCCGGCGATCCAGCGCGCATCCAACCCTGGTTCGTCACCATGCTCGCTTCGATCGTTCCGGCGCTGGTGGCCTTCGCGCTTCCGGAGGCGATCCGATTAGTGTTCTTCATCGCCTCCGTCGTGCTGTTCTTCGCCGGGTGCGTCATGCTCTACCGGCACGAGACACAGTCGAGCTGATCGATGAACCGCGTGAGCATCGCGTGAACATCACATGAACGTCGTGGAGCCGCACGCCACCGCGATCGTCCTGGTCGCGACCGGAGCGCTCCTCGCTGCGGGCGTTGCCTCGAGTCGTGCATCCGCGCGGCTCGGGGTACCGCTCGCGCTGCTGTTCCTGCTCATCGGCATCGTCGCCGGATCCGAAGGCATCGGCCACATCGGCTTCGACGACTACCACCTCACCTACCGCCTCGGCACGGCAGCGCTCGTCCTCATTCTGTTCGACGGCGGGCTGCGCACACCGGCGGCCGGCGTACGACTCGTCGCCGCGCCGGCGATCGTGCTTGCGACCGTCGGCGTCGCCGGCACCGCCGCGCTCACGGCAGTCGCCGCGCACTTCCTCGGCCTCGACTGGCCGTTCGCGCTGCTCGTCGGCGGCATCGTGTCGTCGACCGACGCCGCCGCCGTGTTCTCCGTGTTGTCCGCCACCGGCACGCAGCTCAAGCGGCGCCTCGGCCTCACGCTCGAGGTGGAATCGGGGTTCAACGACCCCATGGCCGTCATCCTCACCACGGCGCTGACGGCCAATGCGCTCGCGCCCGGCGCGATCTCGCTGCTCGGTCTGCTCCAGGACGTCGGCACCGAGATGGTGATCGGCGGCGTGGTCGGATTCGCGATTGGCGCGGCGGGACGACTCGCCATCCGTCGTCTCAAGCTCCCGGCGAGCGGACTCTATCCGGTGTTCACGCTCGGCCTCGCGCTGCTCGCGTTCGGCGTGCCGACGCTGCTGCACGGCAGCGGTTTTCTCGGCGCATATCTCGGCGGGCTCGCGTTGGGCCGCGAGCCGCTGGCGCATGGCTCGAATCTCCGCCGCGTGCACGACGCGATGGGATGGCTCGCGCAGGTCGGAATGTTCCTCATGCTGGGCCTGCTGGTCTTTCCGTCGCGCGTTGCGACGGTGGCACCGGTCGGGCTCGGGCTGGCGCTGACGATCGCGCTCGTCGCGCGGCCGGTGGTCGTCGCGCTCTGTCTGGCACCGTTCCGCTATCCGCCGCGCGAGATCCTGTACATCGGGCTCGTCGGGCTGCGCGGCGCCGTGCCGATCGTGCTCGCGACCATTCCGGTGATGGCCGGCGTCGACGGAGCGCGGCAGCTGTTCGACATCGTGTTCTTCATCGCCGTGGTCGGTGCGCTCTTGCCGGGCGCGATCGTGCCCTGGCTCACGCGGGCGTTGAAGCTCGAGTCCTTGGCGCCGCCAAAGCCGGAGAACACGATCGAGATCGACACGGGCAGCACGCGCGGCGTCGAGCTGCGGTCGTACTACATCGAGCCGAACCTTGCCGTCACGGGCGTCGAGGTGCGCGACATTCCCTTCCCCGAGGGTACCGCCGTGAGCGTGATCGAGCGCGCCGGCGAGCTCGTGGCGCCGCGCGGCGACATGCGCCTCGAGTCCGGCGATCACGTCTTCGTGCTCGCGCGCCGCGAGGATCAGCCGTTCATCGAGCTCCTGTTCGGGCGCGCCGAAGAGCACTGAGCGCGCGTACGAGGATGCGCGCGACGGCGCAAAGAACGCACAAATAGGCGGCGGCCGACCGCGGCGCAGCTTGTCGCGTCCGGGCTCGGACTCTAGCTAGCAAGATGGTCGCGCGCCGATGGTCCGGTCTCGTCGCTGTCCTGGTGCTCTACGCGGGCATCGTCGCGCAGCGCGGCTTCTCCGCGCTGCGCTCCGACCCGGACGTGCACAACATTCCGTACGACGGACGCTTCACCTTCACGCGCCTCCGGTACACCGTGGGCGCGGGCGGGTACTACTACCGCGGGCTGCCGGCGTGGGCACACGGCTATCCCGACGCCGAGAACAATCTTCTCAAGATCATCTCGAGCGTCAGCATCTTCCACCCGCATCTCGACGGCACGAACGTGCTGGCGATCGACGATCCCGAGCTGTTCCGGTTTCCGGTGTCGTACATGACCGAAGCCGGCTACTGGGTGATCACCGATAAGGAGGCCGCGGCGCTGCGTAAGTATTTGCTCAAGGGCGGCTTTCTCATTCTCGACGACTCGCGCGACGGGCGCTTTCCCGGCAACCTCGGTTGGGCGAACATCGAGGCGAACTTCCGGCGCGTGCTTCCCGGGGCACGCTTCGCCGATCTCACGCCGCAGCACGTCGTCTTTCATTCGTTCTTCGACATCAACTCGTTCGACATCGTGCGACAGTATTACGACGCCGGCCGCCCGATCTTTCGCGCGCTGTACCGCGACAACGATCCGTCGAAGCGCATCATGGTGCTCGTGAACTTCAACACCGACGTGTCGAACTACTGGGAGTTCTCCGCGACGGGCTTCCGGCCGGTCGGCGAGGCGAACGAGGCGTACGAGCTCGGTGTGGACTACATCCTCTACGCGCTCACGCACTGAAGAGTGGCGGGTCGTTAGCTTTCCGGATGCCCCCGCTTCGCTCCGAACAGAAGTCGCGCCACGCCGAAACTCCGTTGCAGATGCCGACCGCGCGCCAGGCGCTGCGGTCGCTCGGTCGCGCCTTTCGCCTACGCTGCCCGCACTGCGGCCGCGGCTGGGTGTTGACGCCGTGGGGCCGCGTGCGGAAGCGCTGTACGGCATGCGGCTTCCGATTCGAGCGCACGGATGACAGCTACTTCTCCGGCGCGATGTTCTTCGGCCTGCTCATGGGCGAAGGCCTGTTCGCCGTGGCGCTCCTGCTCGTCGTGGTAGCCAACTGGCCGAACGTGCCTTGGGACGCACTCACCTACGGCGCGCCACTCGGCATGTTGCTGATTCTGCCGTTGCTGCTGCCATTCTCGAAGGTGGTGTGGCTGGCGATCGACGTGTTGGTGCGGCCGGTGCTGCCCGAGGAGCAGTATTAGCTAGCCGGCGTCGGATTCATTGTGGACCGTAACGGATCAGCGGCTGTTGCGGTACATCATCTCCACGAGCTCGTCATACATCGCCTCGGCCTCCGCTTCGCTCGACCGAATGGCGTTCGACGCGCAATGCTTGAGGTGGTTGCGCATCAGCTCGCGCCCCACGGCGCGCATCGCCTCGTGCACCGAAGAGATCTGCGTGAGGATGTCCGCGCAGTAGCGGTCGTCCTCCACCATCTTCTGCAGCCCGCGTACCTGTCCTTCGATACGGCGCAGCCGATTGAGGTTGCGCTCCTTGACGCCGGGCTCGGCCGCGACCGCCCCTTTCTTTTTTGTCATTATACTTTCCTCACCGAATCGCCGCTCGGCGCAAGCGGAGGCTGTTCGCCACCACACTGACCGAGCTGAACGCCATCGCCGCGCTGGCGAGAATGGGGCTGAGCTGTATGCCGAGCGACGGATACAGCACGCCGGCGGCAATCGGAATCCCGATGACGTTGTACGCGAACGCCCAAAAAAGATTCTGTTTCATCGTTCGCATCGTCCGCCGCGAGAGCGCGATCGCCTGTGCCGCGCTGCGCAGATCGCCGCGCATCAACACGATGTCCGCCGCCTCGATCGCGACGTCGGTGCCGCCGCCGATCGCCATGCCCACGTCGGCCTGCGCGAGCGCCGGTGCGTCGTTGATGCCGTCGCCCACCATCGCCACGACGCGCCCCTCCGACTGGAGCCGCTTGACCTCGGCCACCTTTCCCTCGGGCAGGACGCCCGCCACGACGCGGTCGATGCCGGCGGCACGCGCGATGGCGTCCGCGGTGCGCTGGGTATCTCCCGTGAGCATCACGACGTCGAGCCCCATGGCGTGCAGACAGCCGATCGCTTCGCGCGAGGTATCCTTGATTGGATCGGCCACGCCGATTGCGCCCGCCAGCGCACCATCTATTGCGATGTAGACCGGCGTCTTCCCTTCCGCGGCGAGACGATCTACCGCACCGCGAAGCGCCGTCGTGTCGGCACCGACATGCTCCATGAGCACTTGGTTCCCCGCCGCGACGAGCGAGCTGCCCACGCGGCCTGTCGCGCCCTGACCCGTCACGGACTGAAACGCGTCGGGCGCCATCAGCGTGAGCATCCGGCCTCGCGCGTAGTCTACGATAGCGGAGGCAAGCGGATGCTCGCTCATGGTCTCGAACGACGCGGCCATCGCGATTAACTCGGCGTCCGTCCACCGCGCCCCCGGCGCGACGACGACGTCGGTCACCATCGGCCGGCCTTCCGTGACGGTGCCGGTCTTGTCGAGAACTACCGTCGTGACGTCGCCCGTCCGCTGCAGCGTTTCACCACCCTTGATCAGAATCCCGAGCTCGGCGCCCTTGCCTGTGGCCACCATCACGGCGGTTGGAACGGCGAGGCCCATCGCGCACGGACACGCGATGATCAGCACCGCGATCGCCGCCGTGAACGCGCGCACCGCCGGCGCGTCGGCGCCCGCCATGCTGCCCGCGACGAACCACGTGATGAACGTGGCGATCGCGATCGCGACGACCACTGGAACGAAGATCCCGCTGATCCGATCGGCGAGCCGCTGAATGGGCGCGCGCGAGCCCTGCGCGTCGCGCATGAGGCGTACGATCTGCGCGAGCACGCTGTCGGCGCCCACGGTCGTCGCGCGATAGCGGAAGGCGCCGGTGCGGTTCATCGTACCGCCGATCACTCGCGCGCCAATTCCCTTGGCGACGGGCAGCGACTCGCCCGTGAGCATCGATTCGTCGACCGCGCTCTCGCCCGACACGATCTCGCCATCCACCGGCACGCGCTCCCCCGGCCGCACGACGACGATCTCTCCGCTCTCCACGGTCTCGACGGGGACGTCGGCCTCCGTCAATCCGTCGCCGCCATCTCGAACGACGCGCGCCGTTTTCGGCTGCAGCTTCACGAGCGCGCGCAGCGCCGTCGCCGTGCGCATCTTTGCCTTCGCCTCGAATGCATGCCCGGTCAGCACGAGCGCGATGATGATGACGATCGCCTCGTAGTAGACGTCCGCGGGCGCGCCGCGGCTCAGAAAGAACGACGGCGCCAGCGTCGCGACGAGCGAGTACACGAACGCCGCGCCCGTTCCGATCGCCACGAGCGTGTTCATGTCGGCTGAACCGTGACAAAACGCCGTCCAGGCGCCGACGTAGAATTGGCGGCCCGCCCACACCATCACGAACACGGTCGCGACGAGCAACGCCAATGAGAGCACGCGGGGCGGAGCCGCCGACGTCATGCCCGGCATCGAGGCGAGCATCGCCACGGCGCCGATCGCTCCGCTCACGATCGCCTTTCGCCGCAGCTCCTCGAACTCCGCGGCGTTCGCGCGGTCGCGCGCCTCCTGCTCGGCGAACGCCGTTTGATCGGGCGAGGAAAGCTCCGCTCCGTATCCGGTGTCGCGAATCGCGTCGACGAGCATGCTGGGGCTCGTCTCGCCCGGACGAAACGTGACGGTCGCCGTCCGCATCATGAGGTTCACGGATGCGTCGGCCACGCCGGGCTGTTTCTGCAGCGTCCGCTGCACGCGCGCCTGGCAGGCGGCGCACGTCATTCCCGATACGGGAATCCGCACCGTCTCGGGAGCCACGGGCTGTTGTTTCGTCGCGCTCATCTCTCGCCCCGTCGTTGAATACCCACCAGGGGTATAAGGTACGATACCCCCCTGGGCTATGTCAACGTGACGTTTGGAGCTGCGTCCTCTGTCAGCCCGCCACGCCCTCGAGCGTTTGCAACGGCGGCGAGACGACCGCCGGCTCACCTGCGCCGCGCGGCGACCGGAACGCCAACGACAGCGCCGCCGCGACGATGCACAGCGCACCCGCCGCGAGAAACGCGGTGTCGTATCGGCCGCCGTAGACACGAATCGCCCCGGCCGACAGCGCGATCGTCGCCGCGCCAAGCTGATGACCGCCGCTGATCCATCCGAAGACGATCGGCGCGCGCCTCTTGCCGAACGCGTCGTTCGCCAAGCGGAGCGTGGGCGGGACCGTGGCGATCCAGTCGAGCCCATACCAGATCGCGAACGTGATCAACGCCGGCTCAGCGCCCGCGAGCGCCGTGGGAAGAAACAACAGCGACAGCCCTCTGAGCCCGTAATAGCCGGCGAGCAGATAGCGGCTGTCCCACCGATCCGACATCCATCCGGCCGCCGTCGTGCCGACGAGGTCGCAGATGCCCATCAACGCGAGCAGGCTCGCCGCGCGCACCTCCGGAATTCCGTGATCGTGCGCCGCGGGAATCAGGTGCGCGCCGATCAAGCCGTTCGTCGACGCGCCGCAGATGAAGAACGTGACGAACAGGATCCAGAAATTCCGCGAGCCCGCCGACGCGCGCAATGCGGCGATCGCGCCGATCGGCGCCTCGCGCCCGGCCGACGACGCCTGCGCCCGATCGTACGCGGCGTCCGCACCATATGGCCGGAGACCCTTGTCGCTCGGATCGTCGCGCAGCAGCCACGCGACGATGGGAATGAGCAGCGCCACCGCGCCCGCGGCGACGAGCACCGCCGCACGCCAGCCGAATCTCGCGTTCGCCTGCGCCAGCAACGGGAGAAAGATCAATTGTCCGGTCGACGCGCCCGCCGTGAGAACGCCGAGCACAACGCCGCGCCGCGCGACAAACCAGCGGTTCACTACCGTCGCCGCGAGTACTACCGCAACGAGGCCCGTGCCGACGCCGATCACCAGCCCCCAGAGCGCAATCAGCTGCCAGGTGTGCGTGATGAGCGGCGCGAGCGCCACGCCGCACGCGAGGAGCGTCAACGCCGACAGCACCACGCGCCGCACGCCGAAGCGCGTCATCAGCGAGCCGGCGAACGGTCCCGTCAACCCGTAGAGCAGGATGTTGACCGACAGCGCGAACGACGTCGTGGTCCGCACCCAGCCGAATTCATGCTCGAGCGGAAGCATCAGCACGGCGGGCACCGCGCGCACGCCGGCCGATACGAGCAGCACGAGAAAGGTGACGGCGACGATCACCCACGCGTAATGGCGCGACGACTCGACGCCCGGTGGCGTGGCATGCGCAGTCGTCATGACGCGCGCCTCGTCGCACGCTTGCGCACGACTGCCGGGTAGCGCTCACGGATTCCCGGTCCGGCGGCGGGACCAGCCGTGAACACGAACGCCGGCCGCGCGATCATTTCCCCCGACCGCCGATCCACCAGCACGGGCTCGGCACGCGCACCGGTCTCGGCGTTGATCAGCAGCAGACTCTTTCCCTCGGGCGCGAAGTGTTTGTTCCCCCAGGCGAACAGCGCCAGCACCACCGGCTCGAAGTCACGGCCGGCGGCGGTCAACACGTATTCGTAGCGCGGCGGACGCACGCTATATCGCTTGCGCGCGAGCAATCCCGCGTCGACGAGCCCGTTCAACCGGCGCGTCAAAATGTTGGGCGCGATGCCGAGATGCTGCTGAAACTGGTCGAAGCGCGTCTCGCCGTGCAGCGCGTCGCGCAGGATCAGAATGCTCCACCATTCGCCGACGCGCTCGAGGCTGCGGGCGATCGGGCACTGCATCGTGCTGAAGCTCTTGCGCTGCATACGGGCTCCGGATCGGATCGGTGTCGAAGGCTATTGCCGTCACTTGCATCATGCAAGTCACTCCCCCTTCCCACCGGCGGCATCTTTCATTGGTGGGACGCCATCAGAAGGAGGGGATCATGTTGCAACTACTCACGTCCAGCGCGAGCGTGGCACCCGAGCTCGCGCGCCGCGACTCGACCGATCGCGAAGCCGGTCTGCTCGACGCCTATTCAACCGCCGTGGTCGGCGCGGTGGAGCGCGTGGGACCGTCGGTCGCGCACCTCGAGGTGTGGGCGCCGCAGACCGCGCGCCCGCGCCGCGGACGCGGACGGCCGACGCCCGACAGCCAGGAACCCGCGGGCAGCGGCTCGGGCTTCGTCTTCACTCCCGATGGCTTCCTGCTCACCAACAGCCACGTCGTGGAGCGCGCCACGAAAGTGCGCGCCACCTTCGCCGACGGCACGAGCTACGCCGCCGAGATCGTCGGCACCGATCCGGATACCGATCTCGCGGTGCTTCGCGTCAACGCGCCCGCGCTCGTCGCCGCGCCGCTGGGCGACTCGACCCGCCTCCGCGCCGGCCAAGTGGTGATCGCCATCGGCAATCCACTCGGCTTCGCCTCCACGGTGACGTCGGGCGTCGTCAGCGCGCTGGGCCGGACGATGCGCTCGCAGTCGGGCCGGCTGATCGACGCGGTGATCCAGACGGACGCCGCGCTCAATCCTGGCAACTCGGGCGGGCCGCTCGTCGATTCCTACGGTGAAGTCGTCGGCATCAATACCGCTATCATCGCCGGCGCACAGGGCATCTGCTTCGCCGTTCCCGTGAGCACCGCGCATCTCGTCATTCCGCAGCTCATTAGCGACGGCCGCGTGCGCCGCGGCTGGATCGGCGTGAGCGGACAGACGATCCAACTCTCGCGCCGCCGCGTGCAGCTCAGCCATCTCGCCGCGGCCGGTGCCGTGCTCGTCACCGAGATCGCACCACGAAGCCCAGCCGAGGGCGCCGGTCTGCGCCCGCGCGACATCATCGTGGAGTTCGCGGGCGAAGTCGTCGGTGGTGTCGACGACTTGCAGCGTCTGCTGACCCGCGAGCGCATCGATCGCGCGCAGAAGATCACGGTGCTCCGCAACGGCACGCAGCTCATGCTGCCGGTCATTCCCGCGGAGAGCTCCGCGCGGTCCGAGCGCTCCGACCCACGGTAAGCGCGGCAACGACGGCGCCGCACACGCAGAGCGCGGACGAGATCATCATCGCCCGTGCGAAGCCCGCGGACAGCGTCGCGCCGCGGAGGTCGTGCGTCCCGCCGAGTCCCGCGGCGAGTGGAATCACCGCCGTCGCAAGGAGACCGGCGAGGCGTGCCACCGCGTTGTTCACGCCTGACGCGAGCCCCGCGCGCTCTTCGCCGAGCGCGCCGAGGGCCACGGAGGTGAGCGGTGCGACGAACCAGGCCAGACCAACGCCGAACACGATCGCGGCCGGCAACACCGTCGTCGCGTAGCTCGCGCCCGGCCGAACACGCACGAAGAGTAGTGTTCCGGCGGCGACGATCAACGCGCCCCCCGCCATGGGAATGCGTGGACCGATGCGATGCGCGACGCGCCCCGCGAGCGGCGACATGCCGAGCAACAACAGGTTGACCGGCAGCAGTGACGCACCCGCGGCGAGCGCACTGTAGCCGAGCGCGGACTGGAGCTCGAGCATGAGCAGGAAGATCAGTCCGCTGAGGGCGGCGTACACGAGCAGCGTCGTCGCGTTCACGCCCACGAACAGGCGCGACCGAAACACGTCGAGTGGGAGCAGCGCGTTCGCGGTACGACCCTCGACGACGACGAACGCGACGAGCAGTGCCGCACCAGCGATCAGCGCAGCGAGGACGATAGGCTTGGTGAAGCCGACGTCCGGTCCTTCCGTCAATCCGCCCACGACGCCGGCGAGTCCGAGCGTCGCGAGCGCGGCACCCCGATAGTCGATCGGCGACCGCGTGCGTGCACCATCGCGACGGGGACCGGTTGCGGCACGCGACACGATCGCCGCGGCGATCAATGCGATCGGCGCGACGACGACGAAGACGAATCGCCACGATGTCGCGTCGACGAGCCATCCGCCAACCAAGGGGCCCAGCGCCGTCGACACGCCCGACCAGGCTGCCCACTGGCCAATGGCCGCGCCGCGCGCCTCTCCCTCGAATGTCGTCTCCAGGAGTGCCAGGCTGTTCGGCACGACCAGCGCGCCCGCGATCCCCTGCACCACGCGCGCGACCACGAGGACGACGATGCCGGGGGACAGCGCACATCCGAGCGACGCGATGGCGAACGCCACGAGCCCGACCGCAAAGACGCGTTGGCGCGAATAACGATCGCCGATCGCGCCGCCCAGCAGCATGAGCGCGCTCAGCGTGAGCAGGTACCCGTTCATCACCCACTGCAGCCCGGCGATGCCCAGCCCCAGGTCGCGCGCGATGGCCGGCAGGGCGACGTTCGTCACCGTCCCCTCGAGGAAGACGGCGCCCGACCCGACGATCGTTCCGGCGAGAATCCACCGTGCGCGGCGGTCGCCTCCGGACGTCAAGCGGTCGAACCGGTCTGGTTCATTCGTGAAAGGTAGTTCAGCTTACGAGAGAACTTCTAGAGAACTTCTACCACGAGATACGATCATGACGTCGACAGCATGGCCCGCGCTGGCGCTCGACGAGTGGCAGGACACCCAGACGACGCTGCACCGGTGGATGCAGATGGTCGGGAAGACTCGGCTGGCACTGGCACCGATGCAGAACCACTGGTGGAACGTGACGCTCTACGTCACGGCACGCGGTCTGGCCACGTCGCCCATGCCCTATGAGGGCCGGGCCCTCGACGTGGAATTCGATTTCGTGGATCACCTGCTCGTCGCCCGCACGACCGACGGCGACACGCGCACGATGCCGCTCGCGCCGCAGTCGGTCGCCGACTTCTACGCCGAGTACGTCGCGATGCTCGAGTCGCTCGACATCACGCCGAACATTTGGCCGGTGCCCATGGAGATGACGGACACGCTCCGCTTTACCGAGGATCGCGTGCATGCGTCGTACGATCCCGACGCCGCGCAGCGATGCTGGCGTGTCCTCGTGCACACCGACCGCGTGCTCAAGACGTTTCGCGCGGGCTTCGTGGGCAAGTCCAGTCCGTCGCACTTCTGGTGGGGCGGGTTCGACATCGCGTGCACGCGCTTCTCGGGCCGCCCGGCCCCGCGACATCCGGGTGGCATACCGAACTGCCCCGACTACGTCACCGTCGAGGGCTACTCGCACGAGTGCATCAGCGCCGGGTGGTGGCCAGGGAGCGTGGGCTCGGCGGTGGCCCAGCCGGCGTTTTACGCATATGCGTACCCGGAGCCGCCGGGCTGCGCGCGCGCGTTGCTGCGTCCAGAAGCGGCGTTCTACGAGCCGACGATGCACGAATGGATTCTCCCGTACGAGGCGGTGCGAACCTCGCCCGATCCTGACGTGGCGCTGCTCGACTTTCTGTCGAGCACCTATGACGCCGCGGCGGATCTCGCAGAGTGGAACCGCGCGGCGTTGGAGCGCGGC
This sequence comes from Gemmatimonadota bacterium, assembly GCA_028287235.1. Classification (GTDB taxonomy): domain Bacteria; phylum Gemmatimonadota; class Gemmatimonadetes; order Gemmatimonadales; family Gemmatimonadaceae; genus JAQBQB01. The sequence goes on along the minus strand of JAQBQB010000018.1, from coordinate 142,537 downwards.
CAGGCGCCGGCGTGATCCATTGTGCGCGTCATGGTGACGTCTAGATTCAGGGAAGTGGGAGGGCTGGCAGAATGGCTATTGCACCAGTCTTGAAAACTGGCGTCCGCAAGGACTTGGGGGTTCGAATCCCTCGCCCTCCGTTGGACTTACGGCGTTCGACGGTTACGCGTGGAGAGCCTCGGGAAGCTTTGGGGAAGGTTTCTTCGCCGATCGGCCAGGGCAACCGTTGCCCCCTGATCCTCCGTGTCGCCGGCGATCATCAGCGGGTGCTCACGGTGAAGTCACGGAAGATGCCGGCCGCTTCTGCCGTATCGGCGAGCCGTAGCAGCGTCCGCGCGAGATCGCGAATGGACTCGGCGTTCTGTACTTGGAACTGAACGTTTGACGGCCCGGCACTCGTCTGGGCGAAGTCACGACCGCTGATGTCGACCTCGACGCCGTCGCGGTTGTCAGAGAACACGGTCGCGCGTGCGGCGATTCGCATACCCAATACGACATCAGCGTGCTTCGTCGTAAAGACATCGAAGGCGGGCGCGTCTGCGGAGCGGGGCATCAGCGGATCCTCCCGGCGACGCCCTTCACGCTGACATCGACTTCCGGAAATAGCGCTGCGAGTTGCGGCACCCAAGCGCCGGATAGCGACAGATCATCCTTCCCATCGGTCAGGAAAACCCAGAACGCTTTGCGCGCCGTGGCCGTCATCCGGAGAAGCGACAAGCCGGCGAGCAAGCGACTGATATGCCGCGGCGGCCGCGGGCGCGCGAACGGATAAGATTCGTCGGGTTCGATCTTCCTTCCGCAAATCTTTTCTGCCGTGTGCCGCATTGCCCGCTCGGCGCTGACGATCATGTGTTCCTCTGGAAATCTCCGGCCGTCGACGCACTCGAGAATCTGTTCGTGCGTTAGCAGTAGATCGTTGGGCAAGACTGTTCGGTAGTGGCTGTAAACGTCGTCGACTGACCATCCGAGGTACGCCCACGCACGTGAGAGGATGTGTGCGGCGAACGCTCGCTCAGCCGGCAGGACGTTCGATTGCACGATGACGGACCGTGATGCCCCTCCCGCGAAGTGCGCGCTGGCTCGCCGTCGCTTGCGCTCGATATGGATCTCGCTTTGGCGAGGCGTCATGTCCTCCCATGGCGTATCTCCGACTTCGCGAGCCCACAGCGCGAACAGCGCTTCGTCGTCAAGATCCCGAATCCCATCGACGGGTAGATGCATCGGCGCGGCCATCAGAGTGCCCCCCGCATGCCCCATGGGTAAGTCGCGTCGCCGTCGCAGTAATGGGCGTCGAACAGCTTCGCGAACGTCGCGGCGACGTCGATACGGCTGGTACGCGCCGCGGGCGTGGCTGGCTCGGCGCTCGCCGGCGCGCCGTGGCGCTCGGCGGACTGGACGAACGCGCTGCGCGCCCGTTCACGCTCGGCGACGATCGCGCGCGGCTCGCGCTCGCGGCGATACTCGAGCTGCGCTTCGTACTCGGTCGGATCCTGCAGGAGGTAGGCGCCATCGGCGGTGAGCATCATCATCCCTCTCCGGTTGTCGAGGGGCGCGGCGACCTGTATACTGCAGGTGCGTGCCCCTCGGGGTGCGTGGGCGGGATCGTTCGGCATCTCTTAGCGGGGATGCGCCGAGCGGTCCCGTTTCTGTTGTAGCCGTATACTAACATATGCGTTAGTATAGCGCAATAGCGTGCACACGTTTACATTAGTTACATGACCGTGCACACGCGCATATCATCTTCGGGTACTCCAACAGGTGCCCGAGTGATCGTCTTTCGACTGGCGCAGCTTCTCGAGAAGCGGAAATGGTCGGCCTATCGGCTCGCCCAAGAATCCGGCCTGCCGCAACCGACCGTTTATCGGCTGGTTAGCGAGCGTCCAAATACCGATGTGCGCATTTCGCTAAAGGTGCTGGACGCGCTTTGCCGTGCGTTCGGTTGCGACGTCGGCGACCTATTGCAGTATCAGCCCGACGTAATCGATCCGCCGAAGAAGCGGCGGCGGACGTGAGCGATGCACACATACGGCATTCTTATGCCATGATGCTAAGGATCACTCGGTTTGCGCGACGCGACTGCCTGAATGCTGAGCGCCGAGTAGGACACTACGCTCCGTTGTTGGGAGGCGATGCCGGCGAAAGCAATTTCTCGATGTACGAGTGGCTAGAGACCTGCGCTCGGTATGAATACCGATGCGCCTACTGCGATCGGCGCCCGACCGGAATTGGTAAGGATCAACTTGGGATGGATCACGTCATTCCAATCAGTCGCGGAGGCTCGCACACCAGGGAAAACGTTGTCCCGGCGTGCAGATCCTGCAACAGCAAGAAGGGCGATCTGATGCTGCTCGAATGGGTTTTCCTGAACGCTGGCGCGCTCGCCAGGAGCGGCAAAGGCGTGCGCCGCCAACTGAGGGTCGCGTAACCGAACCCGTATCCGAGGGTACCCGCATGCCGAATACCCTACCCTGCCCGACCGTCGACCCCGACCGTTTGCGTCGCGCTGCCGCACGCGTCGTCACGCGCGTCGGCGCGAACCGCTTCCTCGTCGAGGGTCGCCACGAGCCGCACTACCTTGTCGATCTCGACGAGCCGGCGTCGTGCCGTTGCCGCGATGCGCAGGTCCGCGGCGGCCCGTGTCTCCATGAGCTCGCGGCGCGGCTGCACGTCGGCGATGGCGACCTGGTGTTGATACTCGGCCGGCTGCTCGCCGACGCGGACCGCGAGATCCGGACGATGCGCGCACGACGGCAGCGGACCGCGTGAGCGACGAGGACGAGCGCGAGGACGAGGATGTGCCGACGACCTTCAATGAGCTCGTCGCGGCACACATGCAACTCCGCGCGGAGGTTCGTTCCGTCGCCGCTGTCGCCGTAACCACCATGGAGAGCATTGCCGAACTCGTAAAAGCGCAGCGCACGGCGTTCGCCGCGATTCGGCAGATCAGAAAGGACGCTGACGATGCGTGTGCTGTGACCGCTGAGGGCATCCGGCTTCTACGTGAGTCTATCCAAATGATTCCCGGCGGCCCGAAGCCCGTGCCGCCGTCGCTATCTTTGGTGAAATCTGAGGTTGAGTGATGGCCAAGAAGCATCCAGGCACATTCGAGAACCGCGGGACGCATCAGCGGTTGATCCTGTACTGCGGCGGAAGGCGCTACACGTACCGTCTCGACACGTTCGATCGCAAAGCCGCGGAAAAGTTCGCCAGAGAGAAGCACCGCGAGCTCATGAAACAACGCGATCGCTCACGCCGCGGTGTCGATCACGACACGCGATTCTCGGAACTGCTGGCGCTCTACCGACGCGACGAGGTCCCAGGCCTCGCCCCGGGTACGCGACGCGCCTACGGTGACTCGTTCACGATGCTCGAGGAATACTTTGTCGCCGGCGAGCTCGGCGACCCGACGCTGGATCGGATCGGCACGAAGGAAGTGAAGGGCTATCTGTCGTGGCGTCGCACGCAGCGCCGCGCCGGCAAGCATCAGACGCCGTCGACCGCGCCGATCTCCAACCGCACGCTCCAGAAAGATCGGGCCGTGCTGCATCGGCTCTTCGACTTCGCCGATCGCCTTGAGCTCCGTGAGGGCAACCCGGTCGCGCGCGTCGAGCAGCCCAAGGCCGACCCGCGCTCGCCGGTCCTGCTCAGCGACGAGCAGTACGAGACGTTGCTAGCGAAGTGTGAACACAGCCCGCAACTCTGGCTCTACACACTCGCGCTCGGCGAGACAGGCGGCCGGTGCCTCTCCGAGGTGCTACACCTGCGCTGGACCGACGTCGATCTGGCTGAAGGGTTCCTCGAGATCCGGAGCGGCGAGGAGGGGCACCGGACGAAGAGCGGGAAATCTCGCTTCGTGCCGATGACGCCGCGGCTGCACCAGGCGCTTCGCGATCACGCCGCGCGCGTCCGTCTCGTCACGTATCACGGCGTGCATTCGCCGTGGGTGTTCCACCACGAGCGCGATCGCCGGGGCTGCAAGGCTGGCCAGCGCGTGAAGTCGATGCGCTCGGCGTTCGACACGGCCGCCGCTGCCGCGGGCATTCCTGACGCCTTCCACCGTCACGACCTGCGCCATCGGCGGGTGACGACGTGGCTCGCCGGCGGCGCCAACCCGGTGCACGTGAAGGAGGCGCTGGGCCACTCCGACTTGCGCACCACGATGGGGTACACGCACCTGTCGAAGGAACACCTGCGCTCGCTCGTTGCGCCGCTCGCGGCCGTCGCATCGCCGACGTCGGAGAAGCAAGCGTAGACCTGCCCGCCTACCCCGACACAGTGAAGTACGTCGGGGTACGCTGAAAGAGCGTGTTTCATAGGGGGGAGGCCCTCACGCGACGCCTGATTCGGTCCCCGTCTACCCCGACACGACCCCGACGAAATCGAGGCCGTGCGTTTTAGACTTCTCTGATGCAGCCTCCTTCCGGCGAGAACGGAGCACCCAGGCTCGAAATCGCGACTTGTGCTGCAGGGGAGCGGGTTTTCGCGGACTCGTGCCGCGAGTAGTGCCGCTCAAGGGCCTACCTCTGCTCTCACAGAGGATGATTGCTGTAGCGGGGCTGGGTTGCCAAACCAGCGTTCCAGCCGGTTAAGAGCGCCGTTGGAGTGGCTCAAGTGCAGCGGCGCAGCAATGTCAGTTATCTAAACACAGCGCGCGCATCGACTTGCGTAGACGTAGCCCTCTCACCGTCCCACTCCGTACCAAAACACGACGCCATCGCAGCAATTCACATTGTCGCGAATTGGCCGAGCATCTACCCTGAGAGAGAGACGAACACGTTTCTCCAACCCAGGGAGCCGACGGTGACGATACGTGCAGACCTTGCCGAGAACTACATGCCAGCCGCACAGGCTGGTATTGAGCTCGGTGAAAATACGACTTGGATTTACGGACGCGTGCAGAAAGGCGTGTTGGACGGCTTTCGTGAAGAAGTCAGCGGCAGGTGGTGGGTTACCAAGGAGTCGGTGAAGCGCCTGAAGCGCGCGCGCGAGCTCACCAAGTCGCCATCGAAGCTCAACCATCACGCTGCGGTGGTCGGCGCGTGATGACTTCACCAACGCTGTTGCAGCGTCGGGTAGGTCCGCCGCAGTCGAGCAGCAGTTACACAGACCGCAGCGCTGGGCCGCGCAATCGTCTGCGCTCGCAACGACTTGCGTTCGCGAGCGCGTAAGCATGGGAAGCAACTCGGGAAGGACGAGTACTCCAAACTCGCTTCCGGCGCTCATCGAGTGGCTGGGCGCGGCCCTGCCGGGCACGAAGCTCGACGCTGCCGCGCTGCACGCGCAGCTCGTCGAGATCACCCCGACGCTCGCCGACCCAGCCATACCGATCGCCGCGGAGACGCCGGCGACGTGGCGCGAACGACTATGGGTCGCACCCGCCGAGACGCGGCTTGGAGTGCGCGAGCTCGCGGAGGCGATCGGCCGGCCGTTGTCGTGGTGCTACCGCCACACGTCGACAAAGACGGGCGTAGCACTCCTGCCGTATCGCAAGCTCGACGGGGAGCTGGTGTTCGTCGCCAGCGAGATCCGAACGTGGATCGCCGAGCATGAGGAGATCATCGAACGCGGGCAGATGTCGTCGCCCCGCAGGGACCAGGCGCGATGACCGCCAATAAATCTCCCGCCTTCCAGTTCTACCCAGACGAATTCGTCGGCTCCGGCAAGGTCGGCACCATGACGTCCGAAGAGGTCGGCGTCTACGTGCTGCTACTCTGCCTCGAGTGGAACGAGGTCGGGTTCGTGTTCGACGAAGAGGAGCTCGCGCGCTGGACTCGGACGACGCAACCGAAGTTCCGCGCGGCGTGGAAGCGCGTCTCCCGCTGCTTCGTCGAGCGCGACGGGAAACAGTACAACCCGCGTCTCGATGCCGAGCGAGCCAAGCAAGCGGACTGGCGCGAGAAGTCGCGTCAGGGTGGTGTCGCCAGTGCTCAAGCAAGGTTGAACGGTGGTTCCAAGGGTGGTTCAACCACAGTTGGTACCATTGACCAACCACAGGGGCAACCAAACGTCAACACTCTGTCTCTGTCTCTTACTCAGTTAAAAGCAACAACTCTTGGTACGTCTGACGACGCACCAGCAGCGAGGTCGGCTGACGGCGGTTCGACAAAACAGCAAAAGCACGCGTACCCCGACGCATTCGCTGCAACGTGGGCCATTTACCCGCCTCGCGCTGGCAACCAGCCCAAGCACGCCGCGTTCAAGGCCTGGCAGGCGCGTCGGACGGCAGGCGTCACCGCGGAGGACATGCACGCCGGCGTCGAGCGCTACGCTCGCTTCTGCGCATCAACGGGCAAGCTGCAAACCGAATTCGTGATGCAGGCGAAGACGTTCTTCGGTCCAGACGAGCGCTGGTCGGAGCCCTACGACGCGCCGACTGTACGCGCAGCTGCGACGAGCAGCGGCAAGGGGCAAATGATGGCACTGGCGAAACGCATCAGCGCGCTCTGCGACAAGTACAACCTCTGGCGAACAGGCGGCGCCAACGACGACTACTTCGCGCGCCTCGATACTGCCGCGACCGATCCGACTGCTTGGCCGACCTTCGCCAACGACATGAAGACGATCAAGCTTTGGGACCGGATCGGCACGCTCCCGGCCGACAAGGTCGAATGGGAGATCGTCACGCGCCTCGAAGCCAACGCAATCCAGATTGGAAAAATGGAGGCCGTCGCATGACCTGGTATCCGCCCGAGCCAACCGACCCCAACGACCTCGACATGCCGGCGACCGTCCACGACTACGGCAACCGCCGCGCGGCCGTTACGCATCCCGCTGGCGACTGGCACCCGAACGCGCGCGCCACGCGCTCCCGTCTGCGTGCTCGCGGCTACGAGATCGTGGCTCACCACGGCGGACCGGTGAGGCTGCCGCGAACGGCGCCGCCGTCGCAACGCCGCGAGAGCGCACACACCGAAGTCTGACAGTTAGCCCACGTTCACAGTTCTCTCACCTTTGAGGCCGTTTGATGAATCACGACTCTGCTGCATCCCGTTTCGCACCGCACCCGCACGATCAGGACTACATGGGGCCGCCCGTGTCGTGGAACCCAGACCATACTCGTCTCGCCACCGTTCGAGTCGTTGACGACGAGGTTACAGGCGGGACGGTTCTGATTAATCACGACGACTTCGATCCCGCCGAGCACACCGTGGCACCGCTTCGTGCCGATGACGCCGCGGCCGGGAGAAACCGGACTGACCGACCGCTTCCGCTGAACGTCACGACGCTCGATGGCCTGCCCGATAGCGTCCACCCGCAATACCGACACGTCGGCAGTCAGTTCAACCTCGCCTACGTGTTCGCATCCGACACCGTATCGGTCACGGCGCACCAGCGCCGGATCGCCGCCAACACTCTCGAGGTTCTCGATGGCTGACAAAAACGACAACGCCGGCGACTTGCCAGGCGCGCAACCGGTGAACGCGAACGGGCCGTTGCCCCTCACGTTGGCCAACCTGCAGTTCGTGCCGAAGGAGAAGCACCAGCAGTACGCCCAGCAGATGGACGGGAGCTTCACGCTCGCGTACATCCACGTCACCGACGGCGCATCGCTGTCTGCGCACCAAGAACTCGTTGCCACGGCCAAGCTCCGCGTGCTGCCCGAGGGCGCAACGCCGAAGTCGCTCGACGACGAGCGCAGCGCGCGCGATCGGCAGGCCGCCGAGATCCTCCAGTTGGCCGACAACATGAGCGACCAGGCGCGCATGACGCGCCAGCAAGCGCTCGAGCCCGAGTACCAGCGCGAGCTCGCGAAGCTCAACCAGAAGTATCTCCGCTAGTACGTCATCACATCTCGAGAGGGGGCATTCGAGAAGATTCTCTCTGTGACACGGGAACGACTCGGAAATCACCCAGCATGGAGACTGGCCGAGAATACAGCTAGCGCGCGCGCCAGCGATAGTTTTCCGAGTGCACTCTTGCCGGAGTAGTCGTTCGGGGAGGTACGGCAAGACGCACTCACCAGCTGCACCTGATTACACACGACCACGCCGTGAGGCGTTGAGGAGTCTGGATGTCCACGAGCGATAGCCAAGCATCATTCGACGTCCTCATCGGAGCGCCGGGGGCGAAACAAACCCTCGACGAGTCCGCGGCGGGGCTTCGCGCTGTCGGCACCGCGGCCGTGGAAAGCGCGACTGGCATCGATCGCAACGCAGCGTCGACGCAGCGGCTCATTGACGTCAACGAGCAGATGGGACGCCAGCAGGCGGAGGGGCGCGCCGAGTACGATCAATCGCGCGCGGCGCTCCGCGCGCTCGAGCAGCAGATTGCGACGCTCTCGCAGAGCACACAGAACCTGAACGGCGTGAGCGCCACCGGCATCGACTTGCTGAGCGCATCGGCGCGCGGGCTCCGCGAGAAGGCGACCTCGCTCGGCCTGGCAACCGACCAGCTCGTGCAGTTGACGGCCGCGGAGGATGCACTGGTCGCAGCGCAAACGACGTCGGTCGGGTCGACATCGCGCGTGACCGATGCCAGTCGGGCGATGACGCTGGCGCAGATCGAAGCTATAGCGATGAACGAGAAGATGGCCACATCGAATGCGGCTGCGGGGTTGTCATTCGACCTCTCTGGTGCGGGCCTGGGCCGCGTGCGCCAAGGGCTTCTCTCCCTGGTTGCCCGATCAACGGGAACGCTGCCGGTGATCGATCGGCTCGGGGCGTCGCTTCTTGGCGCATTCGGGGTAGGTCAGGTCGTGATGATCGGCGTCCTCGCCGGCGTGGCCGCGTTGTCCTTCGCGTGGAAACAGCTTGAGAGTGACGCTGACAAGTTCGCAGAGAGAGTCGCCGCCGCGATGAAGAAAGTGAAGGACGAAACGTTCGCCGCGCAAATGGCGATGGGCGATTTGCAGGTCGGTGCCGCACGGTCCGCAGTCACGGCTGCTCAAGATGCGCTGGCGAAGGTATCTGCGGGATCATCGCGCTACAACGCCACGCTCGGAGGCTACTCGCAGGACGGACCGGTCAACGCAGATGAGGTCGCGCGCGCAAAGAGAAACCTCCTTCAGGCGCAAACGGATCTCGAACAGTGGCAGGCGAGAAAGTCGCAGATCGACTACGCGACCAAGGCCGAGTCGGATCAAGCCTACGCCGATCAACTGGCATCGCTGATCAAGAGTGGTCACGCCACAGAAGACGAGCGCGCTCGCGCAATCGCGCTGTACAAGAGAGACATCGCCGAGATCGAGGCGCTCGGCAAATCTCAGACTGACAACGTGCGTCGTTTGGCACTCATCACCCAAGCCGAGTCACTTGATGCGGCGATGAACCCGAAAACGCATGTGGAGCGCGTCAGTGTAGGCCCGATCGATACCATCGAGCAGCAAAAGGTTCTCGACGGACTCGCGAAGCAGATCGCCGCAATGCAGAAGGTCAACGAACTCGACAACGTCGAGCTCGCGAAATCTGCCGAGAAGAACGCCCTCCTCCACACGGAGGGCGAGGCGCGCGAGCTCCTAGCCGACCACCTGGATCATCAGGCGCAGCGGCTCGTCGCGCAGCACGATTATGAAGGCGTCGCGCTGAGTGATCGTCTCGCCGCGATCGACGCGGACGAACGTCAGAACGCCACGACGATTCGTCAGGCGACCGCCATGAAGGACACCGCCGACGCCATGAGATGGCTGAACGATCAGACGAAGGCGATTGCCAAGACCGGCGCCGACAACGAGAAGGCAATCCGCGACCAGGCGGACCAGTACACGAATCTCTCGAAGATTCTCGGCGGCGATCTATTGCACGCCCTCGATCAAGCCACGCGCGGCGGCTCGGTGTCGTGGACGTCGATGTTCAGGGCTGCGGAGGCTGGATCCGCTCACCTGCTCCGGCAGTTGAGCGCAGATCTCGACGGGATGGCCAAGAAACAAGCTGAAGCGCGCAAGGCTGAAGCGGCGGCGAGGTCCCAGGCCGACAAGGATCACGCGGCGCGGGAGGCGGCGAAGTATGCGAGCGACTCCGAACGATACGCTGAGTATCTCAAGCGAATCCAGTTGATGGGGGCGGGACTCGCCGGCGCATCGATCGGGTTCAGCGTCGGGCAGCAGTCCGGCAGCACAACGACGGGGATTCTGGGCGGCGCAGTCGGCGGAGCAGCGGCTGGATTCGAACTAGGGGGCCCGTGGGGAGCAGTCATTGGCGGATTCACTGGTGTCATCGGAGGATTGATGGGCGCCGCGGACGCTCACCGGAAGGCTGCCGAGGCCCTACAAAAAGCCGTAGAGTCCGTCCGCATCAACCTGGCGCAGGCGAACGCCTCCGTCGGCACCGGCACGGCGCTAGACGCCACGCAGTTGCAGATCACTGCGCAGTACAAAGCGCTCAAGGATGCGATCGACGCTGCCGAGCCGGGCCTCAAAGCGCAGGTCCAGCGCGAGAAGGATCTCGCCCAAGCAACGATCGATGAAAACCTCGCTCAACGGCAGGCGATCGAAGCCGACCGGAAGGCTCGTGCCGACGCGCTCGAGTCGGCGCAAGAGCGCATTCTCCGCGCTGAGGGGCTGACTCGTGAAGCGGATGCGCTCGCGCTGCAACTCAAGTACACAAACGAGGTGGCTGCCGCGACGAAACAGTTCGGCGCGAACTCGGATCAGGTGACCGCGATCCTCGCCGCGCAGACGGCGGAAGCGAAAGCGCTTGCCGATGCCCAGGCCGAGGCGTCGCGCCAGGTCGACGTCTCGCTTAAGACGCGGCAGTTGTACGCAGCTGGGCTCAAGGACGAGGGCGACGCGCTCGCTCGACAGGAAGCGGAGCGGAAGGAGATCGATGCCGCCGTCAAGGCTGGGTGGACTGCTGATCAGATCGCGGCGCTCAAGCTCACGCAGGCGATGGAGGACCAGAAGACCGCGTCCGACGCGGCGAAAGCGGCGGCCGAGCGGTACACCGTCTCCATGGCGTCGCTGGCGACGCAATTCCTCACGCTGACCGGCCAGGTCAACGCCGCCGCGAAGGCGACGCTCGCCGAGCAGCAGCGCGTCGCGACGAACGCGGCGGTCGCCGCCGGCGCCAAGCCCGACGAGCTCGCACTGCTTGGGTTGGTGCAACTGTTCCAGCGCGGCCAGCTCGAGGCGCAGCAGCAGATCAAAGCGCAGACGGACGTGCTGAATGCTCAGCTCAAGACCGCGCAGTCGGCGCTGACCATCGCGCAGTCGACGCTGCAGGCGTTCCAGCAGGCGGCGAACTCGCTCAACACGCTCCGCGACGGCCTTACGACCGGCGCTCTCTCGCCGCTGTCGCCACTGGACCAACTCCACGCGGCCAAGGCGCAGGTCGACGCGCTCTACGCGAAAGCGCAGGGCGGCGACGCGACGGCCGCGGGCCAGTTCGGCGGCGCGGCGAATAGCTACCTCCAGCTCGCGAAGAGCGACTACGCCTCGACGTCGGCGTATGTCGACATCTTCAACACGGTGAGCGGGATGACCGATACGCTCGCATCGCAGTACAGCAAGCAGGCGTCCCTCCAGCAGCAGACGGTCGACGCGCTCAATGCGCAAATCGCGCTGATGCAGGACGAGCTTGCGAAGCTGCAAGACGCGAACACGCTCGCGCGACTGACGAAAGACGCCGTCATCGGAGAGCTCGAGCGCTCACGCGACGCGGCGCTGGCGCCGAACGGGGCGCTCATCGACCAGTTCAACACCCTGCGTGACACGCTCTCGGGCGTCGGTCGCGAGATCGTCACCGGCGAGCGCGACATTCTGGTCGGGAACCAGAACGATCTCACGCGCGTGACGCAGCAGGAAATCGACGCCATCAATCACGGGGCCAGCGCGCAGGAACTCGCGACGCTCGACGCCGTGCGTCAGCTCGATCTCCAGAAGACCGCGCAGGACGACTACTACGCGCGCCAACTCACCGAGACCGCCAAGATCTACGGGTACGACTCGCCGCAGGTTCGCGAGGTCGTCCGGCTCCAGGGGATCTACGATAACGGCGTGGCGCGGCAGATCGACGCGATTCACGGCATTCACCTGGTGCTCCCGCCGAACTACTTCGATCCTGGCCAGCCCGGTGCACCGACGCCGACGCCGATCATGCCGTACCAACCGATCCAACCATTAGTGCCACCCGGCGCCCAGTCGTTCTATGTCGATCCGCTCACGGGCGCCACGCAGTTTGGCGTTCCCGGCTTCGCGTCCGGCGGAGACTTCGCCGGCGGCGCGCGCGTCGTCGGCGAGCACGGACCTGAGCTCGAGGTCACCGGTCCGTCGCACATTGTGAGCAACAACGATCTATCGTCGATGCTCTCGGGGGGCGGAAATCAGGGTTTGGTCACCGAGATTCGCGCCCTTCGGACCGAGGTTGGCGCACTCCGGACCGAGGTCACTGGACTGCGGCAGGATAACTCGAGCGAACAGAAAGCGATCGTGCGACAGCAGGGCACGGGCTTCACAGGGATCATTGATGCTATTGGTAGCGTGAATAAATCGGTGAAGTCCCAAGAGACCGAATTGCGTCGGCAGCGCTACACCGCAGACAACCACAGATGATCTGAGCAGCGCGGATGGGAAGGTTCTGGGAACATTCAGGCGCAAACCCAAGGGAAACCGTCGAGAGAGACGCAAAAACCCCGACGCTCGGTGTCGGGGTTTAGCAGGGAAATAGAGTATGTTAGAAACGGGCGAAAAGGCTAACCCGGAACTTGAAAACTGGCGTCCGCAAGGACTTGGGGGTTCGAATCCCTCGCCCTCCGTTGGACTTACGGCGCTCAGCGGTGGGCGCCGTTTTCGTTTGGGCCACTCAGCGGGCCATTCAACCCGCGCACGTCAAAGCAGAGTCTCGGCACACAAGCTCGCGCACCGGCTTCGGTGTTCCACTGCACGTCCTGAGGGCGAGCAGTGAGCCGCCGCGGCAGTGGCGTTTGTACCTCGATCGGCACACTACCTCTCGCCGAATCTGATCCGGATGTCGCGAGCCTCGCTGACAAATGGAGACGTTCGCATTCGGTTCACGCCGCGTTGGTGGCGTGGGCATCGCGCGAGAGGCTGTCTCTGGAAACGGCCCGCCGACGAGTGATCTGGCACGCCATCGAAATCGTGCGCAGCCACGAGATCAATCGGCCCCAGTACGTCCGTCTCCACCGCCGCTGGCTGACCGACAGGTTCGGACGGAAACGACTGGTCATTCCAAGCCAGCAGCTCGCCGGCGAGCAATGGGTGCGGTGGTGGCACAAGGAAGCTTGGCGATGGGCGAGCCTCCTCATGTGTGAATCAGAATCCGACGACGAGGCCGCGTCAGCGCGATCGTCGATCGATCCCGACATGCTCGCCGACACAACCGCCATTTCCGGCGACGAACCCATTTCCCTCGACGACTGGGACGGGGTCGACATACAGGAGCTCGTGTTGGCCGCGACTGACGATGAGCGAAAGGTGTTCGAAGCGTTCGAGAAGCTCGAGCGGCAGATGCACAGCTCCGATCCGCGAGCAAGTCGAGAACGATGGAAAGCCGCAAGGGGACTTCGCCCGACATGAGAACACGCTTGACAAGCATACCACACAGTAGTACATTTAATCATGTCGCGTACCCCTCTTCTTCACTTTATCCAAACCGAGAGTTTTGTTGACTCAGCGTCCGACGTCCCCATCACGGACGCCGAAGTGCAGCACCTGGAAGAGATTCTTCTCGCCGACCCCACCGCAGGAGATGTGATTCCGGGTTCGGGAGGCCTGAGGAAGGTCCGCCTTCCGGTCAAGGGAAAGGGATCGCGCGGGGGCGCACGGGTGATATACTACTACGTGGTACAGAACTTGACGGTATATCTCTTGTTCGCGTATAGTAAGAGCGCATCCGACGATCTCAGCTCAGCCGGAAAGAAGTACCTGCGCACGTTGGCAGCCCAGATCGACGCAGAGGGTGGCGCGTAGCGTCACCTTCAGCCTACGGCGGCACGGACCGACCGTTGAGACACCGCTCCACAACCCCATTAATCGTGCGGGGTAGCACAATGCAGCACAACAAGAAGACGGCAGCGAAAGGGTCCTTTGAAAGCCGACTGATCAAGTCGATGGAGCAGGCAGTTGACATCGCCAAGGGCAAGGCGAAGCCTGCGCGAGCGTACTCTCTTCCAATGACGGCGAGGGACACCACAGCCACTGAGGCGCCGATTTACGGCGAAGAGGAGATCATTCAGATTCGGAAGACGTTGGGCGTCTCGCAACGCGTTTTCTCGGATGCATTGAACGTGAGCCTCGGAACAGTTCGCAGCTGGGAGCAGGGGGTACGCAAGCCGGAGGGTTCGAGCGTTCGGCTCCTGGAGGTAGCAGCAAAGTTTCCACAGGTGATATTGCAGACTCTGTTGCCTACGCTGGCGCCGGCACGCAGTGCACCTGTCGGCGAGCGCCGGATATCAGAGCGCCGGACGGCGCATGCAGGTCGCCGTTAGACCGATCGTTCTATGCGCGCACCTGACGTCGTGACGAGTCTACGAGACCGCGAGCGCGGAAATCTGTTTCACGTCTGGGCGTACCGCGCGCTTCGAAAGGACGAGCTGCTCCAAACGGTCGCCATGTTCTACCACCAGAAGAAGAACCGAACGTATCTCAAGAAGGGAAAAATTGAGCGTGTCGTCAAGATTCTGACGACCCATCAGTGACCGCACCGCGCACACGGAATCGTTGACGTGCGAGGTCGTTGGTATCACCGGGGCCATGCCGATTTCTGCGATAGATCAACGGCGCGCGGTGCTGGTTTCCGCGCGCGCGCCTTCGTGATCGCGCCGAGTACTCCGACCGCGAGGAACGGCGCTGCGATCAATGCGGACACGGGAAAATGTCCCTGCGTAGTGGCCCACTCGGCCAGGCCGTAGACTCCCGCGAACGGCAACGAGACCAGCCACGATGCGACGCCGACGTCAATGAAGCACACGAGCAGCAGGCTCGCCAACCCCAGAGACTCGGCCAGCGATTGGAGCCGAAGGTCTCCGCGTTTCGCGCCGCGCACGCACCAGAGGGCGATCGCCGCGGCACTTACGATTAGATAGAGGCCGCCGATCGCGGCCAACGGGCTTCCCTTCATATGCCTTACTCCGACAGCGGTGCCTGATAGTCCTCGGAAATGAGGAATAGCGCAAGGACGTCGCCGCCCGCCGAATCGGCACCACCAAACAGCTGATCACCTTGCTCGGACCCGTCCGACGTCGCCGCCAAGTTGTCCAAACAGGCCGCCGGGACGACGGCGAAACATGATGGACGATGACGCCGCGTGCTCGGCTGGACGGCTCAGCATGCCGGAGGTTCAATACACGAATGCACTCGTTCAGCCTCGACGCAATCTTTATCAGCTCATGCGCGTGCGGTCCGAATCAAGTCGTCCGACGCCTAAGCACGTCGCGCGATCCGCACTGGAGCATCGTGAGCCGACTCAGTCGAATGAGAGGTCGCACGAGCGACGACCGCACTCGTACGAGCGGCGCGCACCGCGACGAGCGGCGCGCACCGCGACGGGCGGCGCGCCGAAATTGTTCGAGCCGCGTGCAGGCACGGCCACGTCGAATCGGCGGCCACTGCACCCAGATGAGCGGACGTTCAGCTAAGAGCCGGTCTCAAAACTCCATAGTTTTCTGATCCGCTGGCCCTCAGTATGCTGCGGGGCCGGAGCATGGACAAGCGATTCAGCACTCTGCCGGAGCCGCTTTGGCAAAAGCTGAAGCTGCTCCTTCCGCCCGAACCGCCCAAACCGAAGGGCGGCCGACCTCGCGTCGATGACCGCGCCGTGATGACCGGGATCGTGTATCGCCTCCGCACCGGGTGCCAGTGGCGCGCGCTCCCGCGCGAGTTCGGCTCGGGGCCGACGTGTCATCGGCGCTTTCAAGAATGGGAACGTCAGGGCGTGTTTCAGAAGCTCTTCGTCTGCATGCTCCACTACTACGGTCATCGCCGCGGCATTCAGTGGCAGTGGGGCGCCCTCGACTCCGCGATCGTGAAGGCGCCAAAAGGGGGGACCTCACGGGACCGAACCCAACCGACCGGGCGAAACGCGGCACGAAGCGCCATGTCTTGACCGATGGGCGCGGCGTCCCAGTGAGCATTGTATTGAGCGCGGCGAACCTGCACGACAAGTGGTCGCTCGCGGCGACGCTCGACGCCGTGGTGCTCAAGGCCGGTCGTGGCGTCCGGCGTCCGCGGCACTGCTGCCTCGACAAAGGGTACGCGTTCCGCGACTGCGACGCGATCGTCCGCGACCGCCGCATCACGCCCCACATCCGGCAGAAAGGCGAGGCCTCGCTTATCGGGCGGGTCCACGGCCGGGCACGACGCTGGGTGGTGGAACGCACGAATAGCTGGCACAATCGGTTTCGAGGACTCGTAATTCGGTGGGAGCTCAAGCCGCAGAACTACCTCGCGCTGGTGTACCTCGCCTCCGCTCTTATCGCCTATCAACAATCGCACTAGGTTTTGAGACCCGCTCTAAGCTCGCCAAGGAGCTGCGCCAGCACGATCTCCGTCATCGTCGGGTGACAGTGTGGCTCGCAGAGGGAAAGAGCCCGGCGCTCGTGAAAGAGGCCATGGGCCACGCCGACTTGCGTACGACGATGGGCTATACTCATCTTTCGCGCGAACACCTGCGTTCCCTCGTTGAGCCTCCACCGACGCTCAGTCTGGTCGGGGCCGCTGCTGGGCCATTGGCCGACAAAACGCGCGCATTGGCGGAGCATTAGATCGAAATGCCAACGCGCGCTAAGGGCGTCTCTAGAAGCGAACGCAGCACGTCGCAACAGTACGCAAACGCACATCACGAACTTGAAAACTGGCGTCCGCAAGGACTTGGGGGTTCGAATCCCTCGCCCTCCGTTGGCGGTCTCCCGCCGTCGATTGTCCGCCTCACCATTCATTCCGGCATGCCGACGCCCCTCCCGATCCGATTCGGTGACATCGTCCTCCTGCCGAGCCACAAACAGCAGGATACGGACACGTCGTTCCAGTTTCGGGATCCCGAGGCCGCGCTCGACTTCCTCCGGTCGCTCGACGTCGATTCGCAGACGACCACCCAGATTCGAAAGATCCTGACGGACACTGACCCGCGCACCGACGTCGCGCGGATGATGAACACCGAGCTGCTCACCACGCTCGCCCGCCACGTCGCGAGCGGCCGCATCGTGATCGGCATGCGCCGCCGGATGCGCGGCGGTGGCGGAAGCGGCGGCGGCGCCGGCGCGAGCTCCGACAGCAGCAGCGCGGGTGCGACGTCGACGAGTGCAGCCGCAACGGCAACCGCCGCGCCCGCGCCCGCTCCCCCACCGAGTGCCGCGACAGTCGCCGCTGCCGCGGCCGCCGAAGCGGCTCAGGCCGACGACGCCGCAGTCGACGCGGAAGCGCAGGCCGCCGTGCTGCAACAGGCGGCCGAGTCGGGCGTACCGTTCTGCGAGGAGTGCGAGAAGCGCAAGAAGCAGCGCGAGGCTGCCGCCGCCGATGGGCCCCAGGACCAGGCGGCGTGACGACGCTAGACGCGCCGCGCGTCGACCGAATCGCCGCCGCGCTCTGGACCGACGTTCCGGGGCTCGACGTCTACGTGATTCTCGATTGCGCGCGCGACACCCGCATCCACCCGTGGATCAAGCGGCGCGCACTGGACTACACGAGCTTGTATCGTGGACCGATCGCGCCCGTGCTCGACCGCTGCGCGCCGTATCTCGTCCATCTGTACCGCCGCGAGTCGTGGACGCGCGAGCTGCTCTCGTTGGGCTGGGGGCAGAGCTGGGGAATCTTCGTGCGCACCACGGAGCCGATGGAAACGCTCCGCGTGCACTTTCGCCGCTTTCTCCGCGTGCGTGACGAAGCCGGCCGGCGGCTCGTGTTCCGCTACTACGACCCGCGCGTGTTGCGCGCGTATCTGCCGACGTGCAACGAGAACGAGCTCAAGACTGTCTTCGGGACGGTGGGCCAACTGTGCGCCGAGCGCGCCGATGGCGAGGCGGTGCTGAGCTACCATAACGACGGCGGACGGCTCGGGGTGAAGGAAACCGTCATCGCCCCGAGCGTCACGTCATAGTCGCTCTGCCTACGGCTTGGAGTCCAACGACGCCGAGCTTGATCGATACGGCTCGAATCCCTTCCCCCAGTCGACGCCGACCACTTCGGTGCTGATCTTGTCGCCGTCGACGTGCACGATCACGTAGTGAAACGGATTCGCCCCGGGTTCCGGCGACGGCCGCGCGAGGTGCTCCAGTGACACGCGCTCCTCGGCGTTCGCCTTGCGGCTTGAGGTCGGGGTTGCCCACGCTGAGGTTGTTGAATCGGAGCGCGCAGCTCGAGCACGCTTCGCCGGCGACGTGCGGCGCCAGATCCGAATAGTTGGCGCGCGCGATTCCGCGCGTCACGGCAAAGCGAATGTTGCTGTTCTCGTCCGCGGCGATACGAAATTGCGCGCTCGGAAACAAATCCGTGTAGTTCTGCGTGCCCGTCACCCGGCGCACCACCTGCGGGCCGGTCGCCTTGCCGTTGGCCTCGGCCGGCGTGGTTGCGGCGTTGCCGCTGAAATTCACGTCGGTGTTCTCCATGCGGAGGCCGACGTTGAGTCGTACGGGGCCGCGATCCATGGTGTGCATCGCGAACAGCGCGGCGACCTTCTCGCCGCCGGTAAAGTTGCTGAGCGAATCCGAGAGCGGCTTGGTCGTCTCCTTGAACATCGACGGGTTCGCCGACTCGAAGGCGCGCAGGGTGCTGTGGTTCGCCTGCGGGCCGATGTCGTAGCCTTTCGCGAGGTCCTGATAGAAGTTCGCGTCGGTGAAGCTTCCGAGCACCTGGGTGAGCGGCAAGTTACCGTTCGCGACGAAGCTGCGGTTGAGGTTCACGTTGTCCCGACTCTCGTCGCGATACTTCGCGCCGATCTTGAGCTGCGCCTCGCTTCCACCCATGACGTAGTGGAAAAGCGCATCGAGCTGGCCGCCGGTTTCGTCGGCTTTCGTTCGGCCCGCGCCAATCGACGCCGACTTGAACTTGTAGCTCGACGGCGACGTCGCGATCGCCTGGTCGGCGCTCGAGAGGTAGCTGTAGCTCGGATAATTGTGATTGGTACCGTCGTAGCGGACATTGAGGCCGCTATACGTGAAGGCGCTCGAGTTGGCGTCGGCCGACGTCGAACGTGTGCCGGAGTAGTTCAGGCCATAGTTCACTTCAACGGTGCCGAACAGTTTCTTTCCGCCGCCGTTGAGACTGAACAGCTGCTCGATGGGCGTGCGGTTCGACGTGTTGCGCGTGAGATCGGCGCCGGTGCCGATGCCCGCGGCGCCCGACGACGCCTGCGATGAATCGCCATTCGCCGCGACGTCGTACCGGTAGACGACGCCGAAGTTCTGGAACTTGGTCCACGCGCCCCGCATGAACATCGTGGAGCCGTCGTCGAAGCGGTAATCGAGCGCCGTGTTGGCGCCGAATCGCGTGCGGTCGTAGAGATAGTCGCGCTGATCCCATTCGATCGGGATGGGTGTGCCCTCGGCGTTCGTGTCCCACGCCAGCTCGACGTCGTTGATGCCGCGATTGTTGTGGTCGTACGTGGCGCCGGCGAGAAAGCCGAGCTTGCGCTGCTCGCCGAAGCGGCCGCCCCACATGGCGCTCCCCTGCCCCTGCCGCCGCTGCTCCAATGTTGCCTGGCCGAGTTGGCCGGCGATGTACCCGCGGGGCGCGCCCTCCGGAGTCTTCGTCACGAGATTCACGGATCCGCCGATCGCGTCGGCGTCCTGGTCGGCCGTGAGCGTCTTGGAGACTTCGATCGCCGACAGCAGATCGGTCGGGACGTCGTCGAGCTTCGTGACGCGGCTGCCCGCCTGGGTGCCGGGAATGTGGACGCCGTTCACCGTGACGTTCGACAGGCGCGGCTCCGTGCCGCGAATCTGCACGAACTTTCCTTCGCCTTCGTCGCGCTCCGTCGAGACACCGGGAAGGCGTGCCGCGGCCTCGGCAGCATTCGCGCTCGGCAGCGCGCGGATCACGTCACCGGACAGAATGACGATGAAGTTGTCGGCGTTCCGCTGCTTCTCGAGGGCCTGTTCCTTCGTTTCGTTGAGTCGCGGCGAAGCGCTGATCAGCACCGGGCCGAGCGACTGCGCCGCGGCACGAAGGGCGACGTCGTGCGTCACCACCTCGCCCGCATGCACGTCGACGGAGAACGAGTCGGGCGCGAAGCCGGTGCGACGCACGCTCACCGTATAGGACCCGACAGGAACGTGGGCGACGACGTACTCACCCTGCGTGTCGGAGTACGCGCCGAGGCGCGTCCCGTTGACGTGGAGTGTCACGGCCGGCACACCGGTCTTCGCGGCGTCGGCGACTCGGCCGCGGATGGATCCTTCGGCTCCGCCCTGCTGCGCCTGGAGGCGCCCGGGCGAGGCAGCGACGAGAAATGCGCCGGCGAGCAGCGCGGCGATATGATGAAGTGGTATCGACGGCATGGCGACGAGTCCCCGCAAAAGGTGTGAAGAGAGTTGCGGGGAGCAGTTTGCCGGCGAAACGCGTGCGTCCGATGACGCTTTCTCAACAGCTGCGTAACGGTCGCGGCGGCCTTACGCCAAGCTGTCGGCGCGATAGATTAGCGCTTCATTCCGTTCCTTCCGAGGAGTTTCGCCATGTCCCGCCGTCTGCTGCTCGTCGCCTTGCTCGTTCTGCCGTCGCTCGCCGCAGGCCAACGCGGGGGCGGCACGCGCTCCCAGGCCGATAAACGCACGGAGCTCTTCGGCAAGGATTCGATGCCGAAAGGCCCGAGCCTTCGCGCCCGCGATCTCGAGGATCAGAGTCCTCTAAAGCTGCTCATTGACAAGCGAAAGGATCTCAAGCTCACCGATGCGCAACTGTCGACGCTCAAGGACGCCGAGCCGAAGCTGAAGGAGACCGATGCGCCGCTGCTCAAGGCCGTGGATTCGCTGGTGCACGAGCTGCGCCCCAGCGGCAACTCGTCGGCGGAAGAGCGCACGCGGCTCCGCGACGCGCGCGTGAGCCTGATGACGGTGCTCGTCGCGATCCGCACGAGCTACGACGAGGCGGGTAAGGCGGCCATCACGTCGCTCGATGCCGACCAACAGAGCAAAGCGAAGGATCTGCTCGCCAAGCAGCAACAGGAGACGGAGAAGCTGCTGAGCGAGCGGATGGGCGGCGGCCGGCCGTGACACCCATGTCGTCCTGCGCGACACCCATGTCATCCTGCGCGACATCCATGTCATCCTGAGCGACATCCATGTCATCCTGAGCGACACCCATGTCATCCTGAGCGAAGCGAAGGATCGCTTTCCCTCGCACCGCACCCATCAGCGGTAGCCCGCCGCCTGCATCGCGAACAGCTCGGCGTACAACCCGCCGGCGCCCACGAGCGCCTCGTGGGTTCCCTGCTCCACGATCTCGCCGTTCCGCAGCACGATGATGCGGTCGGCCATGCGCACCGTGGAGAAGCGGTGCGAGATGACGACGGCCATGCGCCCGGCCATCAGCGCATTGAAGCGGACGAACACGTCGTACTCGGCGCGCGCGTCCAGCGCGGCGGTGGGCTCGTCGAGGATCAACACCTGGGCGTCGCGCATGTAGGCGCGCGCCAGCGCGACCTTCTGCCACTCGCCGCCCGACAGGTCGACACCCTGCTCGAAGCGGCGGCCAAGCATCTGGCGGTAGGCGCCGGGCAGCCGCGGCAGGAGCGACGCGGCCAGCGACTTCTCCGACGCCGCGGCGATGGCGGCCGGTGGCTCACCGTTCGCCGCGGCGCCGTCGCCCGGCGCCAGCTCGGCGTCGAGATACGCTCGCACCGACTCGACCTCGCCCACGCCGACGTTTTCGTCGAAGCGCATGTCGTACTGGACGAAGTCCTGGAAGATGACGCCGATGGAGCGACGCACGTCGGCCACGTCGTAGTCGCGCAGGTCGAGGCCGTCGAGGAGGATTCGGCCCTCGGTGGGCTCGTAGAGCCGCGCGAGGAGCTTGGTGAGCGTGGTCTTGCCCGCGCCGTTCTCGCCGACGAGGGCCACCCGTTCCCCCGCGCCGAGGGTGAAGCTGAGATGCCGGACGGCCCAGCGGTCGCTGCCCGGATACTGGAAGCCGACGTCCTCGAAGACGAAACCCTGACGGATGGGCCGCGGCACCGGCAGCGCCCCGGGCGCGCTCTGGATCGACGACTTCATATCAAAAAAGTCGAATAAGTCTTTTAGATATAAACTCTGCTCATAGATCCCACTGGCCGACATGAGCAGCTGCTGGATCAGGTCGCGGCTCTGCCGGAACGACGCCGCGAGGAAGGTCAGCGTGCCGATGCTGATCGCGCCGCCGACGGCCCGGAGCAGGACGATCGCGTACGCCGCGTAGTAGCCGACGGTGCCGAGCAGCGAGAGCCCCGAGCTGACGAGCGCTTTCCGGATCGCCAACGTGCGGCTCTCGTCGTAGAAACGGTCCGACAGCCCGCGATACCGCGCGATGAGCCAGGGCGCGAGGCCGAACATCTGGACTTCCTTCGCCGTCTCGTCGCTCGCGCCGACGTACCGGATGTAGTCGAGCTGCCGGCGCTGCGGCGTCCGCCGGAAGAGCAGCGAATAGGAGAGCGCCGCGAAGTGCGTTTCCCCGACGAAGCTCGGCAGCACCGCCACGGCAAGCAGCAGGAGCAGCCACGGCGCCTGCGCCGCCAACCCAATGCTGAGCGACGCCAGCGTGAGCGCGCTTTGGCCGATGCCGAGCAGCTGCGAGAGCAGCGCCACGCGGCCCGTCGTGCCCTGCCGCGCCCGCTCGAGATGGTCGTAGAACTTCGGATCCTCGAACATGTGCAGGTCGAGCGTCGCCGCGTGCTCCATGATGCGGATGCTGATCCGGTTCGTGAAGAGATCGCTCAGCAGGCCTTCGATCAATCCCGATACGCGCGCCAGCAGCTCGCCCCCCACCACCGTCGCCATCTCGATGGCCACGAGCACCCAGAGGTGGTGCGGCGAGCCGCCGGCGCGCGCCAGGCGGATCACCTCGTCGATGATCAGCTTCGCGACCCAGAGGTTCGCGACTGGCACGAGGGAGCGCACGAGGCGCAGCACGATCATCGTTGCGGTGTAGGCGGGCTGCGTCTCCCACACGAGGCGCAGCAGCCGCGGCACGAGCCGCAGCGCGGCGAGCCGTTCGCGCAGCGGCGGACGCGGCACGTTTGGACCGCGCCGGCCCATGCCCATACCCGCGACCATCATCGGAGAAGCCATCCGTCAAAGGTACGGACCCGGCCAACCCGTGCGCGTATTCGCCGCCCGCCTCTAGCGACGAATCGCTACCGTGCCGCCGCGCGTCGTATCGGCGATATAGGCGAACAGCAACCGCGTCCGCAGGTCGGTGATGTCGCGCGTCGATTGATGCAGGAGCGCGCGGAACACTTCGCGGGCCGCGCCGCGGTCGCCCACCTCGAGCTTCGCCATCACGGCGCCGTCGCGCAGCGCATCGGCGTCGAGCCACGCGTCGCCCGATGCCGCGGCGACGACCAGCGGGTTGGCGGCGCGCGACGCTTCGGTGAAGTCCCACGCCGCCATGCCGTGCAGAAAATCCACGGACGCGCGGGCGAGGATCGGCGGGTTCGTCCGCGCGAGATACGTGCGCAGCGACGCGTAGAATGCGGAATCCGCGACACCCGCCATGCCGCCGTGCAGGGCGTCTTCCACGCCGGCCACCGACTGCACCCACACCCGCCAGTCGGAGGGCGCACGGCCTGTGAGCATTTCCTCATCGAGCAGATGTTTCCGCGCCATGGCGACGGTTGCCGTCTGTCCACCGCGCACGTCGCCGTTGCGCATCGCAGCCGCGACGGCCATCGCCTGCAGCCGCGGAATACCGGTCACCACGGCGTACGAGTCCCCCAACCCGTTCCGGCGGCCGTCGACCATCGCCGCGAAGTTCACCCGCCCCGACGCAAGCCCGGCAAAGCCCGTTGCCTCGCTCTTCATGTATCGCGTCCGCTCGGCGTTGAGGTCGAGCGTGGGATAAAAATCGGAATTCGGAACGCCACCGGAGCGAACGAGCGGCTCGAGCGACTTCTGGTCGGCAACGCGCAGTGTCTCCATCGTGTGCGGCGTGATCGGCCAGACGCGCTTGAGGTCGTCGGCAAGCCCGGGGTACTGAAAGATCGACCAATCCGGCGCGGCGAGCGCGGGACCGGCGGTGGCAACGATGAGGATGTCGCGCCCCGAGAGCTGAAAGATCGAGTACGTGGGAAAGTGCTGCGACAGCGCCGCGATCACGCCGAGCACGAGGCCGTCGTCGATCTCATAGAGATGGAGCCACTGCGCGAACACGCCGTTCGGCGTGAGGTACCGCTTCACGCGCCCGTAGAACTCCGTGGTGAACAGGCCGGAGACGCCCGACACCCACGGGTTCGACGGCTCGGACACGATGAGATCGAACTTCTGTCCGCTCGCCGCGAAATAGGAGCGCGCGTCGTCGATCACGAAACGCGAGCGCGGATCGTCGAAAGCGCGCCTGTTCGCCGGGTAGAAGTTCCGCGCCGCCTTGATCATCTCCGGCTCGATCTCGATCGTGACGAGGTGCTGCAGCGCGGGACTGCCAAGCAGCGCGTGCGACGTCATGCCCGATCCGAACCCGATCACCGCGGCTTCGCGCACGTGCGGCACGTGTGCCAGCGGAACGAGCGGCACGAAGAGCTGCGTCGGCGCGTCGTGGGTGAATGCGCCCGGGTTGCGTCCGTCATTGGGGTTGAGCCACTCGGGACCGAGCGACGCGTCGGGCTTGCCGTTGGTACCGAGCGTGAGACCACCCGTGTCCGGCATCCGTCGAACACTCACCGTGGCCGTGCGTCCATCCTTGTAGAACAATACTTTTCGCGATCCCGCCGCCTGCACGGTGCCGTAGCGATAGACGCCGCTCGTCAGCACCGTGTGATCGAAGTCGGTGCGCAGCGCGACCGCGATGACGAGCAGCGCGAGCGCCGCGGCGGCGCCGACGCGCAGCCCGCGCCGAGACCGCTCCACGGCGAAGATCTGCCGCCACTCCGGGCCGAGCAGCACCACGCCGAGCACGATGTCGACCGACGCGCCGGCGACGAGCAGCCACTTGAGCCCGAGCAACGGCATCAGCACCAGACCGGCAATGCCGGCGCCGACGATCGAGCCGAACGTATTCACGCCGTACACCTGTCCGATCGCCCGCTCGCCGACTCCGGCTCCCACCAGCACGCGCGTGATGAGCGGCAGCGTCATTCCCGCGCAGAACGTGGCCGGCAGCATCACGGCGAGGCAGAGCACGTAGCGCGACACGCTGAACAGCGTGTACCCCTCCGGCGTCTTGGCGAACGCCGCGAGCAAGTCGACCATCCATCCGAACGACGCGAGATACACCGGCAGCGTCGCGATGGCCAGCGATCCCATCGCCAGCTGCACGTAGCCGAGCAGTCGCAGCGAGTCCGCGCGCTCGTCGGCGCGCCGCCGCACCCAGAGCGCACCGAGCGACAGGCCGAGGATGAACGCCGAGAGCATCAGCTCGAACGAGTGCGTCGCACTACCCAGCACGAGCGCGAGCATCCGGATCCAGCCGATCTCGTAAACGAAGCTCGAGAGCGCCGTCCCAAAGCTCACGAGCAACAGCAGGCGCCAGAGCCGCGGCCGCGACAGGCCCGAGACGTCGGCGGCCGGCGCAGCGATCGTCGCCGCCTCCGGCTCCGCGTCGGCGCGCGCGCGCAGCGTCACGACGACGATGGCCGCCACCAGAATGTTGATCATCGCCGCGACGAGCAGCGTACCGGGCAGGCCGGCGAGCGCGACGAGCCAAAAGCCCGCCACGAGCACGCCGGCTGCGGCGCCGAGGCTGTTGGCGAAGTAGAGCATCGCCAACGCCCGGCCCGCCTCTCGCGGCACGCGACGTACGACGCCGGCACTCATCAGCGGAAAGGTCATCCCGAGCAGGATCGACTGGGGCAGAATGAGCAAGCTCGCAATGCCCCATTTGGCGATCGTCTGCGCGGCTCCGAGCCCCACCGACGGGAACACGCTGTCGTAGGCAAAGCTCGTCGTCGCCACGAAGACGTCGTGAAAGACGAGCCCGATCAATCCCGTGAGCAGCTCGACTGCCGCGTACCAGTAGAGCGGCCGCCGGAGCCGTTCGGTGCGCCGTCCCACGACGAGCGCGCCGATCGACATTCCACCGAGGAAGATGACGAGCACGATGACCTGCGCGTACGCGCTATGGCCCACGAACAATCCCAGGTACCGCGTCCAGATGGACTCGTAGATGAGCCCCGCGGCGCCGGAGAGAATGAAGACGGCATACAGGAGAGGGAGCATGCCCTCTCGACTGGAAACCGGCGGAGCCCGTAACACTTGTGCGGACTCCCGCGCGTTCGGTAAATTGGTGAGGTTCGTGGGGGGGTGGCCGAGAGGCTGAAGGCGGCGGTTTGCTAAACCGTTATAGGGTCAAAAGCCCTATCGGGGGTTCGAATCCCCCCTCTCCCGTGCTCCACACAAAGGCCCGCCTGAACCGGCGGGCCTTTGTCGTTTCGGGTGAGCTGCCCGTCGGCCATTACCTTTCGCGTCATGCCCCACCGCCTCCGCTTCGCCCCCTCCCCGACCGGCTACCTGCACGTCGGCGGCGCCCGCACCGCCCTCTTCAACTGGCTCTTCGTCAAGAAATACGGCGGCCAGTTCCTGCTGCGCGTCGAAGATACCGACCGCGCCCGCAGCACCGACGACAGCACGCGCGCCATCTTCGAGGGTCTCGAGTGGCTGGGGTTGGATTGGGACGAGGACGTGGTCTACCAGGGCGCGAACCTGGCGCGCCATCGGGCCGACGTCGCACAGCTCGTCGAAGCCGGCAAGGCCTATCGCTGCTTCTGTACCCAGGCCGAGCTCGACGAACAGCGCAAGGCAGCCGAGGCGCGCGGCGAGGCGTTCCGGTATGACGGACGATGCGCCCATTTGCCGGCCGACGAGGTCACGCGCCGCGTCGCCGCCGGCGAGCCGTTCGTCGTTCGCTTTCGCGTGCGCGAGGGCGAGACGTCGTGGACGGACTTGGTGCATGGCCCGATCACCTTTCCGAACAAGGACATCGGCGAGGGCGATTTCATCATCCTGCGCACCGACGGCACGCCCATCTACAACCTCGCGGTGGTGTCCGACGACATTGCCATGGGCATCACCGTCGTGATGCGCGGCGACGATCACATCTCGAACACGCCGAAGCAAATCCTGTTGTACGAGGCGCTCGGCAAGCCGCTGCCGCAGTTCGCGCACCTGCCGATGATCCACGGCATGGACGGGAAGAAGCTGAGCAAGCGCCACGGCGCCACCGCGGTGGGCGACTACCAGCACATGGGCATTCTGCCGCAGGCGATGCTCAACTTCCTCGCGCTCCTCGGCTGGTCGCCGGGCAACGACATCGAGGTGATGACCGTGCCGCAGATGATCGAGCTGTTCTCGGCCGACGACCTGTCGAAGAAGGCCGCGATCTTCGATACGAAAAAGCTGGAGTGGATGAACGGCCAGCATCTCGCGCTGATGGCCGCCGCGGAGCTGGCGCCGCTCGTCATTCGCGGAATCGTGGCCGCCGGGCTGGCCACCGAGGCCGATCTGAAGGCGCGCGAGCCCTGGCTGCTTGCGTTGATCGAGCTGTTGAAGATCCGCGCCCGTACTACCGACGAGATCGTGCGTCAGGCCATCCCGTATCTCCGCGATCCGATCGACTACGACCCCGACGCGGTCGCGAAGCAGTGGAAGGATCGCGAGGCGTCGCGCGACATCTTGCAAGCGACGCGCGCCGCGCTCGCGGCGGCCGCTCTCTGGGAGGCCCAACCGCTGGAAGACGCGCTACGCGGGCTCGCCGAGTCGCGGAGCATGGGAGCCGGAAAGCTTTTTCAGCCGCTCCGTGTCGCGCTCACCGGCAGCGCGGCGAGCCCGGGCATCTTCGACGTGCTCGTGATGCTCGGCCGCGACCGATCGCTGGAACGAATTGACGGCGCTGTGCGTTACATCACACAGCACGCTTGACACAGGTCGTTGACCCGCTACGGTGCGGTAGCGTACATTTGGCCGCAACTGGGGTACGCTGACTTTCAGCAAACTGAAATCTCGGCGTCCTCGTACGCTGAAGGGGGCTTATGTCGGAGCCACTCACACAGCTCGAACAGCGGGTCTATCACTACATGATAGACTTCCTCGCGGAGAATACGTACCAGCCGAGCATCCGCGAGATTGCACGCAAGTTTCGAATTAAGTCGACCAAGACGGTCTCGGACCTGTTGCACGCGCTGGAGAGCAAAGGGTACATCGAGCGGGACGAGTCGCGTTCGCGCGGCGTTCGGCTGCTCGGATTTGCCGCGGCGGGCACCACGCAGCCGATTCCCTTCTACGGCCGCATCCACGCCGGCGAACCGATGCTCCTCGCCGAGCACCGTAAGGGGTTTCTCACGGTGGACCGCCGCTTTCTGCCGAGCGACGACACCTTCGCGCTGAAGGTGAAAGGCGACAGCATGATCGGCCGCGGCATCCTCGACGGCGACTTCGTGATGATCACGCCATCGGCTCGCCCGAAAGACGGCGACATCATCGCCGCGCGGCTGGGCGACGAAGCGACGGTCAAGACGCTGACCCATCGCGGATCGGCCGTGGTCCTCGAGCCGGCGAACGATGCCGATCGCTCGATCGAAGTCGGACCGAAAGACGACTTCGCGGTGCTCGGTGTGGTTTGCGGTGTCTTCCGGCCGTTCTGGGAGCAGGACCCGCAGCCGACCATGTTGCCGACGACCGACGAGCTGCCGATCAACTGATCGCGGCGAGAGTCACGGCGCAGTTAGGGTACGACAGGCGTCGCTTTTTGCGACGCCTTTTTTTCGTCCTCCGCTTCCTTCCGCTCCCGATCCTTCCGTTCGCGGATGCGCTTGACGGCGGCGCGGAAATCGTCCTCGCTCAAGCCCTGAGAGTGCGAGTAGATGTCGTTGCGAATCCAGTCGGCGTTACGGCCGGCGATGATCCGGCTTCCGTCCACGCCGCCCGTGTTGAACGGCAGCGCCGCGAGAATGGCCGACGGAACCTTGAACTTGCCGAGGTAGATGTACTGCGAGTCCAGCCCGAACTTCTGTCCATTTCGCTCGACCGTCCAATCCTTGGGGCTGCGCGGGCGACTGTCTTCCGCGGCGATCTCCGCCTCGCGCCACGCCATGTAGATCGCCTTCACGGCGCTGTCGTTCTTCTGCGCCGTCGACAGGGGCAGGCGCAGCGTATTCGGCTTGAGCTCGATGCGCGAATCGGGCATCGCCGGCTCGACACCCGTGGCGATGCCCACCGGCGCGCCACCCGAGCCCGTGCCCGTCCCCGAGATTGCTCCGGCGCTGACCGAGGGTGGCGCAACGGGCGGCAGCTCGGTCGGCGTGGATGTCGGCGCGATGAGCGGCGCCGGCTTCAGGGCCTTCTTCGGCTTGACCTTTTCTTCCGCGCCGTTGCCGATCGACTGCACCGGCCTCGGACGCACATCCACGTACTGAATCTTTTCCGCGACGATCTTGTCCTTCGCGAAGAAGGCGCTGAGCGGGTAGCGGAAGGTGATCGACGCGATCAGCGCGATCGCGACGACGTGCGCCGCAATCGAGAAGGCAATCGAGCCTCGGTTGGCTCGCCGTTTCTCGTGCAGCGTTGCTCTCATCAGACCTCGACTCCCATCGATGCCAGCACGCGGCCCGCGCGCTGCGCGGCTTCCGCGATGCGCTCGGGCGACGTGATGAACGAAATGCGGAAGAATCCTTCTCCACCCGCCCCGAATCCCGAGCCGGCCATCACCACCACACCCTCTTCGTCGAGCAGCCGGTCGGCGAACAGCGCGCTCGGTATGCCGTCGGGCAGCGCGATCCAGAGATACATCGTCGCGCGCGGCACCTCGCAGGAGAAGCCCGCCTCCTGGAACGCTTTCACCGCCGCGTCGCGTCGCGCCTTGAACACGGCGACGTTTCCGGGCACGAACTCGTCGTAGCTCTCGAGCGCCGCGACGCCGGCGGCCTGCACCGCCATGAACTGTCCCGTGTCGGTGAACGACTTCACCTTCGTCAACACCGACGAAATCTGCGGCGACGCGACCGCCCAGCCGCACCGCCAGCCCGTCATGTTGTACGTCTTGGAGAGCGAATGAAACTCGATTGCCACGTCGCGCGCGCCGTCGATCTCGAAGATGCTCGGCGGCACGTAGCCGTCGAACGCGAGCTCCGAGTAGGCGTTGTCGTACACGAGCAGGATGTCGTGCTCGCGACAGTTCGCCACCACGCGCTCGAGATAATCGCGCGGTGCGATCGCGGCCGTCGGATTGTTCGGATAGTTTAAATAGAGAATTCGCGTTTGCGCGAGCGTGTCGCGCGGAATCTCGTCGAGGTCCACGAGGAAGTTCGTCCGCGGGCGGAGCGCGTAGCGATACGGCTCTCCACTCGCCAGCAGCGTGCCGCCCTGGTAGGCGTTGTAGCCCGGCTCGGGAATGATCGCGATACCACCCGGCTCGAGATACGCGAGCGCGAGGTGCGAGATGCCTTCCTTGGAGCCGATGAGCGGCACGATCTCCGTCATCGGATCGAAGCGCAGACCGAAGCGCTTCGTCATCCAGGCGGACGCCGCTTCACGATACGCCACCAGGCCCATACCGAAGCCGTAGCGGTTCATGGCGGGCGTGTGCACGGCCTTGGCGAGGGCCTCGACCGCCTTGGGCGGCGGCGCGAGATCCGCGTCGCCGGCGCCAAGGTCGATGACGTCGACACCGCGCGCGATGAGCTCGCGCTTCTTCTGCGGGATCAACGCCAACGGATATTCGGGCAGAGTCCGGAATCGACCAGCGAGCTTCGGCACTAGCCTTCCACTGTCACAGGGTTCCGCACCCGGCTGAGGCCGAGTACCTCCACTTCTACCTCGTCTCCCGGCGAGAGTTTCCCCACACCGGCCGGACTTCCCGTGAGAACCAGGTCACCGGGCTCCAGAGTCATCACATGAGAGATATACGCCAGCGCATCTGGAATCGAGAAGACCATGTCGGAGACGACGCCCCGCTGCCGTTCCACGCCGTTGACCCGGGTCACGACGGTGATACCCGACAGATCCGCCGGCGGATCGACCGGCTCTCCGAGCGGGCAGAACGTGTCGAAGCCCTTGGCCCTCGTCCACTGCGAATCGGAGCGCTGTAAGTCGCGCGCCGTCACGTCGTTGGCCGCCACGATGCTCTTCACCGCGGTGCGCGCCTCCTCTGAGGATACGCGCCGGAGCCGCCGACCGATGACGATCCCGATTTCCCCTTCGTGCTCCACCTGCGAGGACTGCGGAGGGAGCAGGATCGCGTCGCCCGAGCCGATCACGCTCGAGGGAGGCTTGAGAAAAATTAGCGGCTCCGTGGGCACGTCATTTCCCATTTCGGCGGCATGGTCGCGGTAGTTGCGGCCGAGGCACACGATCTTTCCGGGTCGATTCACGAGCAAGGGGGCTGGGGTGTGGAGTGGGCGTCAAATGGCGGGGCGCTGAGCCCCGGACGCTGCAAGCTCACGAAATCTGGTAGAAGTCGCGTATTGGAGCGAGCAGATCGGCCCATTTTCCGATGATTCGTCGCGCCGGCGGCAATCCCTCCAGCAAACCGCGCCCATATCCTTTGGTGACGACACGGGGGTCCGCGATCACCACTACGCCGCGATCGGCGCTCGTGCGAACGAGCCGGCCAAACCCCTGTTTGAGACGGAGCGACGCGTGCGGGAGCATGTACTCCTTGAACGCGTCGCCGCCCCGCGCCTCGATGGCCTCGCAGTGCGCCGCCGTGATGGGCTCGGTCGGCACGCGGAACGGGAGCTTGGCGATGAGAAGGGCATGCAAGGCATCGCCCGGCACGTCCACGCCTTCCCAGAACGAGGCCGTGCCGATGAGAATCGCCTGCCCTGCCTCGCGGAAGCGCGTGAGCAGCGCGTCGCGCGTCTCGTCGCCGTGCACGAGCAGCGGCCAGCGACGCTCGGCGCCGCGCGCGCGGAGCTCGGCCGCCATCGCGCGCACGTCCTTGTGGCTCGTGAAGAGCACGAACATTCCGCCGTTGGCGGCGTCGGCGAGGTCCATCGTCACGCGGGCCACGGCGCTGAAATGCGCCGCGGGATTCACGTTCGGCGCCGGCACGTCGCTCGGCACCGCGAGGATCGCTTGCTCTTTGTAACGAAATGGCGACGGAAAAATTCCCGTGCGCGGCGCGAGCTCGCGGTCGTTCAGCCCGAGCCGCGCGGCCAGAAAGTCGAACCGGCCGTCGGTTGCCAGCGTGGCGCTCGTCACGACGGTCGTGGCCGCGCGCTTGAACAGATCCTCGCGAAGGATCGGCGCGAGATCGAGCGGCACCGTCGACACGCTCACCGCGCGCTCGCGGCCCTTCGCCTCGATCCAGCGCACGGTGGCCTCGCCGCGCGCGGGGTCGAGCGCGCGGCGCAGGCCGTCGCCCGCCGTCTGCAGCCGCCGCGTGACGGCGCGCATCTCGTTGAGCAGCGGCATCACGGCGTCGTCGGGGCGATTAGCACTCTCTAATCGTTCGCGCACGAGCTGAAGCCCGTCGGCCAGCAGGTCGATCTCGCCCAGCGTATCCTCGAGCGCGACGCGCAGCCCGCCGCGCCAGATGGGATGCGCGGCGAAGTCGTCGGTCAAGCGCACCACCGCGCCGCCCGCCTCGTGCAGAAATGTGTCGAGCAGGTCGAACACCATCGCGCTTTTGTCGCGCACCGCGTGCACACCGGGCGACAGGCGCGACTGCACGAGGTCCAGGCTCGCCACGCTCAGCAGGTCGTTCCCCACCGCGAGCCGCGCGATGAGCGCCGACAGCAAGCCTTTCCCACGACGGTCGAGCCGGTTGAACAACCGCTGCAGCGACCGGCGCGACACGGTCGCGCCCAGGTGCGCGGCGGCCGCGTCTTCGAGGTGATGCCCCTCGTCGACCACGAGGCGCGTGTAGGCGGGCAGCACCGCCGACTCACCCCAGTTCCCCGATGCGCGGCGCACGGCGAGATCGGAGAGGAGCAGATGATGATTGACGACGATGACGTCGGCC
This sequence comes from Gemmatimonadota bacterium, assembly GCA_028287235.1. GTDB lineage: Bacteria > Gemmatimonadota > Gemmatimonadetes > Gemmatimonadales > Gemmatimonadaceae > JAQBQB01. The sequence continues at coordinate 109,575 of JAQBQB010000018.1, read as the reverse complement.
TGCGCCGCCTCCTTCCGCGCTTTGAACAAAAAGCACTTGTCGTACACGGGGCACCGCGCGCGCTGGCAGAGATCGGGCTCTGCCGCGACCTCGTCCCACACTTCGGGACGCGGCGCGACAGGCAAGTCGCTCAACGAGCCGTCGCGCGTGCGGTCGGCCCACGCCTGAATCGTGTTGAGCTCCTGCTGCAGCCCGTCCTCGAACAATGCATTGCCCGACACCCGCGCCTGCTCCAGTCGCACGAGACAGAGGTAGTTGCGCCACCCCTTGAGCAGGGCGAACCGCACTTTCTGGTCGCTCAGCGCCCGCGCGAGAAAGGGCAGATCCTTCGCCACGAGCTGCTCCTGCAAGTTGATCGTGTTCGTCGACACGACCGTGCGCTCGCCGTTCGCCGCGGCCCAGCGGAGCGCCGGCACGAGGTAGCCGAGCGACTTGCCGACGCCGGTGCCCGCCTCGAGCAGGCCGACGCCGCCGTCGTTGTACAGACGCGCGATCTCCACCGCCATCGCCCGCTGGCTCGGCCGGTCCTCATAGCGCGCGTGCTGCGCCGCGATGCCTCCTCCGGGTCCGAGATCGCCGTCGATGTGCTCGAAATTGAGCGCGTGGAATTCGGCCCGGGCCGGCACTTCGACGACGACGTACAGCTCCGAGGCATCGTTGTTGACGATGCCGAAGCCGATGCCGTCGTCATGGATGCGCGCCGCCACCTCGAGGTCGGGATTCGACGGATCCAGCACGCCCGACGGGTGGTTGTGCACCAGCATCTCGCCACGGCTGGCGAACCCGGGCAGCGCCAACACGCTCTGCACGTCGCCGCGCGCTACCACCCGGGCCGTGGTGACCACGCCGTCCGAGTCCAGCGTGCAGACGAAACAGACTTCGCGCCCCCCGGCGAGCCGAATGGCCGCTCGGATGGCGAGAGCCGCCGATTGACTCAGCCGTGCGTCTTTGGCGGCGGCGACGGAGGGGGGCATAGAGACAATCTAATGCCCGGAACGGGGTTTGTTCGGGGTTCCCGGGGCTTCGCGCGCGCTGTGGAGCGCCGTCTCACGTCTTCAGAGGCTTCTTCTTCGCGGCCGGAAACAACACGTTATTCAGAATCAACCGATATCCCGGCGAGTTCTTGAACAATGAGAGATCGGTGGGCGGATTGCCGATCTGGTGCTGCGGATCTTCCGGATCGTGACCGCCGTAGTAGGTCCAGGTACCCTTGCCGTAGTCGCCATGCAGGTACTTCACCCACGGCGCGCCCTCCTCGTTCGCCAGCACGGTGACGCCCGACTTGATCACACTCTTCGTGAAGCTGGTCGTCACGCCGTAGAAGTCGTTCACCACCGCGCGGTGGTTCTGCACGAGCATCGACGGCACCGGATCGAACTTCGCCGAGAAGTTGAACAGCGTGAACGTACCGAGCGGCTGGCGTCGGCCGGGAACGTTGACCTGATGCCCGTCGATGTCGCTCATCGAGTTCACGAACGGCGACTGCTCGAGATGCGCGTCGTGAAAGGCGAAGGTGCCGCGCCAATCCATCTTGCGATCGGCGTCGGGATCCATGGGCGTGCCGTCGATGAAGCTCTGCGCGATGTCCACGTTGTGGCCGGCGATCGCCAGCTCGAGCGTCTCCGTCGCTCCGCACATCGCGAAGAGAAAGCCGCCGCGCTCGACGAAATCACGAATCTTCATCGCGACGTCCTTCTTCAACCCCGGCATGTTCGCGTAGCCGAGCCGCTTCGCCGCCGCCGTGTTCTTCTGAAGCAGGTCGATGAACCACGGAAAGTCCCGGTAGCTCAGATAGAACTTGTTGAGCTGGCCGGTGAAGTCTTCATGGTGCAGATGCACCCAGTCGTACTTGCTCAGGTCGCCGCGCTCGATCTCGTCGTCGTAGATCGACGTGTAGTCGATTCCCGCGTACTTGAGCGCAATGGTCACCGCGTCGTCCCATGGCAGCGCGTCGGTCGGCGTGTAGACGGCGATCTTCGGCGCCTTCTCCAGCGGCACGGCTTCCATGTTGTTCGCCGCGATCTCGGCGCGAATGGAGCCGAGCCTGCCGTTGTCGATCGGCTCGATGGTGATGCCGCTCAGTCCCGCCTGCCGCCGCAGCTCCGGCGTATCGGCGAGGAGGAACGACCCGCCGCGATAGTTGAGCAGCCATTCAGCCGACGCGCCGGACTTGATCGCGTTGTACGTCAGGCCGTACGCCTTGAGATGGTTCTGCTGCGCGTCGTCCATCGGAACGAGCAACCGCTGCGCGCCGGCGGTCGCGGCGGCAAGCAGCAGGATGACACACGCGCTTGAAAGATTCTTGGAAAACATCAGCCTGTTGGCGGAATGGCGCTCTTGGCCAGCTCGAGCTCGCGCCGAGCCTGCGGCACGAGCGCGCTCTGTGGGTATGCGAGAATCATATGCTCGAGATGCGTCGTCGCGCTCGCGACGTCGCCTTTGCGGCGAAGCAGACGCGCCCACTCGAGCTCCGCCTGTGGCGCTTCGGGCGTGTCCTTTTCGGTGTCGACGATGCGCGTCCAGAGTGCGACCGCGTCGGTATCGTGCTTGAGCGCCGCCTGCAACTGCGCGGCGGTGGAGAGCAACAGCGAGCGAACGGCCGGCGTCTTCTCGCCGGCAGCGACGAACTGCGCCGCCGCGCCAGCGCTATCGCCGCGGGCGAGCGCGAGGAAGGCGCGGCCGATGTCCGGCGCGCTGTCGACCTTGAGCCGCGCGACGAGCCCGAGCGCCAGCGCCAGCTCCGGCGAGCTCTCGGTGCCGCCACGCAGCAGCCCGCGCGCCGCCTTTAGGTTTCCCTCATAAAGCGCCAGCCACCCGGCGGCATCGCTCGAGTCGCCCTCGGCGCCGGTGGCCGCGAGGGCGGCGCGGGCGCGATTCATGTCCCCCGTGCGCACCCATCCCCACGCGATCGTGCGCGTGAGAGAATTCTTGGCGCCCGGCGACAGGAAGCGATCGTACCGTTCGACCAGACGCTCGGCCTCCGACGGCCGGCCGAGCGCCGCGAGCGCCCGCGCATGCAACGGCAGATACGAGCGCGCGATCGCCGCCGAGTCGCCCTTCGCGTCGCTCAGCGGCGCGAGACGGAGCGCGGCCGGCGCGTCGCCGGCGTTCATCGCCGCGGTGGCGGCGCGGATCGCCAGATCGGGGGTCCGCTTCCAGCGCAGCGCCGACTCGAGCGCCTCGCGCGCGACCGTCCACCGCTCCTCCGACTCGGCGCGCCGCGCGAACTCAGACCATGCGTCGGCGCCGACGCTGTCGGCGGGAATGTCTTTGAGCGCGTTCCATCCGTCGCTCGGCGAGCCCCAACCCGTCTCGAGCTCGGCCAGCGCGCGGCGCGACGGCACGTCGATCGGCGGGGCGAGAAAGATGTCGCGGATCTGCTGCCGCGCCGACGACGGCGTGGGCGCCAGCGCGTACGCGGCGGCCTGCACGAGATAGTCGGCCGAGATGAGGGCGAGCCGCCATGCCTGCGCCGATTCCACCCACTGCCCCTGCGCGGCGCGCGCTTGCGCCAGCTCGAGCTGAAGATCCTTCGTGGATCCCAACGCCTGCTTGGCGCGCGCGAGCACGCTGTCCGCCGCAGCAGAGCGGTTTTTCTGCAGCAACAGCCGAGCGTACTCGCGATACGGTGCGGCGCTTTCGGGCTTGTCGTGCACCCACCGGTCGAATGCGCGCTGCAAATCGGCGTCACGCCCCAACCCCTGGAGCGTGCGCAGCTGCACGGTGCGGTACGTCTCTTCGTTCGGGCTCGCGGCGATCAGCGTATCGAGCGGCGCCAGCAGTGAATCCGATCGGCCGAGCTCCGCGTAGACTCGCTCGAGGCCCAGCAGCGCGTTCACGCTCGCGGAGGTGCGCAGCGCGGTGCGGAAGAGCGGCACGGCGTCGCGGTACTTCCCTGCTGCTTCGAGATCGAGGGCCTTGTAAAAGGCCATGGTGTCCGCGGCGGCCTGGGCACGCATGGAGCGCGGTGCGTGGATGGCGATCGCAACCAGCACGATCAAGCGCCCCACGCCCCGCGCCCCGCGCACGACCCTACGGATTCCCGGCATTGATCCGCTTGAAGTACTCGAGGATCGCGCGGCGCTCGTCGGCGCTCAAGCCGCGCAGCTCTTCCCAGCTGGGCTCGCGGAATTTCATCGCGGCTCTTCCCGACGCGTTCGTGTTGTCCGGCTTCAATTCGTTTCCGGCCTTCGCCGACTTCGCTTCGCGCTTGTTGGTGTCTTCGCGCTCTTCCTTCTCCAGCGAACGTCCGGCGTCGAGGAGACGGCGGAAGAGCTGCTGCTGCCGGGCCACGGTCGTCGCGTCGATGCGTCCACCCTCGAGCGCGTCGGCCAACTGCTTTGCTTCCTTGGCGAGTTGTGCCGCGCGATCGCCACCCACCGCGTCGCCGACTTCGTCGAGCTGCTGCGCCACCTGGCGCTGCTCGCGCGCCAGCGCGCGCGACGTCGCTTGCTGCTGCGACGACATCGGCTGGCCCATGCCGGGCATCATGCCTTGCGCCTGCGCGTTGATCGAGCCCTGCTTCTTCGCGGCATCCTGCAGCTGCTGCATCATTTCAGCGAACCCGGTGGCCGAGTTCGACGAGTTGGCTTTTTCGCGATCGCGCGCGAGCGATGCGGCCGCGCGATTCAATGCGTCGGCGGCGTCGCCCATCGCGCCGGCCGCCTGTTGTCCACCGCGCGCATCGCTGGTCTGCTGCATCGCGTCGGACACCTTCTGCTGCGCCTCTGCCACCGAGCGCTGCGAGCGACCGGAGAGCAGCGACGTCTTTTGTCCTTCTTGCTGGAGCTTGGCCGCTGCGTTGTCGAGGCCCTGCTTCACGGCGCTCTGTTCGCCGCGTAACTCTTCCGGCTTCGACTGGCCCGACTTGGCCTTTTGCTGCAGCTGCTGCTCCTGCCGCGCCATCTGCAGCATCTCTTGAATGGATTGATCGAGCGCGTTGGTCAGCTCCGACTTCCATTCGTTCACCTGCGACTCGCGCGCCTGCTTCATCGCGTCGGAAGCGCGCTCCATCTGCGAGGCGGCGTCGCGCGCGTTCTGCTCGACGTCGCCTCCCTGTTGGCCCGACTGCTGCTGATCGCCCTTGTTCCCCTGGCCATCCTTGCTCTGCGACTGGCCGCTCTGACTCTGCGACTGCCCGCCCTGCTTCGGCGAATCGCCAGGCTTCTGTTGCGGCTGCCCGTCCTTTTTGTCGCCTTGCCCGCTCTGCGACTTAGCCGCGGTGCTGTCGCCTTTTGCACCCTGCTGCGGCTTGTCGCCCTGCTGCTGCTTGTCACCCTGTTTCTGCTGGCCGGCTGCCTGCCGCATTTTCTCCTGCGCGGCGTCGGCGTGCTTGCGCGCCTCTTCCGTGCCCGACGCGCCGGCATCGGCTTTGTCCTTCTCCAGGCGATCCTGCAGCTTCTTCAGCTCATCCTCGAAGCGCTGCGAACGGTCGGCGAGATTCTTCGCGTCGGCTTTTTGCGCGTCGGTCTTGGAGGGATCGTTCCGCTTTCCGGCCGCCGAGTCGGCGAGCGCCTTGTCGCGGTCGGCGATGTCCTTGGCTTCGTCCTTGAGCGTCTGCATCGCACCTTCCATCGCGGCGCGCTTGAGCATTTCGGCGCTCTTCTCGAGCTGCTCGCGCAGCTTCTCCTGCATCGCCTGCAAATCCTTGAGCGACGTCTGCGACTGCTCCTTCGACAGCTGCTGCGTGGCGTTGTCGAGCTTGTTCATCTGCGCGAGCAGCTCCGGCGTCAACGCGTCGCGCAGCAGCGCCTGCGCTTCCTGCAACTGGCGCGCGAGGCTGCTGTCGAGGGCACCGGCGTTCTTGAGCTGCTGCTCGAGCGCGGCCGCGGTCTGTTGGAGCTGCTTCACCTGGTCGGCCAGCGCGCGCTGGTCCTTCGCCACCGCCTTGGCTTTTTCGGCCGCGTCGTAGCTCATCGAGCCCTTCTTGTCGGCGCCCGCCGCGTTGCTCGGTGCGTCGGCCGAATTCCGCTGGCTGCGATCGCGCGCCGCGTCGCTCGTCCGCTGTTGGAGCGACTTCTCGGCCTGGGCCGCGGCGCGCGCCTGGCTCACCGCCGAATCCATGGACGAGCGGGCGATTGCCCGGCGCTCCTCCATAGTAGGAATCTTTAATAGCAGTTCGCGACTTTCTCCGCGCTGGCTCCAGGGCGAATTGTCCGTCGCGACGATCTTGATGTGGAGCGCGTCCCCCGGCTTGAGGCCGCGCGGCGCGAGGTCGAGCACCGCCGAGCCGTCCCACACGGTGGACGAGCCGTCGGCAAGCCGTTGCGTCACGCTCGGCGCAACGCCGCCGGTCGATCCGGTCTTCCAGCTCACGAGCTCCACGCGCGAGATGCCGTGGTCGTCGCTCGCCGTGGCGCGCAGTGCGATCTTGTCGTCGCCGGCGACGATCGTGTCGATCGCCGGAGAGACCAGCTCCACGTGCGGCGCGGAATCGGGCACGACCTCGAGCTCGAGCGGCGGCGGAACGTCGGCGATCGGACCGCCTGTGCCGTTCGCCACCCAGGCGTAGCGGCCGGTCTTCTTCGCCTCGAAGCGTCCGTCGAACGCGTGGTCGTTCACGCGCAGCGACACGCTGTCCGTGCCCATGCCCAGCCGCACGTCGCGCAGCGCGGTCGACGCGCGGCCGGCCACGTCGATCACCGTTCCTTGCGGCACGCGCGCGGGCTCACCGGCCGCGAGGTTCTCCGCCGCGCGGCCGAGGTAGGCCGGATACGTGGCGCGCATCGACACCGCGCCGACGAACGGACGGTCCGTCACCTTCACCACCACCGTGTCGCTCACCGACCGGCCGTCGGTCGCGACTATGCTCAGATCGCCGCGCAGCGGTCCCACTTCGATCGTCGCGATACCGGTGCGCGGGTTCACGCTCACCGTTTGCGTCGTCCACGCTTCACCCGGAACGCGCTGCGACAGCATCACCGTGCCGCGGCGCGGCGCGGCCACCTGCAAGCGCATCGTCTCGCCGCGGAGCACGGCGGGCGGAAGGTTCGCGAAGCTGAGCCGCGGTAGCAGCGTTCCCTTCCACGCTTGCACGGGCCGCAGGATCGCCAGCAGTCCATCGTTGAAATTCGGCGCGGCGAAGAGCAGCGCGGCGAGCGCGATCGCCGCGGCCACGGCCGCCTGCATCGCACCGCGGCGCACCGCCCGCTGCTCGGCTGGAACGAGCCGCGGCCCCGCGGGCGCGAGCTGTTCACTCACCGCCGCCGCCGCGCGCCGGCCGAGCGCGCCCGACTCCGACACTTCCATCGCGCCGCGCAGCGCGCCGGCGCGCAGCGACTGTTCGCGCTCGATCGTCTGGGCCACGCTAGCCCGCGTGGTGCGCCGGCCGAGCTGGCGCACGGTCCACAGAATTACGGCGACGTCCGCGGCGAGCACGATCAACCAGACGAGGAACGGCACCGGGCGCGCCAACAGCATCCAGCGGCCGCTGCCCAGTGCCGACGCGCCGAGCGCGAGCAGCAGGCACGTGGCGCCCATGGCGAGCGCGACGCCGACGAGCAGATGCATCCGCCGCAGGCGCGCGCGCTCGCGGTCTACCAGCTCGATGACGGTCATGGTGTGGGGCGGCTCGTGACGGCGTAGACGAACAGGTTCACGCCCATGCGCAGCGCCGCTTCGTGCAGCTCCGGCGGGTCGTGATAGACCTCGGAATCTTCCCAGCCGTTCCCCAGGTCGCTCGAAAAGCTGTAATACACCGCGAGGCGGTCGCCGAGAAAGATGCCGAACCCGCGCGCCGGAGCGCCGTCGTGCTCGTGAATCTTCGGCAAGCCCTTGGGCATGTCGTAGACGATGTGATAGATCGGATGCGACAGCGGAACGTCGATGAGCGGACGGTCGGGAAACACGCGCTTGATCTCGCGCCGAAAGCTTTCGTCGAGGCCGTAGTTGTCGTCGACGTGCAGAAAGCCGCCGCGCTGCAGATACTCGCGCAGGCGCGTGACCTCCGAATCGCTGAAGTGGATGTTGCCGTGGCCAGTCACATGGATGAACGGATAGTCCCACAGCTTGTCGTCCATCAGCGTGACGCGCGCTTCGGTCTTGTCCACCTGGAGCGAGGTGCGCTGGCGGATCGCGGCGAGCAGGTTGGGCAAGCTCGAGGGGTTGGCGTACCAATCGCCGCCGCCGTCGTATTGCAACCGCGCCACGGTGAGGATGGGCGCGGGGCGCGCGGCGCTGCCGACGAGCGAAAGCAACGCTGCCGCAGCCAATGTTCGAGCACGACGCCACGTGAAGCCGATCATTCGCCGCTGCCTCCCCCTTCCTGATCCCCACCGGTCTCCTGCGCGTACCGATACGCCAATCGTTTCGGCACCCCAAGCTCCTCGGCGACGGCAGCCGACGCGTCGCGAGCACTCATCCCCGACGCGCGCAGCGCGCGAACTCTGTCGCGAACGGCCTCGTCCGTCGCCGCGACCTGGACCGCCGCGCCGATCACCAGCACGATCTCACCCCGAGGAGGCTTCTCCTCATAGTACGCGCGGAGCTCGCTTACCGTTCCCCTCCGCAGCTCCTCGAATTGCTTGGTCATTTCGCGGGCCACGACTGCTGCTCGACCGCCCCCTCCCCGCTCCTCGAGATCGCGGAGCGTGTCGGCCACGCGATTTGGAGCCTCGTAGAGCACGGCCGTGTGACGCAGAGTCGTAATCTCGTCCAATGCACCGCGCCGCTCACTCCCCGTGCGTGTAAGGAATCCGAAAAAGGTGAACCGCTCGGCGTCGAGGCCCGACGCCACGAGCGCAGCGAGCATGGCCGACGCGCCAGGCACCGGCACCACCGACACCTCCGCCTCGATGGCCGCGGCGATCAGTCGCGCGCCCGGATCGGAGATCAATGGCGTGCCGGCGTCGGACACGAGCGCGAGCGACTCACCGCCGCGCAACCGCGCGACGAGCACCGGCGTCATCTTCGCTTCGTTGTGCTCGTGATACGAGGTCGTCGCCGTCTTGATCTCGTACCGGTCGAGCAGATGCCGTGTGTGCCGCGTGTCCTCGGCGAGAATGCCGCTCACCGACTTGAGTACCTCGACCGCACGAAAAGAAAAATCCCCCATGTTGCCGATGGGGGTGCTGACGACGTAGAGCGTTCCCGCGGAGGCAGGCGTCTCGTCGCCGGTCACATCACCTTCCACGGCAGACGCTCGTACAACCCCGCGGACTGGAACATGTGCCGGCGATCCCAGGTGAGCTCGCGAAGCAGCGTCTCCGGCGCGAGCGCGTCGTGATCCACCGCGGTCCACATCACCTCGCGAATCCACGCCGCCACGCATTCGGTGAGCGCGGCCGTGTCGGCGAGCGGCTCCTTGGTCGGCCGGCCGGAGAAGGAGAAGCAGTCGAGCTCCGGATGCTTGCCGAGCAGATTCTGGCGCGCATGCTCGGCGATGGCCGGCGCGCTGTCGCGCCCGTGGTCGACGAGCCGCTGCACGAGGTGCGACGTCAGATCGCGGTAGGCCTGCACCAGCGGCGGCGGCGCCTGCATCGGCAGTGGGCCCGGTACGCCCCACCGGGTGACGCGGAGATCGCCCGAGCGCCCGTCGCGCGAGAACAGCTTCGCCACGCGGTCGACGACGGTGCCGTGGTGTGCGCTGGACAGAAACGTCCGCGCCACGCTGCCGTTCTTGAAGCTCAGGTAGTTGACGTTGTCGTTGGCGATGATCTCCAGCACGCCGTCGAACACCGTGGACATCAGGTACGGAAAGAGCGCCGCCGGATCCTGCGCCACCATGCCCGCGGGCCACGGCTCGGCCGAGGTGGACTGCGTCGAGAACATGCACGCGAGCTGTTCGGCGTCGGCTTCGTGGAAGCAGATCTCACCATACTCGGGCTCGGGCGGCACCTGCTCGAGCGCCGTGGCGATCGCCACCGCGCGTGCACCCTTCGCGTCGCGGACGGTGGCGTTGGCTACCTCACCGCCGACGAGATACAACATCACGAGCTCGTCGGGGAGCGACACCGCGACGTAGCCGGAGATGCGCGCCGCACGGTCGCGCTTCGCGTCCGTGAGCAAGTTGCGCAGATGGATGTACGCGAGCCGCGTGCGTGGAAGGAGTACGCGGCTGAACGGAAAACGCAGAGCGGCGGTCGAAGGGGGCATTAGGCCCTAAAATGAAGAACGAACACGACAGAGGGGAGAGGGGAGATCAACTCGGTCTCCCCTCTCCCCTCTCCGTTCTCCCCGCTCACGCAGAGTGCTGCTGCAGCTTCGACTCGATGTGCGTCTTCGGCACCGCGCCGATGATCTGATCGACGACCTTGCCTTCCTTGAAGAACAGCAACGTGGGAATCGAGCGGACGTTGAAGCGCGACCCGGTCTTGATGTTCGCGTCCACGTCGAGCTTCGTGACCTTCACCTTGCCCTCGTATTCCGTCGAGAGCTGGTCGAGGATCGGCGCGATCATGCGGCACGGTCCGCACCAGGTGGCCCAGAAATCAACGATCGTCAGGCCGCCGTGCTTCTCGACCTCTTCCTCGAAGTTGGCGTCGGTGACGGCAAGAACATTCGACATGTAGTACTCCTGTATTTGGCGAGCGGCGTTCGCCTTAAATTAATTGACCATGCAAAACACTTCCCAGTCCGGCACCCGAATCGCCCACATCGGGATCGCCGTTCGCGGCCTTGACGACAGCGTCTCCTTCTACCGCGACGTGCTCGGGCTCGCTGACGTCCCCCTCGACGACGCCGACGGCGCCAAGATCGTCGGCCTCGCAGCCGGAACTTCGCTCGTCGAGCTCCTCGAAGCGGAGTCGCCCGACTCGCCGATCGCGAAGTTCGTCGCGAAACGCGGACCGGGCATCCATCACGTCTGCTTCTCCGTTGACGACCTCGACGCCACCCTCGATCGCTGCCGCGCTGCCGGCGTCCGCCTCATCGACGAGACACCGCGCGTTGGCGCCGAAGGAAAACGGATCGCCTTCTTACATCCGTCGTCGACGTCCGGCGTCCTCGTCGAGCTGACCGAGCACTGACCGAGCACCAACCGAGCGTAGAACCGAGTTGAACCCACTCGAACCCACTCCGAAACATACGGACTGGGCGTCATCCGCGACGGGCGCAGAACTCCTGGAGCTTGCTGAGGTCGACGTCCTTCACGTACCAGCGGCCCCCGGGGCCTTGCACGACTTGAAAGCTAGTCGAGCGCGTCAAGTCCCCGAGCCAGAGGTTCACGGCGAACGCCCGCGCGCCGCCGGGGTTCGGCGCGTCGCCGATGATGTCGTAGCGATCGTGCTTGAGGTAGCACATCATGACGAACTCGCGTTTCTCGAGCTCGCCGCGATCCATCTGATCGCGCGCCGGGCCGTCCGGGCCTCCCCAAAGCGCGCCCATCGCCTGGAGGTCTTGTGACTTCGCCGCGGCCATGAAGGCGCGAATCGCCGCGACCGCGTCGGAGGCGCCCGTCTGGCTGCCGCTCATCACGGGAGAAGAGGTCGTGGTGGTCGACGTCGTCGAACGACAAGCGGCGACAAGAACCAGGGAAACCGCCGTGATTAGTTTTTTCACTCCATCAGCTCCATCGTGCAGGGGTGTACTGTAGGACGGTTGGTTTTTCCCGCAGCAACGGTCCCGGAGATCCGCGGCATGAAGCATCAGCGCCTCTATATCAACATCGATCACATCGCGACCGTCCGCCAAGCGCGTCGCGGAGCAAGCCCCGATCCAGTCGAGGGCGCGATCGCCTGCGAGCGCGCCGGAGCCGACGGAATCACCGCACATTTACGCGAGGACCGCCGTCACATTCAGGACGACGACGTCGAGCGGCTCGCCACCGCCATCACCACGGTGTTCAACCTCGAGATGGCGTGCACCGACGAGATGCTCGCCCTCGCCGAGCGTCTTCGTCCCCACCAGGTCACCCTCGTGCCCGAGCGCCGCGAGGAGGTCACCACCGAGGGCGGTCTGGACGTGTCGCACGATCCGGCCCGCATCGCCGACGGGCTAGCGCGCCTCAACGCCGCCGGAATTCGCACGAGCCTCTTCATCGCGCCCGATCTCCATGCCGTGGACCGCTCGTTGGCCCTGGGCGCAGCGGCGATCGAGCTGCACACTGGCCCGTACGCGCACGGGGCCTCCGATCCCGCCACGCTGCGCGCGCTTCGTGACGCGTCGCGCCACGGTGCGTCGATTGGATTGGCGGTGCACGCGGGGCATGGGCTCACCGTGGAGAACGTGCAACCCGTCGCCGCGATTCCGGAGATCGAAGAATTGAACATCGGGCACTCGGTGGTGAGTCGTGCAATTTTCATCGGGCTCGCGGACGCGGTGCGCGAGCTGCGCGCGGCCATGGACGCCGCTCGGGCGTTCTCCTAACTTCGTGACGCGCCAACCAACGGAGCGCGAATGAGCGGAGCGGCAGGGTTCTTCGAATTCTTCATTCTCGAAGCAAGCGACTACGTCGAACAGCTCGACGGCCTCCTGCTGGGCGGCGGCTCGACGGGTCCCGACGCGGACGCTGTCCAACGCGTTGCTCGCGCGCTCCGCGGCACCGCGACGATGGCCAAGATGCCGTCGTTCGCCGAGCTCGCGTCGAGCGTCGAACGCGTCGGCCGCGCGATTCAGGAAGGAGCCGTACAGTGGAACCCGGCCATCGGCGGAGCGCTCACCGGTGCCATCGACGACCTCAAGACGCTGCTCCACTCCGCGCGAACCTGGTCCGCCGCCGACGACCAGCGCGCTAGCGCTCGCGCGGCGGAGTTGTCACGATTCGCGCCGGCCAAACCGCCCGCGGCCACACCGGCTGCCGGCACGGCGTCGAGCCCCGCCGTGGGCTCCTCGTTCCTCGCGACCGAAGCCGCGAACATCGCCGCGGGTCTCGAGCTGCTCACGACACGCGCCGGCGATCCCGAGACCGCCGCGAACGTGCTGCGCCGCGTGCGCGCCCTTCGCGGTGTGGCCGGCGTGAAGGAAGTCGCGCCGCTCGCCGACACGCTCGAGGGCACCGAGGAAGCGGCGCGCGGCCTGGAGTCGGGCGAAGGGCCGATGAGCGCCGAAGCGCGCACCGTGCTCGAATCCGCGGCCGCCTATCTGCGCGCGCTTTCCGCCATCCTGCGCTCCGGCGCCGATGTCAACGGGCCGAGCGCAGAGCGCGACGCGTTCACGACCGCGCACGAAGCATGGAGCGGGCGTGAAGGTGAGCCCGAGCGCGTCGTGCCGATCTCCGACCTGTTCTACGCCGATGGCGCGCCGGGCGTCGTCGAGACGTCGCCGAATCCGCCGACCTCGGCGTCGCAGCGCTTCCGGCTCGAGCTGGTCAGTCTCGGCGAGCACCTGCGCCAGGTCGTCGACGGCGCGCGCCGCGCGACGGATGCCGGCTCGAACACCCGCGCGCGCCGCGACCTTCGCCGCGCGCTGCACGCCCTGCAGGCGGCGGCCGAGAGCTTTGGTGAGCGCGACGTGGCCAATTTCATCGGCAGCCACGTGGAGTCGACGGAGCACATCGACTTTCTCGGACTCGCCGCGCTCGAGGACCTCGCATCGTTGCTCGCCGAACCGGGCGCGCAGGGCGAGCGGCTCAGCGCGCGCCTGCGTGAGATCGTGGGCAACCGCGACCTCACGGACTCGATCGGCGCCGGATTCGGCAATGAGGAGCCCGCGCCGAGCGGACAGCCGTTGCAATCGCTCGTCGACGCGATGGCTGCGTCGGCCACCGTTGCCACCGCGCCCGCGCCTGTCGTCGAACCGCCGCGTACTGTCGAGCAGCCGCGCATCGCCGAGCAACCGCGCGCGCGCGAAGTGCTCGATTCCTCGTCGGCAGCGCTGATCGACTCCACCATCGCCGCGCTCGACTCGTTGGAGTCGATGCCCTTCAGCGAGCCGGTACACCTTCCCGAAGACGACGTGGTGCCGATCGAATCCCTGCTCTATCGGGGCCGATCGGCGCTCGATCGCGCGGTCGCGATCCGCGACGAGCTGCGTGCCGCGCCGGCCGGCAATCCGGCGGCGCTCGAGGAGCTCTTCGATCTGCTCGAGCTCGCGCGAGCGGAGTAGCCCGTGAAGAAGTTCGGATGGAAGGGCGCGCTCGGTCTCGTCATCAGCGCGGTGTGCCTGTACTTCGCCTTCCGGAACTTCCAATGGGCGCAGGCGGTCCAGCTCGCGAAGCACGCGAACTATGGATTGCTCCTGCTTGCGACCGTGGCCTCCACGGGCATGTTCCCGCTGCGCGCGCGACGCTGGCGCACGATCCTCGACCCGGTCGCGCCGAACGTGCCGTTTGGCCCGTTGTGGCGCGCGACGGCGATCGGCGTGATGCTCACCAACATTCTGCCGGCGCGCGCCGGCGAAGTCGCGCGCCCCATCGCACTGGCGCGCGAGGTGCCGGCGGTTCCCTTCTCCATGGGGCTCGCCTCCGTCGTGGTCGACCGGGTCTTCGACGCGATGGTCGTGCTCCTGCTCCTCGCGGTGGCGATGCTGTCGCCCGATTTCCCCGCCGGCGCGCAGATCCTCGGCCAACCGATCTCGCACTTCGCTCGCGCCTTCGCGATCGTGCCGCTCGCCGCGTTGATCGTGTCGTACGCGTTGGTTTTCTTCCCCGACCGGCTGATTAGACTTTTCGAACTGATCGCGCGGCGCGTGCATCCCGTCGTCGAGGCCAAAGGGAGCGAGATGTTGCGCCGCTTCGCCGACGGCCTTGGCGTGCTGCGCAATCCGCGCCACTTCGTCGCCGTGTTCGTCTGGACGCTGCTGCACTGGCTGCTCCAGCCGCTCGCGTTCTGGCTGGGCTTTCGCGCCTTCGGCATCGCCGTACCGTGGGAGGCGACGCTCTTCGTCCAAGGCGTCATCGTCATTCTCGTCTCCGTACCGTCGACGCCCGGCTTCGTCGGCGTCTTCGAGGCCGGCGGCGTGGCGGCCCTCGGCGTGTTCGGTATCGACCAGACCGCCGCGGGCACGTGGGCGCTCGTGTTCCATATCATTTCGGCGATCCCGATCACGCTCATCGGCGCGTACTACTTCGCGCGCGCTGGTCTGACGATGGGCGACCTCGGCTCGGCCGCGGGCGACAAGAGCGCGTGAGGGCGTGAGGGCGTGACCACGTCGGCCCGGGTCGTCGCGCAGGCGAAGGTCAATCTGCTCCTCCGCGTGCTCGGCCGCGAAGAGAGCGGCTACCACTCGATCGAGACGGTATTCCTCCGCCTCGATCTGGGCGACGACGTCTGCGTCCGGCTCGCCGGCGGACGCTCGCTCGATTGCGACGGACCCGCCATGCCGGCCGCGGGCCTGGGTCCGACCGACCGCAACCTGGCCTATCGCGCGGCCGTCGCATACGCCGACGCGACGGGCTGGCCGAACGGCTTCGCGATCGAAGTCACCAAGCGCATTCCCGTGGGCGGCGGCCTGGGCGGCGGCAGCGCCGACGCCGGTGCCGTGCTGCGCGCGCTCGACGCGCTGTCGCCGTCGCCGCTCGGGCCGCGGCTCGTCGAGATCGCCGCACCTCTAGGCGCCGACGTACCGTTCATGGCCATGGAGAGCCCCATGGCGCTCGCCTGGGGACGCGGCGAGCGCCTGTTGCCTCTTCGCGCGCTCGACCGCCGCCCGGTCGCGCTGATCGTGCCCAGCTTCGGCGTGGGGACGGCGGACGCATATGGATGGCTCGCGTCCGACCGAGGGCGATACGAGCCCACCGGCGAAATTCTCGCTCCCGAATCGCTCGCCACCTGGGAAGCGCTCGCGGCCGTCGCGACGAACGACTTCGAGCGAGTCGTGGCGAGGCGTCATCCAGTGATCGCGGAGCTCGTCGACGAGCTGGTCTCCGCCGACGCGATGATCGCGATGATGAGCGGCTCGGGGTCCACGGTATTCGGCGTCTTCGCCGAGCCGCCCGATCTGGCAACCGTGACGCGCAGCACGGGTCTCACCACCGTGCTGACGAGTACGAGCGAGCGAGTTGTACGAGTAGACCTCGCCCAGTAGCTTTCGGGGCCTGCTGCCCCCTCGTCCAATGGCAGGACATCGGTCTTTGGATCCGAGAATGGTGGTTCGAATCCACCGGGGGCAATTCGCTGGTCGCAACGACCGAGCTACCACAAGCCCTTCCCACTGCTTATCTTACAAGGCTCCCCGATGGACGGACTAGCTGTACCGAGTCACGGCCTCAAGCTGTTGTCCGGCACCGCCAATCGAGGACTCGCGGAAGAGATCGCCCGGAACCTCGGCATCGACCTCTGCCGAGTGAACCTCGGCCGGTTCGCCGATGGGGAGATCTCGGTTCGCATCGACGAGAACGTGCGCGGCAACGATGTCTTCATCTTGCAGCCCACGAACCCGCCCGCCGAGAACTTGTTGGAGTTGCTGTTGCTGATCGACGCGGCGCGCCGCGCGTCGGCGGCTCGCATCACCTGTGTGATGCCGTACTACGGATATGCGCGACAGGACCGCAAGGACCAGCCGCGCGTGCCGATTGGCGCCAAGCTCGTGGCGAACATGATCACCGCCGCTGGCGTGGACCGGGTGCTGGGCGTGGATTTTCACCAGCATCAACTGCAAGGCTTTTTCGATGTGCCGGTGGACCACCTGTACGCGATGCCGGTGTTCACGGCGCATTACCGCAAGATGCAGCTGAACGACCCCGTCGTCGTCGCGCCCGATGTGGGCTCGGCGAAGATGGCGCGAGGATTCGCGAAGCGCCTCAACGCCTCGCTGGCGATCATCGACAAGCGGCGCCCCCAGGCGAACGTGTCGGAGGTGGTGAACGTGGTCGGCGACGTGGAAGGACACGATTGTATTCTCGTCGACGACATGATCGACACGGCGGGAACGGTGACGGAAGCGGCGCGCGCGCTCAAGGGACTGGGCGCCAAGGACATCTACATCTGCGCGACGCACGCGCTGCTGTCGGGTCCGGCCGTGAAGCGGTTGAACGACGCCCCGATCAAGGAGATCGCGCTCACGGACACGATCGCGATTCCCGAGGAACGGCGGCCGAAGAATTTGTTCATGTTGTCGGTGGGCGAGCTGATCTCCAAGGCGATCCGCTTCACTCACAGCGAGCAGTCGGTCAGCTCGCTGTTCGATTAGTTGGATCTCTCGATGGTCTCATGGTAGGGAGGACGCAGCCTCCCGAGAGTAGAGACGGACCGTTGCGAGCAGGCTGCGAAGGTATTGTTATCAAACTGGTATTCGAACAATGGCAACAGCATCATTGAACGCCACCCCGCGCACCGAGCGCGGCACCGGCGTCGCCCGCAAGCTGCGTCAGGCCGGCTCCGTTCCGGCGGTCATCTACGGGCATGGCCGCGACGCACAGTCGCTCGTCATCAACACCCGCGAGATCGACAAGCTCCTCAGCCAGTACGCGGCGGCGAGCACGGTCATCGAGCTCACCGTCGACGGCACCACCGCCAAGACGCTGATCCGCGAGATCCAGCGCCACCCGGTCAAGCGCCACATCGTCCACATCGACTTCCAGCAGCTCGTGGCCGGTGAGAAGGTCACCGTGAGCGTGCCGCTCCGCTTCCACGGAACCCCCGACGGCGTGCGCATCGCCGGCGGTATCCTCGAAGAGACGATGCACCAGGTGCACCTCCGCGTCGATCCGTCGCAGATCCCCGATCACATCGACGTCGACGTGACGCCGCTGACGATCGGGCACAACCTCCACGTGCGCGATCTGCAGCTGCCGGAAGGCGTGGCCGTGCTCGACGAGCCGGGCGCCACCGTGTGTCTGGTCGCCGCGCCGAAGGCCGCTGTCGAAGCGACTCCGGGTGAAGGCGAGACGCCGGCGGCGGGCGAGCCGGAGCTCATTCGCAAGGCCAAGGCTGACGAGGACGAGGCGGCCAAGAAGTAAGCCAGTTAGTGCTCCGGTTCCTGTTCGGGCATGGCCAATCCAAACCATCAGCGGCGCGCGACGACGAGCCGATGAAAGTCATCGTTGGATTGGGCAACCCGGGCAAGGAATACGAGCGGACGCGTCACAACGTCGGCTGGTGGGTCGTCGACCACCTCGCCGACGTTTGGCGTTTTGACGGCTGGAAGAAAGACGGCGAGTCGCGTGTCGCGAGCGGCACCGTGGGCGGCACGAAAGTGCGGCTCATCAAGCCTCTCACCTACATGAACCTGAGCGGCGCCGTGCTGCGGCCGTACATGCGGCGCCCGTTCTGGTCGGCGGCGACCGATCTCATGATCGCCGTCGACGAAGTCGCCCTGCCGCTCGGCCGCTATCGCTTTCGCGCCAAGGGAAGCGCCGGCGGCCACAATGGGCTCAAGAGCATCGAGTCGGCGGTGAAGTCGCAGGAGTATTCGCGGCTGCGCGTCGGCATCGCGCCGGACGACCCGGCCCGGCGCGGCGTGCTCAAGGACTACGTGCTCGACGAGTTCGGCAAGCGCGAGGAGGCCGTGGTGCGCGAGCTGCTGCCGACGCTCACGACGGCGCTCGACGTGTGGCTCAAGGAAGGCATCGTGCCGGTGATGAACCGCTTCACCGGCGACCCGCAGGAATAGGTCCTGTTACAGTTCTCTTAACACAGTTCTCGAATGCTCAGGCTCGGAATCGTCGGCTTGCCGAACGTGGGAAAGTCCACGCTGTTCAACGCCCTCACGTCGGCCAACGTCCTGGCGGCCAACTACCCGTTCGCCACGAAAGACCCCAACGTGGGCCGGGTGAACGTGCCCGACCCGCGCCTCGACGAGCTGGCGAAGATCGTCGAGCCGCAGCGCACGGTGCCCGCCGCGGTGGAGTTCGTCGACATCGCCGGCCTCGTGAAAGGCGCGTCGCAGGGTGAAGGGCTGGGCAACCAGTTCCTTGCCAACATCCGTGAGACCGACGCGATCGTCCACGTCGTCCGCGCCTTCGACGACGACGACGTGCTGCACGTGATGGGCTCCGTCGATCCCGTGCGCGACCGCGAAGTGATCGAGTTCGAGCTCGCCCTCGCCGACCTGTCGGTCGTGGAGAAGCGGCTCGACAAGGTGAAGCGCTCGTCGAAGACCGGCGACAAGGACGCCCTCGCGGAGCTGCCGGCGCTGGAGAAGGCGAACGCCGCGCTCACCGAGGGCCGCGCGCTCTGGCATGAGAACCTTTCGGCCGAAGAGCGTGCCGTGCTCGCGCCACTCTCGCTGCTCACCCTCAAGCCGATCCTCTACGCCGCCAACGTCACCGACGCCGAACTCGCGGGCGAGGAAGGCGCGCACATCAAGGCGCTTCGCGGCGCGATCGCGTCGAGCGGCGAGCACGCCGAGATCGTTCCCTTCTCGGCCAAGATCGAAGCCGAGCTCGCGGAGCTGCCCGAGGACGATCGCCGCGGCTTTCTCGAGTCGCTGGGCCTCGAGTCGGCGGGACTCGACCGCCTGATCCGCGGCGGCTATCACCTGCTCGGATTGCAGACCTACTTCACGGCGGGCGAGCAGGAAGTGCGGGCGTGGACGATCCACCACGGCGACACCGCGCCGCAGGCGGCGGGCGTGATTCACACCGACTTCGAGCGCGGGTTCATTCGCGCCGAGACGGTGGGGTATGAGGATTTCCTCACGCACGGCGGGTGGAAGGGCGCGCGCGAGAAGGGCGCGGTGCGATCGGAAGGAAAGGAGTACGTCGTGAAGGACGGCGACGTGATGTTGTTTCGGTTCAACGTGTGAGCCCTACCATCGCCGAGCAATCCCTCACGACGACATCACATTTTTGACTGATCCACAGACCGGGCACGGCCATTGCAATTCGGTGAAGCACCTTCACTTGCACACCGAACTCATGGCCAATCGCCAGATCAAGGATCAGCACGGCACGGCCTGGGACGTCTGGGACGTCTTCCCGAGAGACGCCGTGGGCCAGTCGGCCTACGACCGGCGGACGCCGGCGCGTCCGGTCGGCGCCACAGCGCCGACGGGACCAACGGACCCGGTGCCGATGCTCGCCTCCGAGCTCGAGCAAGGCTGGCTCTGCTTCCAGGCCGGCACCGAGCGCCGGCGATTCGCGCCGATTCCGCCGCAATGGACAGAGCTGCCCGACGGCGTGCTCCGCGTGATGCTCGACATCGCCGCACCGGTGGCGCCGTCGATCGACCCGAGCCCGCGTCCGTCGACCGCCGAGTAACTGCGCCCCGGCGGCCGGCGCGGAACTCCGCTTAGCGGATGATCACGCTGCTGTTCCGCAACGTCGAGCCCACCCGGAAATCAACCGTCTGCCCGGGTCCCACCACGATGGAGCCTGTCGACGCGCGACCGTTGCCGCCAATCGGCGTCGCCACGACGCGGAAGTCTTGCGCCGCTAACGAGGGATCGACCACGAACGTGCGCGAACCGTTGCCCGTCACCGTGCCCAGGCGGGTCGCAATCCCTTCCGACACCGCGAAGACGTCCACGTCGAGGAAATTGTCGTTCTGGACATGCACCGCAATCTTGTTCGCCGGCGCGATGTCGCCCGCGGCCTCGTACTCGCTGCTCCTGGAGCAGGCGGTCGCCGACCCGAGCGTCGCAGCCGCTGCCAGCAGACCGACCATCAAACGCGTTCCACGCATTCCACGCATACCCAATCCTCCCAAGCCGGAAACCGGTTACTCCGACGGATGCCCCCAGGCATCGGCCATTGATCGTTCCCGTAACGAAGCATGGCTAGTGCCGCGCGGCTGTGGGCGCCGCGGAAGGAAGCCCGACTTGAGATAATCCGTTGTCACTGCTATAATTAGGGGTTCCATCGGAACGGGTGCCGCGCTCAGCGGCCACCGCCGAACAACTTCCCCTCCTTTCGCTCAGGCAACCAGCGAGAGGCGGCTATGACCAAAGGGAGGATTGCCAACGCATGACGCGCCAATATGAGGCGGTCTACGTCTTCGACTCAGCGCTCGAAGACGCCGCCATCACCGACAAGCTCGGTAAGTTCCACGGTCTCCTCGGCAACCCCGGGGACCTCACGCTGAATCACTGGGGCCGCCGCCAGCTCGCGTATCCCATCGGACGTCGTGAGTCCGGCTACTACGTGATCGCGCGCTTCGGCGCCGAGCCCACTGCGCTGCCCGAGTACGAGCGTGCGATCAAGCTCGAGGACGGCATCATCCGCCACCTCATCACGCTCTTCGAGCACGAAGTCGGCGCACCGCCGATGTCCGAGGAAGAGCTGGCCCTGGCCCGCGCTCGCCGCGATGACGACGACGAGGACGAGGAGTAGACTATGAGACGCCCAAACAAGACCTGCCCATTCTGCGAGACCCGCGTCCGCTTCGTCGACTACAAGGACGATCGCACGCTCGGCCGCTTCATCACCGATCACGGCAAGATTTTGCCGAGCCGCTTGAGCGGCGTGTGCGCCCGTCACCAGCGCCAGCTGTCGACGGCGATCAAGCGCGCCCGCTACCTCGCCATCATCCCGTACATCCGCGGGCTGCAGGCGTAACGCATGACGCTGCCGGACGCGCCCGTGCCGTCGATCGACGTGACCATCCCGCCCAGCGCGGGACCGGTGGCGCCGTCGGCGCCGACCGAACGTGGGTGGGGAAAGCTCCTGCTCGCGATCGTCGCGTTCCTGTTCATTCCCACGATTCCGCAGTTGAAAGCGCTGTTGCCGATCGATCAGACGATGTTGCTGTTCGTTCCGGCGGTGGCGACCTGCGCGCTCGTGGGCTGGTGGGCGGGCGGCCGCGCGTTCATGGCGGTGGCGTGGGTCGCCATCGCGACGTTGATGACGATGCAAGCCGGCGCCGCGCCCAGCCCGTTCTACAATCTCGTGCGCGGCTGGAGTCTGCTGCTCGCCGGATCGTTCGGGCTGGTGTGCCTCTTCAGCCTGCGTCGTCCGCTCTTCGTTCGATCGTTGCTCGCGCTCGGCATCACGATGGTGCTGGCGATGGTCATGAGTCTCATCGGTCCGGTGACGCTGCGTCAGGCGTCCAAGACGGTTGCCGCGGAATTCACGCGCCGCAACACGGAGACCATGGCGATGTTGAACGCCGTCATCCAATCGCACCCGAAGGAGTGGGCCGACCTTTCCGCCAAAGTGCCGAAGTTGGCCGAGCTGCCGGCGGAAACGGACAAGGAGCTCACCGTGCTGTCGGGGTGGGGACTCGCCGTCTTCCCTGCTCTTCTCGCGCTGCAGTCGCTCGCGGCGTTGGCGCTCGCCTGGGCCACGTACCACCGGCTCGGACGCGCGCGTCTCGGCGCCCCGCTTCGCCCGCTTCGTGAATTTCGCTTCAACGACCAACTCGTCTGGGGGCTGATCGTCGGGTTGACGATCATGCTCGTTCCCACCCTCACCAGCATGCGCGGTGCGGGAAAGAATCTCCTCGTCTTTTTCGGTGCGCTCTACGCCGTGCGCGGATTCGGAGTGCTCACCTGGTTCATGGCGCCAGGGAGCCTCGGTATCACGCTCGGGGTCGGCTTCATCATGCTCTGTCTGCCGTTCCTCAACGTGTTCGCGGTGCTGGCCTTCATCATGGCCGGCGTCGCGTCGCTCGCGTTGGGACTGGGCGACACCTGGGCGGATTGGCGCAGCCGCGCGCGCTCCACACCGTAGGTTTTTAGACTTTTCTAAATCGATCGGAGTCAATCATGGAAATCATTCTCCGCCAGGCAGTCGAGAACCTCGGCTCTCCGGGCGACGTAGTGAAGGTGAAGTCGGGCTACGCGCGCAACTATCTGCTCCCGCACGGGCTCGCCTACGAGGCGACGCCGGGCAACCTCAAGCGCATCAAGCAGGAGCGCGACCGGCTCGACGCGGCTGAAAACGAGCGCCGCGGCGCGGCGAGCTCGATCGCCGAAAAGCTCGAGCAGGTCTCGCTCACCTTCTCGGCGCGCGTCGGCGAAGAGGGCAAGCTGTTTGGTTCCGTGACGTCCGCGGACATTCAGGTGGAGCTCGAGAAGCAGGGCTTCCACATCGAGAAGCGTCAGATCGACCTGCACGAGCCGATCAAGGCGCTCGGCGTCTATCGCGTGCCGGTTCGCTTGCACGCCGACGTGAAGCCGGAAGTGCGCGTCTGGGTCATCAAGCAGTAGTCAGGAGTGAGGGCGCAGCTGTCGGTTGCGATCTGATTACGGCAAAGACCCCGACGTGTCGGGGTCTTTGTCGTTTGAGACATGGAGCATGAATGACACAGGATGAATCGGGTGTAGTGGCCGACATCGCGGCCCGCGCGGCGCGATCGGCCGGCTCGGTCTTGACGCCGAACGTCGATTCGGCGGACCGCGGGTACGTTGGCGAGCATGGCGAGCCGGCGCCCGATCTCTCGCGCACCGAAGCGGCGGTCGAGACCCTCGGCGCGCGGTCGGCGAGCGTCATGGTGCTCGCCGTGCTGGCGGTGCTGTACACGCTCTATTTCGCGCGCGACTTCTTCATCCCGATCGTCTTCGCGATTCTGCTCAACTTTCTGTTGAGCCCCGTGCTGCGAGCGCTGGCGCGCGTGAAGATCCCGACACCGGCCGGCGCGGCGATCGTGGTGGCGGTGCTGCTCGGGGCGGTGGGCGGCGGCGTGTACGCGCTCGCCGGACCGGCGCAGCAGTTTGCCGCAACCGCTCCGGAGACGTTGGCGAATGCCAACAAGAAGCTGCGAAAGCTCATCCGTCCCGTGCAGAACGCCACGAACCAGGTCGAGCGCGCGGCAGGAACACTGGGCGACTCCGCGGGACAGCGGCCGCCGCGACAGGTGGTGGTGAACACGGGGCCCACGATCTCGTCGCGCATCTTCGGCACCACGCAGAAGCTCGTCGCGGCGATTCTCGAGATCGTGATCCTGCTGTACTTCCTGCTCGCCGGCGGCGACCTCTTTCTTCAGAAGTTCATCAAGGTGCTTCCGCACTCGGGCGACAAGCGAAAGGCCGTCGAGATCGCGCGGGCGACCGAGGCGGCCGTCTCGGCCTATCTGTCGACGGCGTTCATCGTCAACCTCGTCGAGGGCGCCGTCCTCGCCCTGGTGCTCTGGCTGCTCAAGATGCCGAGCCCCGCGCTCTGGGGCGCGCTGATCGCGTGCCTGGAGTTCATTCCGTATCTTGGCGCGCTCGCCGCGGTGATAATTCTCGGGCTCGCCGGCCTCACGACCTTCGACACCGTGGGCCATGCGCTGCTCGTGCCGGCGAGCTTTCTCGCGGTGAACCTCGTGCAGGCGAACCTCGTGACGCCGATGCTCCTCGGCCACCGGCTCACGCTCAACCCGGTGGCGATCTTCGTTGGCCTGACGTTTTTCTTCTGGATCTGGGGCGTGCCCGGCGCGTTCGTCGCCGTGCCGTTGATGGCGACACTCAAGATCTTCTGCGACAACATTGCGTCGCTCGCCGCGCTCGGCGAATTTCTCGGCGAGCGCGATGACGACGAGCGAAGAGTGCTGATCAGGAGATAGCGCGCCGCGTCGAACTACTCTTCGGCGTCGACGTTGATCGAGCTCTCGGCCAGCGCGGTGAGGAGATGGTCCGTCTCCCCTTCCTCATTCAGCGTCCGCTGGAGCAGCTCCGCCTGGTTCTCGTAGCCGAGCTGGCGCGCATAGGTACGCACCGTTCCGTAGCCGGCCATCTCGTAGTGCTCCACGTGCTGCGCGGCGGAGAGCAGGCCGGCATCGAGCACCTCGGGATCGGGCTTTTCGGCAATGAGGCTCTTGCCCTCCTTGAGCAGGCCTTCCATGCCCTCGCACTTCTTTCCCTTGGGCGACACACCGAGCTCCTTGCAGATGCGCTCGAGGCGCTTCACGTGCTCGCGCGTCTGCCGCTCGTGGGTCGTGAACGCCCTCTTGAGCTGCGGATGGGTCGACACCTTGATCATACGGGGAAGCGCCTTGAGAATCTGATTCTCGGCGCTATACAGGTCCTTGAGCTCGTCGACGTACAGGTCTTTGAGGGTTTCCAGTTCCATTGCTGCGTTCCTCGTTCGGCAGTGAGTGGGTTGCGCGTTCAACCCGCGCGTAATGGCAGGCTTTGGGCCGACGGAGCTTGGTCAGCCTCAGCTATTCGATCGGCGACG
This sequence comes from Gemmatimonadota bacterium, assembly GCA_028287235.1. Lineage (GTDB taxonomy): Bacteria > Gemmatimonadota > Gemmatimonadetes > Gemmatimonadales > Gemmatimonadaceae > JAQBQB01. The sequence continues at coordinate 84,722 of JAQBQB010000018.1, read as the reverse complement.
CTCGTGGGGGCCGAAAAACCCGGCTTCGGGGTATCACCTTCGACGCGCACTCCAAAGCCCCACAAAGCTCTACAAAGGCTGGTCAGCGCGTTATTCTACGGGAGCGGCCCTCGCGGCCGGCCCCGTCACGATCAAGGAGCACCGAGCCCGACTTCATGCCATCGAATACCGCGACGACTTCCAAGACCTCCAACTCTCTCGCCCTCGTACAGCGCGCCGCGCAAATCGCGCTCGACACCAAAGCGCTCGACGTCGTCCTCCTCGATCTTCGCGGGGTGACCGACATGACCGACTTCTTCCTCATCGCCAGTGGAACGTCCGACACGCATGCCCGCGCGATCGGCGAACACATCATGGAGGAGATGAAGAAAGAAGGCTTCCGCGCGAACCACGTCGAAGGGCTCGAGAAGGGACGGTGGGTGCTGGTGGATTTCGTCGACTTCGTCGTGCACATCTTCCATCCGACGCTGCGCAACTTCTATCAGCTCGAGCGCCTCTGGGCCGATGCGGAGCAAATCCCGGTCGAGGGCGACAAGGGAACGGGTGCGTGAGTTTCGGGCGCGGGAGTCTGCGATTCGTCGCGAGTCTCGCGCTCCTCGTCGCCGGAGGTACGCCCGCCGCGGCGCAGAACTATTTCGGTCAGAACCAGGTGCAGTACGACCGGTTCAAGTGGGAGATCCTCGAGACCGAACACTTCCTCATCTATCACTACCCCGAAGAGCGGAAGGCCACGGTCGACGCGGCGCGGATGGCCGAGCGCGCGTACGCCCGGCTCTCGCGCATGCTCGACCATCAGTTCCGCGAGAAGAAGCCGATCATGCTCTTCGCGTCGCGCGCGGACTTCGGGCAGAACAATGTCACGGGCGACCTGGGTGAAGTCACGAGCGGCGTGACGGAAGCGCTCCGCCACCGCATGCTCCTCAACTTCACCGGCGACTACAAGAGCTTCGAGCACGTGCTCATGCACGAGATGGTGCACGCCTTCCAGTACGACATCTTCGCGCGCGGCAAGGCGGGCAACGGCCTCGGGGCACTCTCCCAGTTCCTCCCGCCGCTTTGGTTCGCCGAAGGCATGGCCGAATACCTGTCGCTCGGACCCGACGACGCGTTCACGACGTCGTGGATGCGCGACGCGGCGCTCAATGGCAAGATCCCCACGATCAAGCAGCTCACCGACGACCCCGACCAGTACTTCCCGTACCGCTACGGGCATTCGCTCTGGGCGTACATCGGCCAGAAGTGGGGCGACGAGGTCATTGGCCAGATCATGAACGCGGTGCCGAGCGTGGGCGTGGAGCGCGCGTTCCGCCGCGAGCTCGGCATCTCGTTCGAGGACCTGGGCGACGAATGGCGCGAGGATCTGCAAACGCGCCTCCTTCCGGCCGTCGGCACGCTCGACCGTCCGCGGCGATTCGCCCAGCCGCTGCTCACGCCCAAGCGGAGCGGCGGCGAGATCTTTCTCGCGCCGGCCCTCTCGAGCGACGGGAAGACGATCGCGTTTCTGGCGAACGGCAGCTTCCTGCGCGGCCAGGTGTTCATCGACCTGTGGCTCGCCGACGGCGAGACGGGCAAGCGCGTCACGCGGCTGGTGAAGAGCGCGCTCGATCCGAATTTCGAGGAGCTGCGACTGCTCTACTCGCAGAGCGCCTTCTCGCCCGACGGGCGCACGCTCGCGCTGACTGCCCAGCGCCACGGCAAAGACGTGCTGTACCTGTTCGACGTGCGCACGCACAAGGAGACGCGCCGCTTCGCCCTCGACCTGGAAGGCGCGACGAGCCCCACCTGGTCGCCCGACGGCCGCCAACTGGCCTTCAGCGGCAACCTCGGCGGCATTACAGATCTTTATATAGTAAACGCTGATGGCACGGGCTTGCGGCGACTCACGAACGACAAGTTCGGCGACCTGCAGCCGCAGTGGTCGCCCGACGGCAAGACGATCGCCTTCGCCAGCGACCGAGACAGCGCCAGCCTGGATCTGTTGCGCCTCAAGCCGTGGCGGATCACGGTGCTGGACGTCGCGACGCGCGCGATCACGGTGCTGCCAGGCCAAGCCGGGTTGAACCTCAACCCGCAGTGGGCGCCTGACGGGCGGTCGATCGCCTACGTGTCCAACCGGAACGGCACGGCGAACATCTTTCTCTACGACCTCGACGCCAAGGAACACTACCAGCTCACCAACGTCGCGGGCGCGGTCTCGGCGCTCACGGAGTACAGCCCGTCGATCAGCTGGGCGCGATCGGCCGACCGGTTGGCGTTCACGTATTACGAGGACTCGAAGTTCACCATCTGGACGCTGAACAATCCGCGCGGGCTCAAGAAGGCGCCGTACCGTGAGCCGCCGCGCCCCGTGATCGCCGCAGCACCCGGCGGCGACAGCACGGTGAAAACGGTGTCGGTGTCCGCCCTGCTCGACTCTGTCGACATCGGCCTCCCCGACACGACGAAATTCCGCACCGCCTCCTACCACGTCCGCTTCCAACCCGACTACGCCACGCGCCCCAGCATCGGCTACGTGCCCGACGCCTACGGACGCAGCGTGTTCGGCGGCACGACGGTGGTGCTGAGCGACATGCTCGGCAACAACCACCTCGCGCTCTCGGGCGAGATCAACGGGCGCGCGAGCGAAGCGCGCGCGTTCATCGGCTACACCAACCTGTCGAACCGCTGGCAATACTCCACGGTGCTGTCGCAAGCGCCGTACTATTTCCTGTCGTCCGACTCGCTGTCGAACACCCGCGACGCGGGCGTCGCGCTCGAGAACCAGGAAATCACGACGTACGTCGCGCGGCAGGCGTTCGGAGTCACGGCGTATCCGCTCAGCCGCTTCACGCGGGTCGAGTTCGGCGCCGGCTTCAACAACATCGACCGCAGCCGCTCGTTCGTCACGCGCAAGATCTTCAACGGCAGCTCGGCCGGCGCTTACTCGATCGACAGCACCCATCGCGATCCTACGCTGAATTACATCGATGGTCAGGTCGCGCTCGTCTCCGACAACACGCTCTTTGGGTACACCGGCCCGGTGATGGGTCGCCGATACCGATTGCAAGTCAGCCCGGTCACCGGCTCGTACGACTGGGTGCAATATCTCGCCGACTACCGCCGCTACGACCCGATCTTCTTCAACTACCTCACGCTCGCCACTCGCCTCTACACCGATCTCTCGATCGGCCCCGACGAAAATGCTTTCCCGAAATACATCGCGCGCCCCGACTACGTGCGCGGCTACGATCGCAACAGCACCTTCTACCTGAGCTGCCCGGTCATCGGCGCGAATCCCACGAACTGCAGCGCCGTCCAACTCCTCGGCAGTCGCGTCGCCGTGGCCAACGCCGAGCTCCGGTTTCCGCTCATCCGCCACCTGGAGCTCGGCTTCCTGCCTGGCGAGCTTCCGCCGCTCGACGGTCTCTTCTTCTACGACGCCGGCCTCGCTTGGTCCCGCGGCCAGTCCGTGTACGGGGCTCGGCCGGCGAATTACGACATCGCGAAACAGCGCTACCCGCTGCGGAGCTACGGCTTTGGCCTGCGGCTCAATCTGTTCAACTACGCCATCGTGCGGTGGGACTACGCGATTCCGGTCGATCAGGTGGGGAGGAAAGGGGTGTGGACGTGGTCCCTCTGGCCCAGTTTTTAAGCCGGTGACTGCTCGCTGCAGCAGCACTTCCCCCACGACAGACTATCTTAGTCCCGTGCGCTCGCTCATCGCGTTTGCGCTCGCGCTCGCTGCTTGCAGGGGCAGCGATCGCTCCGACCTTCCGGCTTCCCGCAGCTCGTCGCCGCCGACGCAGCGCGGACCCGACGCACTCGTGCTGCGGTCGCCGCGGAACGGGGGCGTGGCGCGAGTTACGGCGTACCCCAACGTCGACTCCACCGTCTGGACCGCCACCGACGCCGCTCCGGCGCTCGATCGCGTCCTCGCCTTCGATGCTGACGCCGGATTGATCGCCGCCGTCGATACGCGCGGCTTTCCGCTCTGGCTCGATCTGCGAGTCGGCTCCGTCACCATCCCCAACCGCGGCAAGCTGCGCGGGCTGGTGTCGGTCGACGGCACCACCATCTACGGCGTTGGCGCCGACGGCGCCGTCGTCCGCTTCACGCCCTCGGGCAACGGCGTATTCAAAACGCCGCTGCCGGCCATCGCGGTGTTTCCGCAGTTGAACGGAACACTGCTCGTGCTCGGCGGCCGGGGGGAGACAGCTCGGGTGTGGCGCATGCATCCGCCCGAAACGAAGGTGCTCGATTCCCTGCTGCTGCCCAACGTCACGAGCGGCACCGGCGCGCCGCTCGGCGACCGCGTGTACTTCCTGTCCGGTGGACGCACGCTCACGGGCGTGCACTCGCGGACGCTGGCGAGGGGTCAGCCCATCGCGTTCGATCACTTGATCCGCGCCGTCGCGTCGACGCCGAGCGGCGACCGGTTGTACGTGTTGACGGATTCGTCGCAGACGGTGAGCGTCATCGACCGATATCAGGATCGTGTCACCGCGCGCATCGAGATGCCGGGGCGCCCGCGGGATCTGCGCGTCGATCCGTTCGGCCGATACGTGTTGGTGCGCGCCGCGGTCGGCGACTCGGTGTGGATCGTCGGCATCGGCGCGAACAAAGTCGTGGGCACCGTGCGCTCGGCCTGGCGCAGTGACGTGCCGTTCGTCGCCGCCGACGGTGCGGTCGCGGTGCTTGACGGTGCGGACGTCTCGTTCGGCAGCGCCGCATCGCCGCGCGAGATTCGGCGCGCCGCGGGCGGCGCATCCGACTTCTGGTATCCGTTCGTCTGGATCGGCCTCCGTCCGCGCGCCGCATCGCTCGATCAGCCTCCGCCGGCGCCCAAGGACACGGACACGAGCGCGCACGTCGCGCCGCCGCCGGCAGCCGACACAGTCGTCCACGCGCGACCCGCCCCGTCTCCCGATTCGGCGAAGCTCGGCTTCACCGTGTCGTTCGCGGCGCTCCTCAACGAGACGAAGGCACGCGAGCAGGCGGCGAAGATCAACGTGAACGGCGAGGCGGCGCGCGTGGTGACGAACGTGACCGACGGCACCGCGGTCTATCGCGTCGTCCTCGGCCCGTATCCCACGCGCGACGAAGCCGATCGCGTCGGAAAAGCGTCGGGTCAGACCTACTACGTGTACGCCGGCTCGCCGTGATCAACTCCTATCGCGTACACGGATTCGACTGGGAGCTCGCCGGCCGCGATCTGGGAGAGACGCTCGGCGCCTATCACGCGATCGTCGTCATCGGCACCGATCCGGACATCACCGGTCGCGTCGCCATCGGCATCGCGCGCGGCCAGTCATTCAAGCGACGGGTGGCCGTCGGCGACCTGTTCGCCGAGTCGCCGCCCATCCAGGCGCTCGTGAACACCGACGACCCGCACGGACTCGTGGACAGCTTTCTCTACGGCGTGTCGCTGAGTCGGATCGCCTACGAGGTGCCGGGATCGGGCCAGCTGTTCGTGATGCCAAGCGGGTCGGAGCCTCCCAATTACGAGGAGATTCTTCCCAGCCCGCGCTGGCATCGGCTCACGGCCGGCTTTCGCGAGGTCGGCGCGCTCCTCGTTCTCGCCGCGCCGGCGAACGCGCCGCACATCGAGACCCTCGTCGCCGTGGCCGACGGGGCGGTTCTCGTGGGCGATGCGGTGCCGCGACTGCTCCCGGTGTCGCGCGTCATCGCGTCGGTTCGCGAGCCGGCCGCCGGGCTGCCTACGCCCGCCGGGCCCGCCGCGCCCGCGGCACGCACCGCGGACGCGGCGAGAAAGGCAACGCCGGTGCTCGCCCCTCCTCCGCCCGCTCCAGCGCCAACACCGGCGGCCAAGGCGCCATCGTGGTCGAGGCGGCGGCGCTGGGCATCGGTGGCGGGCATCGTGCTCACGCTCGTCCTCGCGGGGGGCGGGGCTTGGCTCGCATATCGGCCGCTCGCTCGCAGCTCTCGGCCGGTCATCCGTGCCAAGCCGGATACAACCAAGGGCCTGACGAAGGTGATCGCGCCGCCGGGTCCGGACACCGCGATTCGCGACTCGGGCGCCGACACCAGCGCCGCGGGCGCGACGACCGGTTTGCTCACCGTCAAGAACCCCGGCGACTCTGCCACGGCCGCCCCGTTTGCCGTGGAACTGATGGCTGCGAATACGCAGGCGGGTGCTATCTTGAAGCTGCAACAAGACGGCAAGAATCTGCCGGCCGCGACCTTTGCGCCGGTGTTGATTCAGGGGGCCCGCTGGTTCAAGGTGATCGGCGGAGCTTTCGCCAACCGCGCCGACGCGGATTCGCTGCTTGCCGGGTTGAGGCGCCGCAGGGTGCTCGACGGCGGGAGCGGAACGGTGGTGCGGCTGCCGTACGCGTTTCTGATCGAATCCGGGGTGCGGGCGACGGCGGTGGCCGGCATGGTGGCACAGTGGGCGGACCAGGGACAACCGGTCTACGCACTGCTCCAACCCGATGGAACCGCTTGGCTGCTCGCGGGAGCGTTCGAATCCCTCGAGCAGTCGTCGTTGTATGCCGAATCGCTTCGCGCATCGGGAATCAAACCGGTGCTCGTGTATCGTAAAGGGAGAACGTTCTAGTGCAGCTGACCAAGCTCGAGATGCACGGCTTCAAGTCGTTCGCGGACAACACGGAAATGGTGTTCAATCCGGGAGTGACCGCGATCGTTGGACCGAACGGCTGCGGAAAATCGAACGTTTCCGACGCCGTGCGCTGGGTGCTCGGCGAGCAGCGCGCGCGGCTGTTGCGCGGCGCAAAGATGGAAGAGGTCATCTTCCAGGGCTCCTCCGCCCGCCGGGCGGTGAACGTGGCCGAAGTGTCGCTGCACTTCTCCAACGAAGACGGCGTTCTCCCGGTCGCCTTCCAGGAAGTCGTCATCACGCGCCGGCTCTCGCGGTCGGGCGAGAGTGAGTATTTCCTCAATCGCGCGCCCTGCCGCCTGCGCGACATCTCCGATCTGCTTCGCGGCACCGGCTTGGGCGCCGATACCGGCGTCGTGATCGAGAGCAAGATGATCGACGCGCTCCTCTCCGACCGTCCCGACGACCGGCGCGAGCTGTTCGAGGAGGCGGCCGGCGTCGGTCTCTATCGCGACCGCCGCCGCACCACGGAGCGCCGCCTTGAAGAGACGACCGTCGACCTGCAGCGCCTCGACGATCTCATCTCCGAAGTGCAGAGCCAGGTCCGCTCCCTCGCCCGCCAACGGAAGCGCGCCGAGCGCTACTCGGAGCTCATGGGCCGCCGCTTCACCATCGAGATCGCGCTCGCGAAGCGCGAGATGGTCGCCTGGCACGATGAGCTCCAGCGCCTCGACGAGCGCGTGCGCACGTTGCGCGAGAGCGGCCCGCGCACCGAAGAGGCGGTGCTCGCCGCCGAGCAGGCGCGCGACACGGCGCACGGCAACCGCGCCGCCGCCGAAGCGCAGCGCACCGAGTTGCTCCGCCTCGTCTCCACGCAGCGCGAGCTCGTGCAGCAGATTCGCGGCGAGATGGCCGTGGCCGAAGAGCGCCAGCGCAACGCCATGGCCCGACGCCAGCGCGCGGAGCTCGAGGCGAACGAAGGCGAAGCCTACGGCGCTCGCATCTCCACCGACCGCGAGCAAGCGGTGTCCGATCGCGCGCAGTACGAGGCGCAGCTCGGCGTGGCGCGCGAAACGCTGGCCGTCCGCCAGCGGGAGGAGGACGAGACCCGGCATGCCGTCGCCGAGATGCGCGCGGGTCTCGAGGAAGCCGAGCGGCATCATCGCGAGCTGCAGGACCGCGCGCGCCGCGTCGAGATCGATCGCGAGCGCGCACGCCGCGAGAGCGACGAGCTGACGCAACGCGTCGACCAGCTCGCGCAGGAGCGCGCCCAGCTCGCCGATGCGCTCGCCGTTGTGATGCGGGAGCTGGAGAGTGCCGCCGTCGCGCTCGAGGAAGCGCGGATGCGTTCCGCGAGCGCGGCGATCACGCTCGACGAAGCCCGCGCGGCCGATCGCGAGACGCGCGACCGTGAGGCGGCCGCACGCGCTGAGCTATTCCGCGCCGATGAGGCGCATACCTCGTTGCAGGGCAAGGTCAACGCGCTCGACGCGCTGGAGCGGGAGCGCGTGGGACTCGCGCCCGCGGCGGCGCGGTTGCTTCGCGAAAAGGAGCAATTCGGCGACAGCGCCGTGCTCGGCCCGTTGAGCGATTTCATCAGCGCCGATCAGGCGTCGGCGCTACTCGTCGAGCGCTTCCTCGGCGCCACCGTGCACGCGGTGTTGGTGCGCGACCGCGCCGCGGCGGAAGCGGTACGCGCCTGGCACGCCACGGCGAACCCCGGTCCCCTTCTTCTCCTGCCGCTCGACGCGTTGAGCGAAGAGCAGATCGGCGAGGAGATTCCCGACGCGCTGTCGCACAGCGTAGACGCCGCCGGTCCGGCGCGCACCTGGGTGCGCGCACTGCTCGGCCATGCGCATCCGGTCGACGGAGGCACGGCGTTCATCGACGCTCGCGGCGCAGTGTGGCTGCCGGGAAGCACAGCTGGTCCAGGACCGCTGCGCCGGCGCGCCGAGCTGTTCGCGCTGCGCGCCGAGCTCACCGCCACCGAGCAGGCACGCGCTGTAGCGATGACCGCCGCCGACGCGCTCCGCGCCGCGGCGTTGGAGACCGAACGTCTGGCCGCGGAAGCATCCGCCGCGCTCGAAGCCGCACAGGTAGACGCGCGCCGCGCCGCCGAGCAGCAAGGGGAGCTCGACCGCCGCCGCCAGCGCGCCGAACGCGAAGTGCAGGAAGCCGACGCGCTGTCCGAACGTCTCACGGTCCGCCGCGACTCGCTCGCCGAGCAGCTGTCGCGCCTCGACGAAGAGAGCCGCACGCTCACGGAGTCGCTGGCGGCGCGCACGGAAGCCGTAGCGCAGGCGCGCGAGCATCTCACGGTCGCCGAGCGCGGTCAGGAAGAGGCGCGCGAAGCGCGGACGTCTGCGCAGGTCGAGGAGGCGCAGTCGAAGGCCCGCGTGCAGGTGGCGCAGGATCGCGAGCGGCGTCTCGCCGAGGAGCATCAGTCGGCGGCGGCGCGGCTCGAGTCACTGCGCGCCGAGCTCACCGACCTCTCGCAGGCAGACTCCGCGCTGGCCGAGCAGATGGCCACCTGGCAGATGGACCTCGAAACGCGCGAAGCGACTCTCGCCGACGGCGAGGCTCGTCTCGACGCGGCCGAAGGTGCCGTGCGCGCCGCCGACGAGCAGCTGACGACGGTCGAGCACGGCCTCGACGACTCACGCCGCCAGGCGCAGAGCCACAGCGAGGAGCTCCACCACGCCGAGCTGCGCCACACGGAGTTGGGCGGCCGGCGTGCGGCCATCCGCGAGCGGCTCGAGACCGAGTGGCGCCGCCCGCTCGACGACATGCTCGCCGAAGCACAGGAGATCGATCTCGACGACGACTCGCTGCGCGCCGAAGCCGAAGGGCTGCGCCAGGAGCTCGAGCGCCTCGGCCCGGTGAACGTGCTGGCGATCGAGGAGCATGAGGAAACGCTCAAGAGACAAGATTTTCTCACCGGCCAACGCACCGACCTCGCCGACGCCAAGCAGCAGCTGCTGCAGGCCATCCGGGAGATCGATGGGACAGCCAAGGACCTGTTTCTCGCCACGTTCACGCAGGTGCGCGAGAACTTCCGCCAGATCTTCATGTCGCTGTTCGGCGGCGGCGAGTGCGACCTGCGGCTGGAGAATCCTGACGCGCCGCTCGACTGCGACATCGAGATTCACGCGTCGCCGCGCGGCAAGCGCACGCAGCGCATCCACCTGCTCTCGAGCGGCGAGCGCGCGCTCGTGGCGCTGTCGCTGCTCTTCGGCATCTTCCTCACGAAGCCGAGCCCGTTCTGCCTGCTCGACGAAGTGGACGCGCCGCTCGACGACGCCAACGTCGGCCGGTTCGTGCGGATGCTCACCCAGTTCAAGTCGCGCACGCAGTTCATCGTCATCACGCACAATCCGCGCACCACGACGGAAGCCGCGGACGCCGTGTACGGCGTGACGATGCAGGAGCCCGGCGTGTCCTCGCTCGTCAGCGTGCGCATGCGCGGCGCGCCGGCGGTGGACGAGGCGCTGGTGCAGGCGGCGGTCAACGGCGCGGTGGCGACGACGGTATGATGGTGTGGCGCCGCGCGGCGGCGTATCTCGTGGCGGCCGCGTTGGCGTGGGGCGTTGGTGCGTCGCGATTGGAGAGCCAGAGCGTGCGGCTGTCGCTGTCGGCGACGGTGGGCGACAGCGCGTCGCCCGCGCCGTCCATGACGGTGACGGGCTTCCAGAACCAGCCGCAGCTCGGACCGTATTCGATCTCGTTGGAGTTGTCGCTCGAGTCGCAGTTCCGCACGCCGTTCTACGCGCGGACGAACAGCAACGAGAGCGCGATCTTTACGATCGACTCGCTCTTGCCGGAGCGCACGGTGGTATTCTTTCGCGCGCGATTGGCGGATCGCTTCGGAAACGTCGTGGCCGAAACGCGCGACCAGCATCCGGTGCGCAGCTGGCTGCGGCTCGTGTCGCCCGCCGACCTCACGGTGACCCAGCTGCCCACGCGCAGTCCGCGGTTCGTGTGGAGCAGCCCGGCGATCACGGTGGGCCCGGGTCTCTGGAGCTACGATCTCAGCATCATCAACACCCGCACCGGCCAGGCGGATTTCACCGTGCAGGCGCTGCAGGACACGTCGTACGTCTTTCCGCAGCCGCTCGAGTCCAGCACCTCGTATCGCTGGCAGGTCCGTGCGCGGGCCGAGAACGGACCGCCGAGCGATCAGGTCACCGCGACGAGCGCCGCGACGTTCGTCATTGCGTCGCCCGACCAGCCCACGGTCACGCTGTTCTATCAGAACTTTCCAAATCCGTTCGGGCGCGGCACGCGTACGGGTACGACCTGCTTCTGGTTCGACCTCGCGCACGCGTCCACCGTGACACTCACGATCTACAACATCAGCCTGCGCCCGGTGCGCAGCATCATCCCCGGGCGGCTGGGCGACGGCAAGCTCGCGGTGGGCGCGTACCCGGCGCTCCGCCGGAGCGGCGGCACCGGCTGCGACGACGCGCTCGCGTGGGACGGCCGCGACGACGCCGGCCGCTTCGTGCCCCTCGGCGTGTACCTCGCGATCTTCAAGGGCGACGGCGTCACGACCTCCAAGAAGATCCTCTTCAAAGGACCGTAACCGTGCGCTTCACGACGCTCGGCACGGGCACGATCTCGCTGTCGCCGGCGCGGAGCTGCGCCGGCTACCTGCTCGAAGCGCCGGGGTTTCGACTGTTGATCGACTGCGGCAGCGGCATCACGCGCCGGCTGGCCGAGCTCGGAATCGAATGGCAGACGATCACCCACGTCGCCCTCACGCACTTCCACATCGATCACCACGGCGACCTGCCGACGCTCATCTTCGCGTGGAAGTACGGCTTCCTTCCGGCGCGCACGGAGCCGGTCGAGGTCATCGGGCCCGTGGGGACGGCGGATCTGCTGGCGCGCCTCGCCGCGGCGTACGGCGAGTGGGTCACGGGGCCCGGGTTCCCGCTGACCGTCCGCGAGATCACGCCGGAAGAGACGATCGAGCTACCGGGCGGCGTGCGTTTTCGCTGCCATCCGGTTCCCCACACGCCTGAGAGTGTGGCATATTCCATGGAGCGCGGCGGGAGGCGGATCGTCTATACCGGGGATACCGGGCCGTCCGACGCGCTCGCGGCGTGGGCGCGGGGATGTGATCTCCTCGTCTGCGAGTGCTCGCTGCCCACGGGGATGGGCATTCCCGAGCATCTCACGCCCGAGCAGTGCGGCGAGCTCGCCGCCGCGGCGGCGCCGAAGCATTTGGCGCTGACGCATTTTTATCCCCCCGTCGAGCAGGTCGACATCCGCACGCTCGTCGGCGCGCGGTACGCGGGACCCATCACGCTGGCCGTCGATGGGTGGGGGTGGGACTTCGAGACCGAGGACGTGTAATGCTGGTCGTCATGCAAAATCACGCGACGCCGGATCAGATCGACCGCGTCGTGAAAACGATAGAGGAGATGGGCTATGCCGCGCGGCCGATGCCGGGCGAGACGCGCACCACGGTGGGTCTCGTCGGCAACGACGGACGCGTCGACGGGTCGCGCATCGAGTCGCTCGACGGCGTGGCCGAGGTGATCCACGTCAGCAAGCCGTACAAGCAGGTGTCGCGCGAGTGGAAGGAAGAGAACACGATCGTCACGCTCGCGCCCGGCGTGTCGTTCGGCGGCACCGACATCGTGATCATCGCCGGCCCGTGCTCCGTGGAGTCGGAGGAGCAGATCCTGAGCGCCGCCCGCGCGGTGCGCGACGGCGGAGCCACCGCGCTTCGCGGCGGCGCATTCAAGCCGCGCAGCTCGCCGTACTCGTTCCAGGGACTCGGCAAGCGCGGCCTCGAGCTGCTGGCGCTCGCCCGCCGCGAAACCGGTCTTCCGATCGTGACGGAAGCGCTCGACGAAGAGGGCGCGCACCTCGTCGCCGAGTACGCCGACTGCATCCAGATCGGCGCGCGCAACATGCAGAACTACTCCCTGCTGCGCGCCGTGGGCCGGATCGGCAAGCCGGTCCTCCTCAAGCGCGGCATGGCGGCGACGATTACCGATTTGCTCATGAGCGCGGAGTACATCCTGGCCGAGGGCAACGGGCAGGTGATCCTCTGCGAGCGCGGCATCCGCAGCTTCGACACGACCACGCGGAACCTGTTCGACCTCACCGCCATTCCGATCGTGCAGCGCCTGTCGCACCTGCCGATGATCGGCGATCCGAGCCATGGCACCGGGTTACGCGACAAGGTGATTCCGATGGCCCGCGCGGCCGTTGCCGCCGGCGCCGACGGCGTCATGGTCGAGGTGCACCCCACGCCCGACCGCGCACTCTCCGACGGCGGCCAGTCGCTCTACCCCGATCAGTTCGCCCGCCTCGTGATCGAGCTGCGGGCGATCACGAGCGCGATCGGACGCTCTGTCGCGTCGACGCCCCCTATGTCACGTCAGGCTCTGCCGGGAACGGCGGCCGCGGCCCGCGTGTAGGATCTAGCATGCGAACGAAGACCATCTGCGCCGTCCTGGCGCTCGCCGCCGCCCTGCCTCTCCACGCACAGTCGGTGGAGTCGACGATCGACCGCGCCGTGGCGGCGTGGGGGAAAGTGAAGACAGTGCGCGGCACGTTCGAGCAGACGGTCAGCAATCCGCTCACCGGCTCCGCGGCGTCGGCGCGCGGCACCTACGTGCAGGAGCGTCCCAACCGGCTGGCGATTCGCTTCCAGCCGCCGATGGCAGACGCGATCGTGGCCGACGGCAGTGCGGTGTGGATCTATCTGCCGAGCAGCGCGCCGGGCCAGGTGGTCAAGCGTCCGGCCGCGGACCGCAGCTCGGTGCCGATCGACCTCACCGGCCAGTTCCTCGACGCGCCGCGCGCCAAGTACGACATCACCGCGGCGGGCACGCGCACGATCGACGGCCACGCCGCGCACGCGCTGACGCTCGTGCCGAAGAAGGGCACGGGCGGCGTGTTCACGACGGCAACGGTCTGGATCGACGACGACGATTCTCTCATTCGAGAATTCGAAGAGACGGAGTCGAGCGGCGTGGTGCGCCACGTCCACCTCACCACCGTCGAGCCGAACGCGGCCATCGACCGGGGCGCCTTCACGTTCGTCGTGCCCAAAGGCGTCAAGATCGTGGACCAGACGAAGCCGTAGCCCGCTTCAGCAGGTCCGCCTGCGTCGCGGCGCCCGCCAGGATCGACACGGTGCGCGTCACCGCCGGGTCGTCGCGCAGCCGCCGCGCATACTCCGCCGGCGTTCCGAACACGTCCCGCGCGATCTCGTAGCCGAGCTGGCGGTCGATCAGCGACCGCGCCGCGTCCATCGTGCCCGAGTCGACCGCGATCCCCCGCACCAGCATCCGCCGCCGCAGCTCGGCGCGCATCGCCGGCGTTACCGCGAAATTGGGCGACGTCACGGCATGCGCGTTCTTGAGCGACAGCGCGTACTCGGTGAGCGCCGAGCGGAATTGCGGAATCTGCTTGCCCAGCGCGCGCTGAAACGCGAGCTCGCCCCGCGGTGCCGAGTCGGCGGGCAGCAGGATGTCCGGTGTGATCCCACCCCCGCCGAGCACCGTGCGGCCGCCGTCGGTGGTGAATCGCGGACGCGCGGCGGAGTCGGACTTGGGCATGCCGCCGCCGTCGTCCGACGGCCGCGGGCGGTTGATGCTTCGGCCCGACGGCGTGTACCAGCGCGCGGTCGTCAGCTTCACCGCGCCCCCGTTAGGCAGAGGAAACACGTTCTGCGCGCTTCCCTTCCCGTACGTCGTCGTACCGACCAGCAGCGCGCGGTCGTGATCCTGCAGCGCACCGGCCACGATCTCCGCCGCGCTCGCGCTGTTGCTATCGACGAGCAGCGCCACCGGCATCTGCGGCCACGGCTGCCCGGCTCGATCGGTATAGGCATGTGACGCATCCGGCGTGCGTCCGCGAAGCGACACGATCCGCTGGCCCGGGTCGAGGAACAGGTCGGCGATCGCCACGCCCTGGCCGAGCAGGCCGCCCGGATCGCCGCGGAGGTCGAAGATCAATGACTTCATCCCCGCCGCGCGCAGCGAGTCGATCGTGCGCTGCAGCTCCGGCGCCGACGCTTCGCTGAAGATCGTCAACGCGACGTAGCCCACGCCATCGCGCAGCAGCGCGCCGTGCTGCACCGATTGCGTGCGAATCTCGCGGCGCGTCAGCGCGAACTTGAGCGGCGCGCTCACGCCGGGACGCTCGATCGTCAGCCGCATCACGGATCCGGGTGCGCCGCGCAGCGCCTTCTGCGCCTCGTCCAGCGCCTGCGCGTGGATCGGCTTGCCGTCCATTTCCGTGATACGGTCGCCCGCCTGAATGCCTGCCTCGATCGCCGGGCCGCCGGGCAGCGGCGTCACGACCGTGATCCATCCGTCGCGCACGTCGATCTGCACGCCTACGCCGACGTACTTGCCCGACGTACGCTCCGACAGCCGGGCGAGCACCGCCGGCGACAGATAGCTGCTGTGCGGGTCCCCCAACTCCTGCACCAATCCTTCGGCGGCCCGCGTGTACAGAATGGAATCGGACAGCGTGTCGACGTACTCCCGCGACACGTGCCGATACACCTCGTCGAACAGCCGTGCGCGGTCGGCCGACCGCGTACCGCCGCCGCCCACTAATCCCCGTTGCACCAGCCAGCCGCCCGAGACGAGCGCACTGCTCAGCACCACGATCGCCAACATCGCCCGCGAACGCATGACGCCTATGAAAGGGAAGAAGCGGGCCACCGCTCGTCGATCGCCGCCATCACGCGATCGAACACCGCCGCCTCGCTCCCGGTCGCGTCGACGAGCACGATCGGACCACACTCGGGATGCGCTCGCTGCCACTCGGGCGTCGCGAATTCCTCGTAGGCGCGCGCGACGCGCTCGTGAAACGCCAGCTCCGCGCGCTCCATGCGGTCGTGCCCACCACGCTCGGCGGCGCGCGCGAGCCCGACTTCGGCGGGCAGCGTCAGCAGGATCGTGAGGTGGGGCACGAGCCCGTTCGTGGCGATCGCGTTCGCGGCGCGCAGATCGTTCGGCGGCAGACCGCGGCCCACGCCCTGGTAGGCGTACGTCGCGAGAAAAAAGCGATCGAGCAGCACGGTGTCGCCGGCGTCGAGCGCCGGGCGAATCTCGCGCTCCACGAGCTGGGCGCGCGACGCCATGAACAGCAGCGCCTCGGCCCGCGGTACGATGTCCAGCGCCGAGTGAAGCAGAATCGTGCGGATCTCGTCGCCGAGGATCGTGCCGCCCGGCTCGCGCACGCCGATCACCGTTTCGCCGCGCGCGCTCAGCCGCTCGGCGAGCAGCCGGAGCTGCGTCGTCTTCCCCGCGCCTTCAGGCCCCTCCAGGACGACGAGCCGTCCGTGCGCCATGGCCGATCAGCCTAGCGTGATGATCGGGCTCGCGGCGCCCTTCTCGATGCCCTCGAGAATCCAATCGTTCACCTTCGACATGATCTTGTCGAAGTTCTCCTGCGCCACGAGCAAACGCTGATAGGTCGGCCGCGTTTGAATCTGCCCGAGCAGGCTGTCGAGCTCGCGCTCCATCTCTTCCGTGGGGCGCTCGCCCTTCTGCATCATGCGCTGCGCGTTCATCCGCAGCTCTTCCATCTTCTGGAGGAGGCCAACGGTGTCCTTGTCTTCGTTGAGCGCGTCGCTCGAGCGCTTCACCGCCTTGTACTCATTGCTCTGCCCAATCAAGCGGCCGAGCTCCTTCGCCTTTTCCTCAGTCATGCCCCGTCCCTCTCCTGTCGTCGGGCGAGCACGAAGCGCTCGCGCCCTGTGAGATCCAGCTCCACGCGAACGGAGTCGAAGCGCCGCTCGCGACTGACCAATTCGGCTGCGATCGACGCGCGCCGCACGTCGACTTCCAACGCCAGCAGTCCGCCGGGCTCGAGCACCGCCGCGGCCTCGCGCACGAGCCGGCTCGTCGCCGTCATGCCGTCCGCGCCGCTGTAGAGCGCGACCGCCGGCTCCCAATCGCGCACGCTCGCTGGCAATGCCTGGGCCTCGCCCAATGCAATGTACGGCGGATTCGACACGACGACACGCGCCCGCATGCCGGCCACTGGACCAAGCAGCGACCCGTGCAGAAGCTCGACCGGCGCACGCAGCCGCGCCGCCAGCTCGACGTTTCGCGCCGCGACGGCGAGCGCACCGAGCGAGATGTCCGTTCCGTACACGCGCTCGAAATTTCCTTCAGCGGCAAGCGCAATGGCGATCGCACCAGAGCCAGTGCCCACGTCGACCGCGACGCCGCCCGGCGTGCCGGACATCGCGTCGAGCACGAGCTCCACGAGGTGCTCCGTTTCCGGGCGCGGGATGAGCACGCGCTCGTCGACGTCGAGCACCAGATGGCGGAAGCTCGCGCGGCCCACGGCGTAGGCGAGGGGCGCCCCCTGCAGCCGTTTGGCGACCGCGGCGTAGGCGCGGGCGAGCATGGCCGCGTCGACTTCCACACCGCCGTTCATGAGCGGCCAGAAGCGCGGTACGTCGTAGAGCGCCGACACCATCTCCCGCGCCTCCGAGAACGGCTCGGAGATGCCGCGCGCGTTGAGCCGGCGCGCGGTGTCGTCGAGGAGCTGGCTCACCGTGACCGGCGCGGAGGCGCGCTCGGTGGTCACGCGTCCTCGCCGAGCTGCTCCTCGACTTCGGCGAGCCGGAGCGCGTCGATGAGCGGCGCGATGTCGCCGTCGAGGAAGCCGTGGAGGTCGTGCGTCGTCCAGCCGATGCGATGATCGGTGATGCGGCTCTGCGGATAGTTGTACGTGCGAATCTTGTCGGAGCGGTCGCCCGAGCCCACCTGCGACTTGCGCAGCTTGGCGCGCGCCGCGTTCATCTCGTCCATCTTGAGCTTGAGCAGCCGGGCGCGCAGCACTTCCATGGCCTTGAGCTTGTTCTGGAGCTGCGACTTCTGATCCTGCTGGCTCACGACCAACCCACTCGGGATGTGCGTGATGCGCACCGCCGAGTCGGTGGTGTTCACGCTCTGCCCGCCGGGCCCCGACGCGCGGAACACGTCGATGCGGATGTCCTTGTCTTCGATCTTGACGTCGACTTCTTCCGCTTCGGGGAGCACGGCGACCGTGGCGGCCGAGGTGTGGATGCGTCCCTGCGCCTCGGTGGCGGGCACGCGCTGCACCCGGTGCGTGCCCGACTCGAAGCGCATCGTGCCGAACGGACTCGGCCCCAAGACCTTGAATATGATTTCCTTAATGCCGCCGAGGGTGGCGTCGGACAGCGACATGATCTCGATGCGCCAGCCTTGGCGCTCGCAGAAGCGCGTGTACATGCGGTTCAGGTCGGCGGCGAAGAGCGCCGCCTCGTCGCCGCCGGCGCCGGCGCGAATCTCGACGATGCAGTTGCGGTCGTCGAGCGGGTCGCGCGGGACGAGCATGGGCAGGAGCTTCGCTTCGAGGCCGGCGACGTGCGTCTCGAGGCGAGCCAGTTCGGCGCGCGCTTCGGCGGCCATCTCGGGGTCGTCAACGGAAACGAGCTCGCGCACCTGCGCGAGCTCGTCCTCGTCCTTCTGCAAGTGCGCCGCGGTCTCGACAATCGGCACCAGCCGGCTGTGCTCTCGGCCGAGCTCCGCGAATTCCTTCGCGTCGCGGAGTCCGGTCGGATTGGCGAGCGCCCGCTCGACTTCGTCGGCGCGGGCGAGTGCGGCCGCTAACCGGTCGCGGAGGGCCAGGGGCTCCTCAGCTCTCGGATGCGGCGGTGGCTGCCGGAGTAGCTGCGCCCGCGGTGGCCGCAGGGGCGGTGGCCGCGGTCGGCTTCGCGAACTTCTGACGGAAGCGCTCGATGCGTCCGGCGGTATCCATGAGGCGCTGCTTGCCGGTGAAGAACGGGTGGCACTGGGCGCACACGTCGGTGTGGATCTCCGCCTGGGTCGAGCGCGTCTGGAACGTATTACCGCAGGCGCACTTGACGGTGGCCGTGGCGTATTCGGGATGGATGTCGTTCTTCACAGGAACCTCTCGGATTATTGGGGGCGAGCGTCGAAGGTATCGTCCGCCTCGACGGTGTCGCTCCGTGATTTGGGCCAGCTTATAAATATAGCGGATTCTGGGCGTAAGAGACAAGCGGACAACGATTTGAGCCCGCCGGAATGGGAATCGCAGCGGTGGCGGGTGTGCGACACCTTCTTCTCTGCGCCGCGCTCGCAGCCTGCGGCGGCTCTGCCGGCGGGCTCACAGCGCCGCCCGACAGCGTCACGCTCAAGCTCGACACCGTCGCCACCGGCCTGAGCAGCCCGCTGTACGTCGCGTCGCCCCCGAACGACGCCCGTCTCTTCATCGTCGAGCAGACCGGACGCATCCGGATCGTCGCCAACGGCGCCCTACTGACCGCCCCCTTCCTCGACCTCCGTGCCCGCGTCTCGACCGGCGGCGAGCGCGGACTGCTCAGCGTCGCCTTTCATCCGCAGTACGCCACCAATGGCTTCTTCTTCGTCGACTTCACGGACGTCAACGGCGACACGCGCGTGGAGCGCTTTCACGTCTCGGCTGACCGCAACGTCGCCGACCCGGCGAGCACCACGCTGATCCTCGGCGTCGCCCAGCCATTCGCGAACCATAATGGCGGATTGCTCATGTTCGGGCCCGATGGCATGCTGTACATCGGCATGGGCGACGGCGGCTCGGCGGGCGATCCGCTTGGGAACGCACAGAACCGAAACGCGCTGCTGGGCAAGCTGCTGCGCATCGACGTGAACGGCGCGCTGCCGTATGTCGTGCCGGCGAACAATCCGTTCGTCGGCCAGGCGGGCGCGCGCGGCGAGATCTGGGCGTTGGGGCTGCGCAACCCGTGGCGCTTCGCGTTCGATCGCGTGGCGGGCCTGTTGTACATCGCCGACGTGGGACAGGGCGCGCGCGAGGAGATCGACGCGGTGCGCGCAACTCAGGGCGGCGTGAACTACGGTTGGAACGTGATGGAAGGAACGAGCTGTTACGCCGCCGCCACCTGCAACCGCACGGGACTCACGCTGCCGGTGTTCGACTACGACCACTCGCAGGGCTGCTCGATCACAGGAGGATTCGTGTATCGCGGCTCGCGCATCCCCGAAGTGACCGGGACATACTTCTACTCGGACTACTGCAGCGGATGGCTGCGCAGCATCCGCGTGATTGGGGGCACGGCCACCGATGCGCGCGACTGGGGTATTGCGGCGATCGGGGCCATCACGTCGTTCGGCGAAGACGCGAGCGGAGAGCTCTACGTCACGGCGGCGAGCGGAATCGTCTACCGCATCGCGAGGCTCCCGGCGTCGGGATCGTAGAGCAACCCCACTTCGCTCGCCGCGTTCGCCGCGGTGTGCGCAAGATCACAACCGCTTCGCGTGGTTTGACACTACCCGGCTCGCCGTCTAACTTCGCGACCATACGCAGGGCGCCGCCGCTCTCTGGTCTTTCGCCCTCGACTCCCTTGCTCCCCTCCGCCCCGGATCGCGTGACCACCACCACAGCCGACTTCCTGGCGACGGTTCCGCTCTTCAACGGTCTCGATCGCGCCGAGCTGCAGCGCTTCGGCGAGCTCACGCGCGAGAAGTTCTATCCCAAGGGCAGCGTCATCCTGTTCGAAAACGACCCGGGCGACTCGCTGTTCGTCGTGCGTCAGGGGCGGGTGAAGGTCGTGCTGATCGGCGAAGACGGACGCGAAGTGATCCTCGGCGTGCTCGGCGTGAGCGAGCACTTCGGGGAGCTCGCGCTGATCGACGACCGTCCGCGGTCGGCGCACGTCATCGCCATGGAAGACTCGCATCTGCTCGTGCTGCGCCGCGAGGATTTCCGCCGCCGCGTCGAGTCGTCGCCCGCCGTGGCGTGGTCGCTGCTCACCGAGCTGTCGCGCCGGCTGCGCCGCGCCGACGAGAAGATCGGCGGGCTCGTGCTGCTCGACGTGCCGGGGCGCATCGCGCGGCTGTTGCTCGACCTCTCGGAAGAATCGGGGAGCAACACGATCGAGAAGGCGCTCACGCACCAGACCATCGCGCAGATGATCGGCGCGAGCCGCGAGACCGTGTCGCGCGCGATGAAGGAGTTTCAGGACGCCAACTGGGTGAGCGTCGAGCGCCGTCGCATCACGCTCGCTGACCGTCCGGCGCTCGAGCAGCGCGCCCAAGCCCGACTCTGACCGGACGTCCCCGCTCCGCATTGTGATCGCCGTCACAACGGGGGCGTGACTCGCTTCCTTGCCGATTGTGACGCCGTTTCCCAAGATTGCCCCTGAGCGCGCCGAGGCGCCTGGTTCATGACTATGCGACTGCGGTTCTGGGGAACGCGCGGCTCGATTCCAAGCCCAGGCCCTCACACGGTTCGGTACGGCGGCAACACCCCGTGCGTGGAGGTACGAACCGAGAGCAACGGGCTGGTGATTCTCGATGCGGGCACGGGCATTCGCGAGTTGGGCCGCTCGCTGCTTGCTGAACGGAGAGTGCATGGCGGCGGTGCAACGGGGGGCATTGCCGCCGACATTTTTTTGACGCACGCGCACTGGGATCACGTACAAGGCATTCCCTTCTTCGCGCCGATCTTCCAGGCGGGCAACCGCTTCACGATCTCGGCGCCGACAACGGCGGGCGGCGGAACGAGCATCGGCGACGTGATTCGCGATCAGATGGGACCGGCCGTGTTTCCAGTGTCGTTCAGCGAGCTCAAGGCGCAGATCGACTTTTCGGAGATCGGGGAGCGGGAGCGGCGCGAGGGGGATGGTTACGCGGTGACGGCATTCGGGGTCCAGCACCCGGGGGGGGCGCTGGGCTACCGATTCGCCGGGCGAACCGCGCAGGGGGGCTCGTTCGTCTACATCTCGGACAACGAGCTCGGGGGCGGTCCAGCGGACGGCTATCCGGCCCACGCCGGGTGGAGGGAGGAGCTGATCGAGTTCGTGCGCGGGGCTACGCTGCTGGTGCACGACGCGACGTACACGCCGCGAGAGTACGAGCGGCACCGCGGGTGGGGACATTCGACGATGGACGAGGCGCTGGCGCTGGCGCTCGAGGCACAGGTGCAGGAGCTGCTGCTCTTTCACCACAAGCCCGAGCGGTCGGACGACGAGATGGACCGCTGCGTGGCCGACTGCCAGGCGCAGGCGGCGGCGCACGGGAGCACGCTCCGAGTCCGGGCCGCCGCCGAGGGAATGACGTTGAGCGTTTAGTAACGAGTATTCGATAATTCGTGTTCGCTACAGCACCTCAGGAGACCACCATGTTCCGTACGCCGTCGTACGCTGTTCGCTTCGCCGCCGCCGCCGCTGCCGTGCTCGCGTTGTCCGCTGCGCGACCGGCCGCGCTCCGCGCCCAGGACACCCGTCCCGTGGTGGTCGTGTTCACGTTCACCAACAGCTCGATCGGAACCGGCCACGCCGAGTTCGACGGCATCGCCACCGGCGTGCAGGACCTGCTGATCACCGACATGGCGTCGAACGCGAAGATCCGGCTCGTGGACCGGAGCAACATCGACGCGGTGCTCCGCGAGCAGAACATGGTCAAGGCCAACCAGATCGACGCGGCCACCGCCGTGCGCCTCGGCAAGATCATGGGCGCCCAGTACGCCGTGATCGGCGGCTTCATGTCGGACGGCAAGGGCAACGCGGTGCTCACGGGGCGCACCGTCGACATGGAGACGACGCAGATCGCGAACCCCGAGAAGATCACCGGCAAGTCCGACGACGTGCTCGGCATGATCGGCCAGCTCTCGTCGAAGCTCGGCGCCAACATGAAGCTCGACGCCAAGCCGGGCCGTCGCGTGGGAGACGCCGGCGAGGCTGCACCGAAGATCGGGCCCGCGCCGGCCATCGCGCCGGCCGGCGCACCGGCGGCAGCGCCGGCGGCGGCTCCGGCTGCCGTTCACACGCCGGCGCCCGCGACCAGAGTGGCGCAGGCTGAGACGTACGCGAAGCCCGTGTCGCAGAAGCTCTCGAAGACGAAGCTCGACATCTCGACGATGAAGGTCTACTCGAACGCGCTCGACGAGATGGACAAGAAGAACCACGCCAAGGCCGCCGAGCTGTTCAAGCAGGTCGTCGCCAAGTTTCCCGACTTCGAGCCCGCGCAGCAGCATCTCGACCGGCTGAAGAACGCGGGGAATTGAACCGCTACGCCTTCCGCGCCCGTCCCACGACGACCGTGATGTTGTCGGACCCGCCGCGCTCGAGGGCGCGGTCGACGAGTGCCCGGCACACCTGCTCCGCGCTCTCCATCGTGCGCAGCTGCTCGGCGATCTCGTCGTCGGTGACGTGCTTCGTGAGCCCGTCGCTGCAAACGAGGATGACGCTTCCCCGCTTGTGGACGTCGACGCGCGTCACCTCGGGCCGCGCCTCCGACGCCCCGATGGCGCTCGACAGCACGTTGGTGAGGTGCGACGCGAGTGCGCGCTCCGGCTGCAGCAGTCCCTGATCGATTAGATCCTGCGCCACCGTTTGATCGCGCGACACCTGCCGCAGCTTCCCCTCGGCGTAGTAGTAGCACCGGCTGTCGCCCACCTGCACTACGTAGAGCCAGGGCCACACGACAATGCCCAGCGTGAGCGTCGTGGCCGTGCTCTGGCCCTGCAGGCGCGTCACGGAGTCCGTGCGCACCGCTTCGTGCGCCTCGAGCGCCGCGGTGCGCAGCGATTCGAGAAATTCGTTCTCGTTCGCCGACCCGACGGTGTGGTAGCAGCGGAGCGACGAGCTCACGTACCTCGTGATCGTCTCCGTGGCGAGGCGGCTGGCGTCGGCACCGGCCGACGTACCGCCCACGCCGTCGGCCACGAGCAGGATCGTGGCGAGACGTTGGCCGCGCAACGGCAACTCGTCGGGCATCGGCAGGCTCGTGGCGTGCACCACGACCTGCGGGTGCACCGTGCAGAGGAGAAAGTGGTCCTGGTTCTCCGTCCGCACCTTGCCCGGATGCGTCATGCCGAAGAGATCGAGCTCGTTGTCGCTCGGCTTGGGCCCGCGCTCCGCCGACGGCGGTGTCTTGAACAGCTCAGCGAGGCGCATCGGACCGGTGAGAGTATGGGGTGAGTGTGCGGACGATCACAGCTGATCACACCTGTAGCATGGATCACCAACCGCCCGGATGGAAGGCTGGCCGCGGCCGTAATGCACGGGTACGTTAGACCGCGTGTTGGCCCGTCTCGATCCGAAGCGTAGGGCCCTCCTCACCGTCGGAGTCCCGATGATCACTCTCTCCGCACGTGCCGCCGCGTCGCTCTCGGCCGCGCTATCCCTCGCACTATCCCTCGCACTGTCCCTGCTGGCCGCGCCGCGAATCGCCGCGGCCCAAACCGCCGAACCGGTGCACTTCGCGCGCAACGCGGGCGTGGCCAGCGACGGACGCGTGGCGTTCACCTATCAGGACGACATCTGGCTCGTCGAGGCCGACGGCTCGAATCCGCGCCGGCTCACGGTGAACGTGGCGCGCGATTTCTCGCCGCGCTTTTCGCCCGACGGCAAGTGGATCGCGTTCACGAGCGCGCGCACGGGCAACAACGACGTCTTCATCATGCCGTCGGCCGGCGGCGAGCCGAAGCAGCTCACCTGGTTCTCCGGCGCCGACGAGGCCCTCTATTGGACGCCCGACGGAAAGGGAGTCGTGATCTCGACGCAGCGCGGAGCGAATGCCTGGGGCTCGCCGCTCTACGTGCAGCCGATCGACGGGGGGGCGGCTCGTCCACTCGGCATGGGAATCGCCCGCGCCGGCATGATCAGCCAGGACGGTTCGCAGATCGCGTTCAACCGCAACCTGCCGTCCACCTGGCGCAAGGAGTACCGCGGCAATGCCGCGGCCAACATCGCCGTGATGAACGTGAAGAACGGCGACGTGCAAGAGATCACCAACACCGACCAGCAGCAGTTCCGCGCCTTCGCGAACAACGTGTTCCCCATGTGGGGCGCTGACGGCATGATCTACTTCGCGTCGGAGCGCGACGGCACGTTCAACCTCTGGCGCATGGCGCCCAAGGGCGGCGCGCTGCAGCAGGTGACGACCTTCAAGAGCGGCGGCGTCTTCTTCCCGTCCATCTCCCCCGACGGCAGGAAGATCGTCTTTCAGCACGACTTCGACCTGTACACCGTCGACGTGCCGAATGGAAAGCCGAGGAAGGTCGACATCGCCATGGCGTTCGACCCGAAGGAAGCGGACATCGTCGTCGTGCCCACGCAGAATCGCGCCGAAGGATTCAGCATCGCGCCGAGCGGCGACTACATGGCCGTGGACTTCCACGGCGAGATCGTCGTGGTGCCCACCGAGCAGGGCGTGGGTGAGAAGGTTCCGGTGACCAACTCGCCGTGGCGCGACCGCAACGAGCTGTACGCGCCCGACGGTCGCAAGATCGCGTTCGTATCGGACGAAGGCGGCGAGCAGGAGCTGTGGGTCTTCGACCTCGGTACCGGCGCGAAGAAAAAGCTGACGAAAATGCCGGCGGAGAAGGAGAATCTCACGTGGGCGAACAACTCGCAGAAGATCGCTTTCACGGCGGACAACAAGCTGTATGAAGTGGACGTTGCCGGCGGCGAGCCGCGCGAGCTGTCGCACAACGGCGCCGGCGGGTTCACCCTGTCGCAGTATTCCGGCGACGGCAACTGGCTCGTCTACAGCCGCCGCGACGACGAGCAGAACGCCGACGTCTATCTCTACGACATCCGCGCGAAGAAGGAGTACAACGTCTCGCAGAGCCCGTGGAACGAGACGAGCGGTCAGCTGACTGCCGACGGCAAGACGCTCGTGTTCACGTCGAACCGCGACGGCGGGGTGAACCAGTTGTTCGCGGTGCCGTTGACGCGTCTCACGGAAGATCCGAACGATCCGCTCGTCCGGGAGCGGCTGCGTCGCGCAGCGACCGGCGGTCGCGGGCGCGGCGGCGACAGCACCGCGGTGGATGCGACGGGCGTCCGCGTCGACCTGAACGGCATCGACCGGCGCGCCATGCAGCTCACGCGCGGCACGGCCGGCGTTGGCGCGTACTTCCTGTCGCGCGACGGACGCACCGTGTACTACGCCGTGGGCGGTGGCGGATTTGGCGGCGGCGGCGGACGGGGTGGTCGCGGCGGGGCGGGTACAGATAATTCTCAGAATGGTCTGTACTCCATCGGCATCGACGGCCGCGACGGGCGTCGCGTCGCCGCCGGCACCTTTGCCGGTATGCAGCCCACGGCGGATCGTCGCACGATCTATTTCCGCGGCCCGGTGCGCACGC
Source organism: Gemmatimonadota bacterium (assembly GCA_028287235.1). Taxonomy (GTDB): domain Bacteria; phylum Gemmatimonadota; class Gemmatimonadetes; order Gemmatimonadales; family Gemmatimonadaceae; genus JAQBQB01. The sequence goes on along the minus strand of JAQBQB010000018.1, from coordinate 59,035 downwards.
CGTCGGCCGACGACGTCGCGGCCGGGCGCGCCGAGGTGGGCTTCCCTGTCGAGCGACTCGCGATTCCCGCGGGCGGCGCGGCGACAGCCGGTCGTGGCGCCGCGGCCACATCGCCGACGGCTGCGCCCGGAGAGCAGGTCAACTTTTCGTTCGAGGTTCGTGTCGACCGGCGCGACGAGTGGAAGCAGCTGTTCGACGAGTCGTATCGCGTCATGAAGTACCGGTACTACGATCCCAAGATGCACGGCAAAGACTGGACGGCGCTCTACGCCAAGTACCAGCCGCTGCTCAAGTACGCGGGCACCAACGAGGACGTCTACGACATCGCGAACGCGATGATCGGCGAGCTGAGCTCGTCGCATACCGGCGTCACCGGGCCGGCGAGCATCACCGTACCGCGTGTCTACACGACGAAGTACATCGGATTGGAGATGGAGCCGGAGAACGGCCGCTACCGCGTGAGCCACGTCTATCGCGACGGGCCGGCCGACAAGGAATGGATCGACATCAAGACCGGCGACTACGTGACGTCGATCGAAGGCCAGGAGATCAAGGCGGGCGACGACTACTGGAAGCTCCTGAGCACGACCCCGAACGACTACGTGACCGTGAAGATCGCGAAGACGCCGGACGGGGCGAACGCGAAGTCCTACCGCATCGCTTCGGTCAACAACCTCACGAACATCAAGTACGAGGAGTGGGTCGCCAACAACCGCGACTCCGTGGACAAGGCGACGAACGGCCAGATCGCGTACGTCCACATTCGCGCCATGGACCAGCCGTCGCTCGAGCGCTTCCAGAACGAGATCGACCGCTTCTGGCAGAAGAAAGGCATCATCGTCGACATCCGGAACAACGGCGGCGGCAACATCGACCAGGAGCTGCTCGACATTCTCGAGCGGCAGCCATACCAGTTCTGGAATAACCGCAACGGATCGCGCACGTGGGGCCGCCGTCCGCGGCAGGCGATCGTCGGACCGAAAGTCATGATGATCAATTACCGCTCGGTGTCCGATGCCGAGGTCACTCCCGCCGGCTTCCGGCAGCTCGGGCTCGGACGGCTCGTCGGCAACCCGACGTCGGCCCAGGTCATCGCGACCGGCAGCTACGCGTTGATCAACGGCGGGGCGATTCGCACTCCGGGCTCGCTCGTCGTGACGTGGGATCCGTCGAAGCCGAACAACTACGGCACGGACCTCGAGAACTTCGGCGTGCCGCCCGACGTCTGGGTGAAGAACTCCGTCGCCGACGACGCGAAGGGAATGGACCGCGAGCTCAAGGTGGCGATCGACGAGGCGATGCGCCTGCTCAAAGCTGGACCAAAGCTGCCGGCGACGGACGGCAAGCAGTGACGGTGCGGGAAGCAAGGCGACGCGCCAGCACATGAAGCCGTTGTTGATCACCGCGCTGGGCCGCACGATCTCGTCGGCGCCGCTTGGCCGCCGGGAAGATGACGTGGAGGTGCGGCGTGTGCCGGTGCTTCCGCGCGCTGTCGACGGCGCGCGGCCAACCGTGATCGTGCTCGATCGGGGGCTGCTCGCCAGCGCCGGCGACGGCGAGCAGCTCAAGGAGCTCGCGCGCTTCGCGGCGCTCGTGGGGTTGGGTGAGCCGGGAGAACCCGAGCCGCCGGCGGACTTTCCGCTGGAATTGCTCACGAGCTACGTCTCCGCCGACGCGCCGGTAGGCGCGATCATCGCCATGCTGCGCGGCGCGTTCCGCCACGCGGCGTCGCTCGTCGGCGAGCGGCACGCGGTCGCCGAGCAGGAGGAGCGGCAACGCGAGCTGCGCGAGCTCACGAACGTGGGCGTCGCGCTTTCCACGGAGCGCGACCTGCTCACGCTGCTGGAGATGATCCTCAGCCAGGCGCGCCGAATCACGACGAGCGACGCCGGGTCGCTCTATCTCACCGAGCGCCCGTCCGGAATGGAGCCTGCCAACACGCTTCGGTTCAAGCTCTCCCAGAACAACACCCTCCCCGCCCTGCCCTTCAACGAGTTCAGCGTCGCGATCGACCACGCCAGCCTCGCGGGCTATGCCGCCGCGACCGGGGAGCCGCTCGTCATCGCCGACGTCTATCTGCTCCCCGACGACGTCAGCTACAAGCAGAACCGCAGCTTCGACGAGAAGTTCAACTATCACACCAAGTCGATGCTCGTCATTCCGATGAAGACGCATCGCGACGAGATCATCGGCGTTCTGCAGCTCATCAACCGCAAGCGCGATCCGGATGTGCGGTTGACATCCGCGGAGATCGTGGAGCGCGAGGTGGTCTCCTTCGACCAGCGCGCCGTGGAGCTGGTGAGCGCCCTCGCCTCGCAGGCGGCGGTGGCAATCGAGAACAGCCGGTTGTACGAGGACATCGAGCGCTTGTTCGAGGGGTTTGTCACCGCGGCGGTGACGGCGATCGAGTCGCGCGACCCCGCCACGTCGGGCCACTCGAGCCGTGTCGCGGCACTCACCGTGGCGCTGGCCGAGGCCGTGGACCGCGGGGGCGACGGTCCGTACCGCGCGACCCGCTTTACGCGCGAGCAGCTCCGCGAGCTGCGCTACGCAGGTCTGCTGCACGACTTCGGCAAGGTGGGCGTGCGCGAGCAGGTGCTCGTCAAGCAGAAGAAGCTGTATCCGCCGGACCTCGAGATCATCCGCAATCGCTTCGCGTATCTGATGCAGTCGGCGGACTTGAGCTTCGAGCGGGCGCGGGCCGACCTGCTGCTCACGCGGGGCAAAGCCGCGTACGACGCGGCGCTCGAACAGCTCGAGCGCGCGCGCGCATCGACGCGCGACGAGCTGCACCGCTATCTCGAGGCCATCGTCAAGGCGAACGAGCCTACGATCCTTCCCGAAGGCACCTTCGAGGAGCTACGCGACATCAACGGCCGCACCTACCTCGATTTCGACGGAAGCACCAAGCTCCTGCTGGGCGACGACGAGCTCCAGTTCCTGATGATCCGCAAGGGAAACCTCGACGACGACGAGCGCCGCGAGATCGAGTCGCACGTCACGCACACGTTCCGCTTCCTCGAACAGATCCCGTGGACCCGGGAGCTGCGCGGGATTCCGAACATCGCCTACGGCCATCACGAGAAGCTCAATGGCCGCGGCTACCCGCGCGCCGTCACGGCCGACGCGATTCCCGTGCAGACGCGCATGATGACGATCTCGGACATCTTCGACGCGCTCACCGCGACCGACCGCCCCTATAAGCGGGCGGTGCCCTGGGAGCGCGCGCTCGACATCCTGCGGATGGAGGCGAGGGACGGGATGCTCGATGAGGATTTGCTCAAGAGCTTCATCGAGGCGCGCGTGTTCGACAGCGTGCTCGGCTCGGCGCTGTGACCGCGGGCGTCATCGCATCCGCGTGTACAGCAGCAGGGTTCCGCAGTCCGAGTTCAGCGCGCTGACGCCATTGGGGAGCGCCATGCCGCCGGGGTAGAATTCGGCCGCCGCGTAGTCGAGCGTGTTGAGGTGGTTCAGGTCGATGCCGGTCCGCCCCGGCGTCGAGTTGTCGGTCGTCTGGACCCCGTCGAGAAAGACCCGCACGTAGCAGTTCGGCGCATTGCACCGTTTTCCCAGCACCGGTCCCGAGCACTCCTTGCGACTCGAGACGAGATAGGTCGCGCCCGACGGATCGGTGACGGTGCGCACGCCGGCGAGCTTCGGCGCCAGCGACTGCGCGAGCGACCGATCGTCGTTCTTCCGGAGATAGCTCTCTTCGACGTACTGGCCAAGCCCGGTCTTCTTGTGCTCCTCGAACGCTCGGAGCGAAGGCGACAAATGCTTCGTCGCGGAATCGGTGACGACGACCGTGGCCAGCTGGGTCGACTTCCTCATGATGATCGTCAGCGGCGCCGTGTCGGCCGGCGAGATCGCGATGGTCATGGTCTGGACTTCGAAGCCGACCTTCCGCAGGCGCACGAGCGTGGCGCCTTCGGGCAGAAAGACCAGACTGAGCGTGCCCGTGGACGTGGTCAGCGACTTGTTGCCGCCCAGCACGTCGGAGACCTCGACGCCCTCGATCGGGTCGCCGCTCGCCTCGTCGTAGACGCCGAGCAGGCGATAGCGGTAGGCGTAGTTGACGCGCGCGGCCGGGGTGCTCGGCGCCGGGGGCGTTTGCGCGCGCATGGCAGGCCCGAGGAGCGCGATCCCGACGAACGACGCGATGGCCTGGGCGATGACAGATCGAGCTCGCACGCTGCACCTCGCAAAGAATGATGGGCGGACTTCTGAATAGTGTGAATCACGCACGCCCCCGGTCAAGCAAATTCGCCAAAGCACATTCGCCGCTGTACGCCGTCGTCCCGTGGCGATAGTCTTGTATGCCGATGCATTTCACCCCTCTGGGCGACCACGCAGTCACGATCACCCTCGGCGACTCGATCGACGAGGCGACGCATCGGTTGGTGCGGGCGGTCTCGGCGCATCTCGACGCTCACCCGCCCGGGGGGATGGTGGATCTCGTGCCGGCCTTCGCCAGCGTCGCGGTGCACTACGATCCGGCACGCGTGCCCGGGAGCGCCACGGCGTCACCGCACCATCGAATGGTCGCCATGCTCGAGGCGTCGCTCGCGACGATTCGCGCGGACGAGCTGCCCCCGCCCCGCACGGTCGAGATTCCGGTCTGTTATGGAGGCGATCTCGGGCCCGACCTCGACGATGTCGCGCGCCAGCATGGACTCGCCGCCGAGGAGGTCGTGCGAATCCATGCGGCCGGCGACTATCTCGTCTACATGGTCGGCTTCATGCCCGGCTTCGCGTACCTCGGCGGACTCTCCGACCGCATCGCGACGCCGCGCCGGCCGTCGCCGCGCACGGCGGTGCCGGCCGGTGCGGTGGGGATTGGCGGCCAGCAGACGGGCGTCTATCCGATGGAATCGCCGGGCGGATGGAATCTGATCGGCCGTACGCCGCTGCGCATCTTCGACATCGCGCGCGACGAGCCGTCGCTGCTCGCCACCGGCGATCGCGTGCGCTTCCGGCCGGTCACCCTGGATGAATATCGCGCGTCGGGCGCGCCGTGACCCTGCGCATCGTCACGGGGGGTCTACAGACAACCGTTCAGGATCTCGGCCGCATGGGCCATCAAGGGAGCGCGATTCCGGTGGGCGGCGCAATGGATCGCATCGCACTGCGGATCGGCAACCTGCTCGTGGGCAACGACGAATCGTGCGCCGCGCTCGAGGCCGCGTTGATCGGACCGGCGATTGGCTTCGACGCCACGACGCTTCTCGCACTCACCGGCGGCGATCTCGACGCGAGCGTGGATGGCGTCGGGATTCCCGTGTGGCATCCGGTCGTCGTGCGCGCCGGCGCAACGCTACGCTTCGGCCGGCCGCGCGTGGGTTGCCGAACGTACGTCGCCGTTGCCGGTGGTATCGACGTTCCGCCAGTGTTTGGAAGCCGCAGCACGTATCTGCGCGCGCAATTCGGCGGGTACGAGGGGCGTGCGCTCCGGGCCGGCGACGCCGTGCGGGTGGGCGAACCGTCACGACAGGGGCGGGCGATCGCGCAATCCTTTGCGCAATCGATCGGCGACGCGATATCGCGGCCCGCCGTCGCACGATGGAGCATCGGTGCCTCGCTGCGTCCGCGCTACAGCGAGGACCCGATCGTGCGTCTGGTCGCCGGCGCGCACACCGATGCGCTAACCGCCGAGGCGCGCCGCCAGCTCACGACCGCTGCGTTCCGCGTGTCGGCCAGCTCCGACCGCATGGGCTACCGGCTCGAGGGCACCGAGCTCGCGCTTCGCGAGCCGCTCGAGCTGTTGTCCGAGGCGGTGGCGTTCGGTACGGTGCAGCTGCCGCCCGGCGGCGCGCCGATCGTATTGATGGCGGATCGTCAGACGACAGGCGGCTATCCGCGCATCGGCGAAGTGGCGAGCGTCGACCTACCGCTGATCGCGCAGCTCAAGCCCGCGGACCGCGTTCGCTTTCGGTTCGTCTCGCTCGACGACGCGCAGCAGATGTACCTTGATCAGGAACAGGACCTGGCGCAGGCACGCATCGCGATCACCCTGCGCCACTGACGAGAGAGGCCATGACCGACAAAGTCGACTTGAACTGCGACATGGGAGAAAGCTTCGGCGCGTATCGCATCGGCGCCGACGAGGCGGTCTTCCCCTTCATCACCTCCGCCAACGTCGCCTGCGGGTATCACGGCGGCGATCCGTCGGTGATGCGCTCGACGATCGCGCGCGCGCGCCAGCGCGGCGTGGCCGTCGGCGCGCATCCCGGTCTGCCCGACCTGATCGGCTTCGGCCGCCGTGCCATGGATGTCACGCCGGAAGACGCCTACGACATGGTGGTGTACCAGGTTGGTGCCCTGCTCGGCTTCGCCAACGCGGCGAAGGTCGAGCTGCAACACGTGAAGGCACACGGCGCGCTGTACAACATGGCCGCCGTCAAGCAGGATTTGGCTGCCGCAATCGCCCGCGCCGTGCGCGACGTCGATCCGGGCCTCGTGCTGTTCGGACTGCCGGGAAGTCACCTGATCAGCGAAGCCGAGTCGGTGGGGCTCACGACGGCATGCGAGGCGTTCGCCGACCGGAATTACATGAACGACGGCTCTCTGGTCTCACGCCGCCGCCCCGATGCGCAGATCCACGACGCCGACGAAGCCGTGACCCGCGCCATCCGCATGGTGCGCGAAGGGAAAATACGATCGGTCGACGGCGAGGAGATCTCGATTCGGGCGGACACCATTTGCATTCATGGAGATGGGCCGCACGCGGTCGAGTTTGCGGAGAAAATTCGGGAAGGGTTTGAGGAAGCCGGTATCGCGGTACGGGCGGTCGGTCGCGGAAAGTGAGCCCGACGCGAGCATCACCTAGAACCGAATTTCTTTGCTCTCCTCCGCGGACTTGTAGATCCCTTCGATGATCTTGTGCAGCTTCACTTGATCCGTGGGCGGATCGTACGAAGTCTCGCCGCGGACTGTTGTCAGGAAGTGCGCCAGCTCCGCCCGATAGGATTGTGTGAAGGCACTCTCGCGGCCAGCGGCGCCGGACGGTGACACGTCGGTGGCGCGGCCGTTCAGCTCTTTGACGACGCGCAACGGAGCGAGGCGCGCGCTCCCGCGAGCGGCGAGCACCTCGAACCACCAGCGCTCTTCCTCGCCCACGTACGCCGAGGACACGTCGAAGAGAAAGGATGCGCTGCCCACGCACTCGAGGTGCACCACCATCGCCTCCTCCACGACGCTCGCGCCGCGAGGGCGGTCCATGTGCGCGCTCACACGTACGGGGTCGGGATAGTCGGCGAGCCACAGGGCGAGATCGAGCAGCGGAACGCCGTGATCGAGGAAGGCGCCGCCGCCCGATTCGGCGCGGCGCTGGCGCCACCCTTCGGCGGGGCGCTTGAAGTGGTACGAGCCCGCGCGCATGCCCTCGATCTTCCCGAGCTCGCCGCCGTGCATGAAGCGCGAGAGCGTCTGGACGTCGGTGCGGTAACGATGGTTGTTCGCCACCGACACGACTCGATCGGCGCGCGCCGCGGCGGCGAGGATCCGCTCCACGCCCCGCGACGTCAGCGAGAGCGGCCGCTCGCAGAGTACGTGGCGCTTCGAGGCGAGCGCGCTGAGGACGTGGGGCTCGTGCAGGTGGTTGGGCGTCGCGATGACGACCGCCTCGAGCTCGTCGAGCTCGAGCAGATCCTCGATGTCGGTGACCACGTCGGGGATGCCGAACCGGTCGGCGAGCGCCCGGGCCTTGGGCCGGTCGTTGTCGCAGATCGCGACGAGCTGCACGCCGCGCATCTTCGCCAGCACCGGCAGGTGGGCGAGCTGCGCGATCGCGCCCGCACCCACCACTCCAATTCGTACGGTGTCTTTCATCCAATGGCCTTCATGAGTCTACTCCGGCGAACCGCCGCCGACCGGCGTCAGACCGCGGACATGCCCGAAATAGTACGTCGCGCCGGCCCGCGCCTGCACCGAGCGGAACCCGCTCAGCAAGTCGCCGCGCACGCTGCCCTCGAGCCCAAAGTGTTTCACGATCTTGAATGATACGCCGGTCGTGACGTACGCGCCCGTGGCGATCTGGTCGAGGGCGCGCTCCACGAACGTCCCCTTGATGAGCGCGCCCTCGGCGTTGATCACGTGCATGGCGAGCCCCACGCCGAAGAAGGGCTTGAGCTCGCCGCTGTAGCTCGGCACGTACCGCGCGTCGGCCCCGAACGTCACGTCGTAGAGCGCGATGCGTGACGGCGTCACGCGGTTCGTGCCCGATCCGGACAGGCTCTTGTTGAGGGAGTCCACGAAGATCTGCACCACGGACGAACGGTATTGCGATCTCCAGAAGCTCGCGTTCACCACCACCCGCCAGTTCGGTGCGAACTCGCCGTAGTCCGCCGACACGGCCACGAGCTTCGCCGGCTCGACCTGTGACGGAACGATCCATCCGAAGGCGCCCCCCAACGACACGATCTGCAGCTTGTCGAGCCCCAGGTGGTCGACGAGCGATCCACCGGGCCCGTTGCCACCGCCCTGCGCGTGAACGCGACTCGGAACGGCCACGAGGAGCGCGACGAGCCAGCAGAGGGCTCCGGCCGAGTGTCTACTCGGCTGGTCCAACGGTCGTTCCGGGATAGTAGGTGTGGAGAATCGTTCGGAAATCCTGTCCGGCGCGCGCACGGCCGATCGCTCCCGACTGGCACATGCCCACGCCATGGCCGTAACCGTTTCCGTGTATCGTCAACCGACCGATCGAGCCGTCGGCCGCCGGCACGGCTTCGACGGAAAAATACGTGCTGTTGAGAATCTCGCCACCGGGTGGGCGGAGCACGTAGCGAATGTCGTTGCCACGCAGCGTGAAGTTGCCGCGGTCGGTGCTGATGGCGAGCGTGCCCACCCGCCCCGACTCGGTGTGCGAAGCAACGGCAATGGCGCGGGCAACACCAGGCTTTCGCCCGGGAACCGCGGTGTACGCCGCGAGATACTGCGCGAGCGCCGCGTTGACGGTCGCGCCATCCATGGTGCGCGTCCACCGGAAGCGGGGCGCGCCGTCGCAGTAGAAGCGCTCCGTTCCGGGAATCCGATCGCTCACCGACTGCAGATACGGCTCGTCGTTCGAACGCCAGATCTCCGACGCCGCCGCGGTCGCGCCGCCGCAGGTGGATGAATACGGCGCATTCACGACCCGGCCGTCGTACTTGAGCACCAGAGTGCGCGTGCTCTCCACGGCCTCCGACGACACCGGCGTTTCGGCGGCGACGCCGCCGTACACCTGATCGAGCACGCCGCCCGTCACGTCGTACACGCGCCGCGCGTCGCCGCCAAGGTGGATGTACGCGTAGCTCCGTGCTGTCACGGCCTGCGCCTGCACCGCCGCGGAATCCGACATCGACTTGGTTCCGATCTCGAGCGGTACGACGCCTCGCAGGTAGTCATCGATCTTGACCACGTTCACGACGAGGACGCTCGTGTCGCCCGCGTAAAAGGCCGCGTCGCCGCGATACGGCTTCCCGCCGATGTTGAGCAGCGCCGCGCCCACCGCGCGCGCCACGATCGGCGCATCTGTCCAGACGGTGGGGACACCGTCGGGTCGCACGGCGCGAACGCGCCGGCCCTCGCGCTCGAAGTGCCACACTTCGTCGCGCGCCGCGCGAGCGATCAGCGAACCGTCGCGGTTGGTGAGCGTCACACCGTTGGGCGAGGCCACGCGCGCGGCTTGGGACGTCGACGACAGCAGCACGCGAATCGTGGTGTCGCCCACGTTGCGAACGGAGGCGCCGGGCAGCGCGGCGCGGCGCGTGTTGGGCGGCGCGGACGGGTCGGCAGCGCGCGGCGCGGATGATCTCGGTGGTGCCGCAACCGGCGTCGCCACGACTGTCGGCTCCGGGGCGGGAACCGCGGAGCTACACGCGAGAAGGGATGCTGCGCCGAGCAGCAGGCGCCTCCTCACCCCGCCGCCGCCATGGCATCGTCCAACCGACCCAGCGTCTCCTCGATGTCCGCGTCGCTGTGCGCATCCGAGGTGAACCCCGCCTCGAACGCCGACGGCGCGAGATAGACGCCGCGCTCGAGCGCCGCGTGGAAGAAGCGCTTGAACCGCTCCACGTCCGCCGTCTTCGCGTCGGAGAACGACCGCACAGGCTCGGCGCGAAAGAAGAATCCCCACATCGAGCCCGCGGAGTCGGCGGTGAACGGCACGCGGCGACGAGCGGCGATCTCACGGAGCCCCTGCACTAGCCGCTCAGTGCGACGGGTCATGCGGCTCTGTACGTCCGGCGTGAGCAGCTCGAGCGTCGCCAATCCTGCTGCCATCGCCAGCGGATTGCCCGACAGCGTGCCCGCCTGATAGACGTTGCCCGCGGGCGCGACCCGCTCCATCAGGTCGCGACGACCACCGTACACCGCCACCGGAAGGCCACCGCCGATTACCTTGCCGAGCGTCGTGAGATCGGCCGTGACACCGAATCGCTCGCGTGCGCCGCCGTAGGCGATGCGAAAGCCGGTCATCACTTCGTCGAAGATGAGCAGCGCGCCGTGCGCGTCGGCGAGCGCGCGAAGGCCCGGGAGAAATGCAGGATCGGGCGGAATGAATCCGCTGTTCCCCACGATGGGCTCGACGATGATCGCCGCGACGCTGTACGAGCGAAGCAGCGACTCCACCGACGCGAGATCGTTGAACGGCGCAACGACGGTGAGCGCCGCGAGCGCGTCGGGCACCCCCGGCGAGTTCGGAAGCCCGAGCGTGGCGACGCCGGAGCCGGCGCGCACGAGGAAGGAGTCGGCGTGGCCGTGATAGCAGCCGTCGAACTTGAGAATGACGTCGCGCTGCGTGGCGGCGCGCGCCACGCGCACGGCGCTCATCGTCGCCTCGGTGCCGCTCGAGACAAAGCGCATCATCTCGACGTGCGGCATCCGCTCGACGATCCGCTCACCCAGCTCGACTTCGAGCTCGGTGGGGATGCCGAAGCTCGTTCCTTTCCGCATCGCACGCTCGACTGCCTCGAGTACCCTGTCGGGCGCGTGTCCGAGCACGAGCGGGCCCCAGGACAGCACGTAGTCGATGTACTCGCGCCCGTCAGCGTCCCAAATACGCGAGCCCTTGCCGCGGTCGACGACGAACGGCTCGCCGCCCACGCCGCGGAAGGCGCGCACCGGAGAGCTCACGCCGCCGGGGAAGAGCGTCCGGGCGCGTTCCATGATCTCATGCGAGCGTGTCGTCACCGGCCGAAGCTGCCGATGGACTTGAACATGGGAAGCGCGCGTGTCGCGCGCGGCGGCGCGAGCGGCGCCGATACGACGTTGACCAATGTGGCGGCGAAGTCGACGTCCTCCAGCACGTCGTCGAGCCGCACGTCGATGAACGCACCCGGCGCGACGTGCTCGGCCCCGGCGACATAGGTGACGCCGTCGATGTCGTCGGCCTGCCACATGGTGCGCGCCTGCACGACGCCGTCATCCACGCGATCGACGAGCGCGCGGACCGTGCGGCCAAGTCGCGCCTCGTAGCGCTCGGCGGTGATCAGCCGTTGCGTCTCGTTGAGCCGCTCGAGACGCGTGCGCTTCACCGCCTCCGGCACGTCGTCCTCCATCTCCGCGGCGCGCGTGCCTTCCTGCGGCGAGTAGGTGAACGCGCCGACGCGCTCGAACTGGATCTCTTCGAGAAAGGCGAGCAGCGTCTCGAAATCTTCTTCCGTCTCGCCGGGAAAGCCCACGATGCACGTGGTGCGGATCGCGACGTCGGGCACCATCGCTCGGACGCGCTGTACGCGTTCGCGAATCGACTTCTGCCGCTCGGGGCGCCGCATGCGCGCCAGCACCGCGTCGGATCCGTGCTGGATGGGCATGTCGAGGTAGGGCAGGATGCGCGACTCGGTGGCCATGAGCTCGAGCACGCGCGGCGTGAGGCCCGTGGAGTAGAGATAGAGCATCCGGATCCACGGCACCGTAGTCTCGCGCACCAGCGCCTCGAGCACGTCGGACAGGCCGAGCTTTTCGTCGCGGCGATCGCGGCCGTAATGCGCGAGGTCCTGGGCCACGAGATTGAGCTCGCGCACGCCCTGCGCCTCGAGGAGCTGCGCTTCGTGAACGATCTCGTTCAGCGCGAACGACCGATGCTTGCCGCGCATGAGCGGAATGGCGCAGAAGGCACAACCGTGGTCGCACCCCTCGCTGATCTTGAGGTAGCGCACGTGCGCCAAGCCCCCGGTGAACATGCGGATGCCCGGATGCACCGCGGGCACGTCGTCGCCGCCGATCAGCCCGCGCTCCTCGAGCTCGGGAATGAGCCGGTCCATCTCCGACGATCCGAGGAAGAGGTCGACCTCGGGGAGCGCGTCTAGCAGCTCATCCTTGTGCCGCTGCACCATGCATCCCACACCCACGACGGCCTTGCAGCTCCCGTCCTCCTTCAGTCGTCCCGCTTCCACGAGGGCGTCGATCGACTCCTTCTTCGCCGCGTCGATGAAGCCGCACGTGTTCACGACGATGACGTCCGCGTCACTCATGTTCTCGGTGTACTCGGCGCCGCGGTCGGCGAGCTGCGCGAGGTAGCGCTCGCTGTCGACGGTGTTCTTGTCGCAACCGAGGGTGATGAGGCTGAACTTCAAGGGAGGTGGAGACGAGAGAGGAGGACGGCGGGCGCGAGCCGTGAAATCTAAGCGACGGATACGGTGGGGATGGCCGTCGCGGGGTGCCGGAGGATCAGAGCGCGCGCTCGTGAACTTTGCATCATAAAGTACTTCATTTTCTTGGGCGATCCCCCTTACCGGCCCGCACCGAGCCCGTGCTCCATGCGCTACGCCACGTCGAACACGACAGCTGTCACCGATAGTTGCCGAACTTCAGCTCCACCCCGTAGTCGCCTTTGCGAAGCAACGCCATCGCCTCCTGCAAGTCGTCCTTCGACGGCGAGCTCACGCGGACCTGATCGCCCTGAATCGACGCCTGCACCTTCTTGAGCTTGGCGTCCTTGATCGCCGCGGCAACTTTTTTTGCCGTGTCGCCGTCGAGCGCCGTCTTGAGCTTCACCTCGCGGCGCACGGTATCGCCCCCGGCCTGCTTGATCTCGCCGACGTCGAGGTTCTTCACCGGCACGCCGCGCTTGATCAGCTTGGCCTGCACCACGTCGAACAGCGCGCGCATCTGAAAGTCGCTGTCGGCGACGAGCGCGATGAGCTCCTCGGCGCGCTTGAACTCGATGCTCGAGTTGGAGCCTTTGAAGTCGTACCGCTGCGCGATCTCCTTCTGCGCCTGGTTGATCGCGTTGTCGACTTCTTGAAGGTCGACGCCGGTGGTGACGTCGAAGGATGCGTTCTGGGCCATGACTTAGGTATGAGAGTTATCGATCGTCCGTCGCCGTCTTGTCGGCCGCCTTCTTCTTCAACTTCGCGTCGTACCACTCGACCATCCGCTTGTACTCGTCGAGGAAATCTTCGGCGCTGGCCACGCCGCCGCCGTGACCGCCGTTGGCGTAGCTCACCCACACCACTTCCTTTCCGAGCCGGCGTAGCGCGTAGTACATCTCGCGGCTATTGATCTCCGGCACGTTGGAGTCCTGCTGGCCGGTGATCAGCAAGAGCGGCGTGGTGATGCGGTCGGCGTAGAGGATCGCCGAGTGCGCCTCGTACTTCTGCGGCTGCTGCCACATCGTGGAGCCGATGCGATCCTGCTGCCGCTCCGCCGCGGTGATGTTGCGCACGCCGAGCCGCGGGCTGTCGGTGTAGAAGCTGATCAGATCGACCTTACCGGAAATGTTGATGGCCGCCTTGAAGCGGTTGGTCTGGGTAATCAACAGGTTCGTGGCGTAGCCGCCGTAGCTCGTGCCCTGCACCCCCAGCTTCGCCGAGTCGGCAACGCCCATCTCGATCAGCTTGTTCGCCGCGCCCGTCACACCCTTGAGCCACGCCTCGCCTGGAAAGCCCGTCTCGAAGTCGACCGACGGCTTCACGACGAGATAGCCGTTCGCCGCGAGCACGTTCGCGGCAACGTCGAAGGTGTCGTCGAAGAAATCCTCGTACACGATGAACACCGTGGGATACGCCTTGCCCTTCTCGTAGTTCGCCGGATAGTGCATCACGGCGTACTTCGAATGGCCGTCGGCGTCGAGGTAGGACATCAGCTCCGTGGGACCAAAGCGCTTCGAGGCGAGCTGCGGATTCGACTCGACGATGCGATGCAGGTTGGATAGGTCGCCATTCGCCGCATAGAGGTCGCCCGGCCGATTCCCCTCGGTCACGGTGAGAAACGCGGCGCTGCCGTCCTTCGACAGGCGCAGGCCGCCGTACGTGCGGCCGTCTTTCACAAGCTGATCGAGCCGCTTGGTCGCGCGATCGTAGCGCACGACGCCACGCTCCCACTTCGTTCGCGAAGCGCTGGTGAAATAGACCTTCGATCCGTCGTCGCTCCACGCCGCGTAGGCCACGCGCGGCATGGTCGGGTTCGAGTCGTTCGCGGCGATCGCGAGCTCGCGCGCGTTGGTGCCGAGGTCGACGATCCACTGCCCTTCGCCGTTCGAGACGAGCAGCGCATCGCCGTGGGGGCTGAAGCGGCTCGCGGTGAACCGCTCGAGGCGCGCCTTCGCGCGTCCGGCCGTCGACGTATCGGGCGGCGTGACCGGCGCGCCCTTCACCGCTTCGGCGGGACCGGCGATGAGCCGCACCGCGGAGTCGGCCAACGACGCGACGTACACGCGTCCGTCTTTCGAGTATGCATATCGCTTTCCGTCTTCCGACCACACGACGTTCGTGCCCTTGGTCGAGGCGAGCAGTGTTCGCGTCGCGCCGCCGGTGAGCGAGCGGGCTAAGAGGCGGCCGTCATTGCCGCCGCCGTCGTAGTCCGTCTTCTTGGTCTGATCTTCGGTGTAGGCAACCGTGCTGCCGTCCTCCGCGACCGTGTACGCGCCGAGCATCGTCTCGGGCACGAGCTCGTGGTACGCGCCCGTCTTCACGTCGACCGCGGCGACGCTGCGGCGGTTCCCCATGCGGCGCAGGTCGTCCCAGGCGAGGAACGGATCCTTGCTGCTCTGTACGAACACCGGCCCGTTGGTGATCGCCGCGAAGGTGTCGCGCGCCTTCTTTCGCCACTCGGCCGTGTGCACGGCGACGACGAGCTGCGATCCCGCGCCGTTCCAGCGGAGGTCGCTCGCCTCGGCGGCGTACTTTCCGGCGGGAAGCTTGAGCGTGGCGATCTTCCCGGTGGCGCGCGTCCAAACCGCGGGCTCGTAGGTGTCGCCGTTCCAGAGGAGCATCGCGAGCTGGCTGCCGTCCGGCGACCAGCGCATGCCGCGCGCGGAGCGCTTGTCGGCAAAGATCGGTTGACGCTGTCCGGTGCGCGCGTCCACGGCCCAGAGGCGAACGAGCGCGGGATGGACGTACGTCGGATCGCCGTCGTGCCGGTACTCGATGCCGAACCCGTCGCGCCGCACGGCCTGGGTGAGCGCGAGCCACCGGCCGTCATCGGTCATGTCGGCAATGGCGTAGGTGTTCACGTCGATGGCGTCTTCGGCCGAGAAGAGCGGCGACGACACGGGCGCGCGCGAGGCCTGTTGCGTTGGCGCCTGCGCACCGGTTCCGGCGGATCCAATGAGGACGCAGATGGCCGCGAGCGAAAGCCGGCGGCGCGGGCGAACGGAGAATCGTGTCATGGGGCGCTCGGTCGAAGCGGGTGTGGGAACCGTGCTGGTACCAAGCTACCGCCCGGTGCTCGGGTGAGGTAGGCGGGCGCGCGGGACGCAGCTTGACCGGCCCGGCGCCGATGTTTAGTATCTATTTGGGAACTATCTAAACATATACTACGAGCGACGAATGGTGCGCCGGGTCGCCGAATCCGAAAATCCCTTCCGCATCGGCGGCGCCGTGAGCGGCCGCCACTTCACCGACCGCGTCGACGAGCGGCGCCGGATCGAGCGCGCCCTCACCACTCCGCAGGCGCATCTGATCGTCTTTGGACCGCGCCGCATGGGCAAGACGTCGACGCTGCGCGTCGTGCAGGAGGACCTCGCGAACAAAGGGCGCCATGTGATCATGGCCGACCTGTCGACCGCCTCGGCGCTGTCGGACATGACGAACCGCATTCTGCAGGCCGCCGTCCGAGAGCTGGGTCGCCGCTGGCAGGATGCGCTGCCCAAGCTCATTCAGCGATTGTCGGTGAAGGTGGGCCTCGCTCCCGATCCGTCGGGCATCCTGCTGCCGAGCCTCGACGTCGCGATGCGCGACGCCGGGATCGACGAACAGCGTGCCACGCTCGCGGGCGCGCTCGATGCGATCGAGCATCTCGCCGCGAGCAAGCGCGCGAGAATCGGCGTGATTCTCGACGAGTTTCAGGAGATTCACCGGTTCGGCGGCGAACAGGCCGAGGCGCATCTGCGCGGCATCGTGCAGCATCACAAGCACGTGAGCTACGTGTTGGCCGGATCCGACGAGCGGCTGATCGGTGCGATGACCGGACCGCGCCGCCCGTTCTACAAGCTGCTCGAGCCGCTGGCGTTTGGCGCGATGGACCCCGACCACCTGGCCCGCTGGATCGAGGAGCGTATGGGCGCGGCCGGCGCGCGAGCGGATGGAATCGGCGCCCGCATCGTCACACTCGCCGAGCCGCGAACGCGCGACGTGGTGCAGCTCGCCCGTTCCACCTTCGACGTGGCGCGACGCTTTGGCCGCGCAACGGAGGCCGAGGTCGAGGAAGGGTTCCGTCAGGTCGTGCTGTCGGAGGACGCGCCGATTCGGGCGCTCTGGGACGCGCTATCGCCGCTGCAACAGAAGGTGTTGCGTGCTGTCGCGGTGAAGAGCTCCGGCCTCACCACGAGACTCGCGCGCCGCCAGTTCGGGCTCGGCGACACGGGGCCGGCGACGAAGGCGGCGCAGACGCTCGTGTCGCGCGACGTGTTGGTGAAAGCCGAGCGGGAGTATCGCTTCGACAGCCCGTACATGCGCGGGTGGGTGATCGCCAATGCGCTGGCCGACGTGGGGCTGGCGCTGCCCGTCACCCACGTGCCCTACTAGCCCAGGTACGACTCCAGCGCTCGCGCCCGCGACACGTGCCGAAGCCGCGACAGAGCCTTCTCCTTGATCTGCCGCACCCGCTCGCGCGTGATGCCGAGCAGCGCGCCGATCTCCTCGAGCGTCATCGGCTCGCTGCCGTCGAGACCGAAGTAGAGGCGCAGGATCTTCGACTCGCGCTCCTTGAGATGCGAGAGCGCCTCCTCGATCGACTCGGTGAGCGCCTTCTCGAAGGTCTGCTCGTCGGGCGTGGGGTTGACGGTGTCGGGGAGGTAGTCGAGGAGCTTGTTGTCTTCGCCGGGGGTGAGCGGCGCATCGAGCGAGAGATGCGTCTGCGAGATCGCCATGGTCTTGGCGACTTCTTCCTCGGTGATGTCCATGCCGTGCGCGATCTCGGCGTGCGTCGCGTCGCGGCCCAGCTCCTGGAGGAGCATGTTGGCCCGCTTGCCGATGCGGTGCAGCGTGCCGGCGCGGTTGAGCGGAACGCGGACGATGCGCGACTGTTCGGCGAGCGCCTGCAGGATGGCCTGGCGGATCCACCAAACGGCGTAGGAGATGAACTTGATCCCCTTCGTTTCGTCAAATTTGTGAGCAGCGCGAATCAGACCGAGGTTGCCCTCGTTGATCAGATCGGAAAGCGAGACGCCCTGATTCTGGTACTTCTTCGCCACGGAGACGACGAAGCGCAGGTTGGAGCGCACGAGCTTGTCGAGGCACTCCTGGTCGCCCTTCCGGATCTGTTGGGCAAGCCGCACCTCTTCCTCGCGCGGAATCAGCGGATACGCGCTGATGTCGCGGAGGTATTGGTCGAGCGAGCCTTCTTCGTACGACGACTTTTTGTTGCCGGTGGCGGCCATACGGCAGGGGGCGGGGAAAAAACGTCGAACGGCTGATCTGCTGCGCTGCTGTTCTATTTCGAGCGACCGGTTTCCCGATCGTGCGTGCTAGTGAATTCGCTCACCGAGTCGCGTCCAGCGAATGTGCGTGAGCCAGGCGAACGTGTCCACCGTATCCGGCGCGTAGCTGTAATAGATCACGAACGGACGACCTTTTACCAGCGAGTCCGGTACGAAGCCCCAGTAACGACTATCGAGCGAGTTGTCCCGATTGTCGCCGAGGACGAAGTAGTTCCCCTTTGGGACGACCAAAGGCCCCCAGTTGTTTCGCGAAGGATGATATCCGATCGCCGCCGCCGACGTTCGCGGCACGTAGTCGCGCTGCCAGCGGAAATCCTCGGGCGCCGGGTCCATGTCGGGCTCGGTGTGCTCGATGTACCCCTCTTTGATGACCGTGTCGTTCCGCACGAGCGTACCCTCGCGCATCTCGACCGTATCGCCGGGCACGCCGACGAGACGCTTCACGAAATTCTTCGTGCGGTCTTCCGGCCACTCGAACACGATGACGTCGCCGCGCTTCGGCTCGCGAATGCGCGGCAGACGCGCGTGCGTGAACGGGACTTCGGCGCCGTAGACGAGTTTGTTGACGAGCAGGAAATCACCGACCTGCAGCGTGTTCTCCATGCTGCCGCTCGGGATCTTGAACGCCTCCACGAGAAAGGTTCGGATCACGCCGAACAGTCCGATAGAGACCAGCAATATTTTGGACCACTCCGAGAGGAACGCAAAGCTGGAGCGTCCGCGATTCAGCTCGCGCAGCGCATCCATGCGCTGCGCCGGCGTGATCGACCGCCCCGACGCCGGCGCGCTGCCGGAGTCGTCCAGAGTGGAACCGTCGATTGGAGAGGGAGCCGAGTCGTTGGGGAGCATCTAAGTCACTTGTCTCCGATCACGGAGACTGATTCATCGATTGTGGAGATAACCTTCGTGCAGCGGAAGAGCTAGAGACCGCTAGAAGTTGTCGTCAGTCCGGCGTTCCCAGATAGTTGTCGATCTGTGCCCGCTGGAGCGCACCGGAGAAGTCGAGGTAGCCCACCTTGGTCTCCGAATAGAAGTCGTAGACCTCCCAGCCGCCTTCGCGGTGCCCATTGCCGGTCTGTTTTACGCCGCCAAAGGGGAGATGTGCCTCCGCCCCGATGGTGGGCGCGTTGATGTACGTGATGCCATTGTCCAGCTCATTCATGGCGCGCATGGACACGTTCACGTCTTTCGTATAGACCGACGACGAGAGCCCGTACTTCACGTCGTTGTTGATCGCGAACGCCTCGTCGGTCGTGCGGAAGCGCAGTACTGAAAGAACGGGACCAAAGATCTCTTCCTGCTCCAGGCGCATGCCGGCCTGGACGCGCGCAAAGATCGTGGGCTCGAAGAAGTAGCCATTGTCCATCCCCTTTCCACTCGGGCGGCGGCCGCCGCAGACGAGATCGGCGTTCTCGCCTTGTCCGATGTCGACGTAGCGCTCGACTTTCTTGACGGCGGCCTCGTTGATCATGGGGCCCACGTCCGTTCCTTTCTTGCGGCCGTCGCCGAGCTTGAGCGCGCGCGCGCGGTCGATGAGCCGGCTGAGGAGCTCGTCATGGATGCCATCTTGGAGCACGAGCCGGCTGGTCGCCGTGCAGCGCTGTCCCGTGGTGCCAAAGGCGCCCCAGAGCACGCCCTCGAGCGCCAGATCGAGATCGGCGTCGTTGAAGACGATCTGTGCATTCTTGCCGCCCATCTCGAGCGACAAGCGCTTGTGCATGCGGCCGCAGACTTCGCCCACGATTCGTCCGGTCTCCGTCGATCCCGTAAATGAGATGACCGGAATGCCCGGATGGTTCACTATTGCCGCGCCGGCCGACTCGCCGAGGCCGTGCACGAGCTGAATGACTTCGGGGGGCAGGCCCGCCTCGAGCATGATCTCGACCAGCACATGCCCCGTCTCGGGGACATCCTCGGCCGGCTTGAAGATGCACGCGTTCCCGCAGAGCAGCGCCGGGAACATCTTCCAGGTGGGAATCGCCATCGGGAAGTTGAAGGGCGTGATGATGCCCGCGACGCCGATCGGCCGGCGGAAGCTCATCGCCCACTTGTTCTTCATCTCGCTCGGCACCGTATGGCCGAAGAGCCGGCGGCCTTCGGTCGCGGCGTAATACGCGGTGTCGATGCCTTCCTGCACGTCGCCGCGCGTCTCGGTGAGGGGCTTCCCCATCTCGCGCGTCATGAGGTCGGCGATCTCGTCCTTCCGCTTGACCATGAGGTCGCCGATGCGGCGCATGACGTCACCGCGCGCCGGCGCCGGCGTAGCACGCCAGACCTCGAAACCACGTTGCGCCGAGGCCACGGCAAGTTCGACGTCGGCCGAGCCGGACATGGGAAACCGGCCGATGGTGTCCGACAGATCCGCGGGATTCACGTTCTCGAAATATTCCCCGCCGATTGGCGGAACCCAGTTGCCGCCGATGAAATTCTTGAAACTCTTCATAACAGATTCGCGCGTTGGTGGTGGTGTGGATCGGCCGTACGCTAACGGACACAGTGCGCAATCGGGACAGCTCCGTCATTTTGCTCACGGATGACGCGGAGGATCCGGAAAGATCCGGATCGCTCGGTGACTAAATAGAACCCCTCTCGCAACGAGCGGGGAAATTTTCTTTAGAACTGACGCATGCGATGCCGGGATCTTTCCTGCGCATGGAGCGATCCGGCGGTTTCCGCGTCATCACCATCATCGGGGTGAAACCGACGGAATCGTCCCGGTAGAGCGCCGTGTCCGTCAGGGGACGACGGGCCCACTGGGACAGGCCCATCCTATCGGGTGCCGCAGATCAGGCTTGGCGTATCCGATGCGCGGCAACACTTCGATGGAGCCGAGGATCAGGCCCCAAAGAATGATGAGCAACGACAGCGTGTGCGCGTGACTGGCGCGGTGTCTCCAGGTCCATATGGAGCTCCAGATACCGCTGGTGACGACGACCACGACGGCGGCGAGGTAGCCGGCGAGCCCGGGACCGCAGCGCGCCGGGTACGGCCACAGGACCATCCCGACGCCGAGCGCGACGGACAGCGTAAGACGCGCGTAGACGCCCCACGACGTCGTGGCCTTCGGCTCGGCGGATGCGCTTGCCTGCGGGCTAGCGGCGGCGCGCGGCGCACTCTTCTGCCCCGGAGGCGACGACGTCGGCGACGTCGGCGACGGCGGCCGTCCGGGCAGCTGGACCGGCGTGGGCCCGAGCAGCGCGTCGTCGGACAGCGACGCGAGCTGTTTATCGATCTTGGACAGTTCTTTGTCCCAATCGCGGTCAGGCACTGCTTTGGCTCCTTGCTGATGACGGCATCACTGCGGGTCGCGGTCCACCGACCCGTATTAGGCCACGCTCTCGCGCGTCAGCCCGTATCGCTCGATCTTCTTGTACAAATTCGACCGCGGCATGTCGAGCCCGCGCGCCGTTTCGGACACGTTCCAATCGAACTCGCGCAGCTTGGCGAGCAGGAAGGCCCGCTCCGCGGCGTGCTTGAATTCCTCGAACGTCTTGCAGTCGAGCAGCGAGCCGAGCCCGGCCTGCTCGGGGTCGCGCGCGCCGACGAGGCGCGTCACGTCGTCGCCGACGATACGCGGACCCGATGACAGAATGAGCAAACGCTCGATAGTGTTTCGTAATTCGCGGACGTTGCCCGGCCAGTCGAGCTGAGTGAGCCGCTCGACGGCCTCGGGCGCCATGGTGCGCGGAGCCACGCCCTCGCGGTTCGTCAGCACGTTCACGAAGTGCGCGACGAGCGACGGAATGTCCTCGCGGCGCTCGCGGAGCGGCGGCACGTGGATGGGCACGACGTTCAACCGGTAGAACAGATCCTCGCGAAAGCGCCCCTCGGCGATCTCCGCCTCGAGGTGCTTGTTCGTCGCCGCGAGGACGCGCACGTCGACGTTGACCGGCTTCTGCCCGCCGATGCGCGTCACGACGTTGTCCTGGAGCACGCGCAGCACCTTGGCCTG
Source organism: Gemmatimonadota bacterium (assembly GCA_028287235.1). GTDB lineage: Bacteria > Gemmatimonadota > Gemmatimonadetes > Gemmatimonadales > Gemmatimonadaceae > JAQBQB01. The sequence continues at coordinate 37,226 of JAQBQB010000018.1, read as the reverse complement.
TGCGGCGAGGCTCATGTCGCCCACCTCGTCGAGGAACAGCGTGCCGCCGTCGGCCTGCTCGAACTTGCCCGCTCGGTCGGCCACCGCGCCGGTGAACGAGCCCTTCATGTGGCCGAACAGCTCGCTCTCGATGAGCTCACTCGGAATCGCGGCGCAGTTCACCTCGACGAACGGACCCGATGCGCGTGCGGACTGCGCGTGCAGGGCGCGCGCGACGAGCTCCTTGCCGGTGCCGTTCTCGCCGGTGATGAGCACCCGCGCCGGCGTCTTCCCCACCCGGTCGATCTTGTCGATCACGGCGCGAATGCCGTACGACTTGCCGACGATCTCGTAGCGCGACTGAATGGTCTCTTTGAGCCGGCTGTTTTCTTCGGCGAGATCGAGATGCTGCAGCGCATTGCGCAGCGTGACGAGGATGCGGTCGGTGTCGAGCGGCTTCTCGAGAATGTCGTAGGCGCCGAGTTGCGTCGCCTCCACGGCGGTTTGGATCGTGGCGTGGCCGCTGATCATCACGACGATCGCGCTCGGGTCGCCCTCCTTGATCTTCTTGAGCGCCTCGACGCCGTCGATGCCGGCCATCTTGACGTCGAGGAAGACGAGGTCGGGGCGCTGCTTCGCGTACTCGGAGATGCCGTCCACGGCGTTGCCGACCGCGCGCACCTCGTAGCCCTCGAACTCGAGAAGTTGGCCGAGGGCCGCGCGAATGCCCTGTTCGTCGTCGATGATCAGGATTCGGCGCGCCGTCGTCATTGCACGTTCTTGTACAGGGTGATCTTGCCGTTGGCCACTCGAATGTCGCCCACGTACGGGGGAATGGGCAACGGGAGGGCGTTGTCCGATAGCCCGGCCGGCCGTGCGCCCTTGCCGAGCTGCTGGATGAGGCGAGGGATCATGCCGCGCGGCACGCTGAGCTGCCGCACTTTCACGTCGTTGATCTGGAACTCGCCAAGGCCCGGCTTCACCACGCGGAAGGTGCCGGTGAGCTGCACGCGCTCGCGGTCGCCGAACATGCTGGCCAAGGGTCCGAGGGCGCCTACACCGCCGACGTCGGCCATCCGCACGTTCGCGCGCATCGCGACCTGATCGCCACTCACCAGCGCCTGGATGCTGTCGGTCGACGGCGGGAGCTGTCTCGCCAGCTCGTAGAACGCGAACGAGGCGACATCGCCGCCGCTGAGCGTCTGGAAGACAGGCCCCTTCGGCTGACTGAGCTTCGAGAGCGCGGTGCGCGTTCGGTCCGCGCCGCCGCTGGTCAACGGCTCCCACGCGGGCGCCTTGGCGGCGACCGCCGCGTGCGGGCGGAAGCGCGCCGGCAGCCAGCGGTCGCGCGTGAACCAGCCGGCAATGGCCAGCACAGCGAGAACGACGAGACATCCGAGTCGTGCGATACAGCCCATGCGTTCACCCACTCCGAAGCGCGGCCGCGACGAGCGTGGTGTACGCCGGCCCCGCGGTTGAAAGGTCGCTCTGCATCAGGTCAATCGACCGAACGATGAACTCACTGCGGTAGTCCGTCTGCTTCGCCACGCGGCGCATCTCCTTGAGCCGTGCCTCGTGCAGCGGCGTCTGCACGCGCGCCAGCGTGACGTGCGGACGAAAGGGCCGTCCGTCGAGCTCGAAGCCCAGTTCGTCGAAGGCGACCTCCACGTCGTGATGCAGTAGCTCGAGCCGCGACTCCTGCATCACGCCCAACCATACGACGCGCGCCCGTCGAAAGTTCGGGAACGCGCTGATGCCGCCGAGCGTCATCAGTAGCTCGCGATGCTGTCCCGCCACGCACGCCACCGCCGCCTCGATCGCCGGCAACCGGTCGGCCGGCTGCTTGCCGAGGAACTTGAGCGTGAGATGCAGTCGCTCCTCGACGACCCACGCCGCGTCGGGCGCGGACTCCCGAAGCGAAGTCGTCGCCGCGTGCACCTCGCGCCGAACTTCCGTGGGAAGGTTAATCGCGAGAAAGAGTCGCAATGCCGGCCAGCTCGTTCATTCCCCCGGAGCGGAAGCCGCGCGGGTCGATTTCCACGTCGGTATACCCGGCCGCGAGCACTGCGGCGCGCAGCCGTGCCGAACGCTCGGCCTCCGACCATGTGGCCAGCTCCGACTGGGCCAGCTCGACGCGGGCCAAGGGCCCGAAGTGGCGAACGCGCAGGTCGCCGGCGATCCCCAGCTCGCGAAGCGCCGCCTCGGCCCGCTCGACGCGGCGAAGGCGCCCGACCGTGACCGGCGTACCATATGGAAGACGCGATGAGAGACAGGGCGACGACGGCTGCTGCCAGGTGGGCAATCCGCGCGCCTGCGAGCGTTCCCGGATGTCGCGCTTGCTCAGGCCCATGTCGGCGAGGGGCGACTGCACGCCGTGCTCGCGCGCCGCCTGGGCGCCTGGGCGATGATCGTGAACGTCGTCGGCGTTGCTGCCGTCGGCCACGGTCTCGATGCCGTGCTCCCGCGCGACGGGAAGCAGGCGCGACCAGAGCTCCGTCTTACAGAAGTAGCAACGGTTGGTCGGGTTGGCGGCGTAGCGAGGATCGCTCAGCTCGTCGGTGTCGATCTCGACCATGCGCAGGCCGATCGTGTCGCCGACGGCACGCGCGTTGGCCCATTGGCTCTCCGGGTACGATGCGCTGCGCCCGATGATGGCGAGCACGCGGTCGCGGCCGAGCACGTCGACGGCGACCGCGGCGAGATAGGCGGAGTCGACGCCGCCACTGTAGCCGATCGCGAGCGATCGTTGCGCCCGAAGCCAATCGGCGAGGCGAAGCTCTTTTTCGTCGGGGGGCATTCTTGAATCTAATTAGCTCGAAGCTGGTAGCTCGCGACTCGAGCGATGGGCCGCGAGCCAGCTAGGACTTCGGTTTCTCCTTCATCCACTGATCCAACCACTTCCGCTCGTTCAACATGCGGTGCACGACGTTCCACGAGCCGCTGATCGAATGCGGCATGTTGTCGTAGCGGATCATCTTGGCTGGGACGCCGTTCTTCTTGAGCGCCACGTACATCTGCTCGGCTTCCGAGAACGGCACGCGCTGGTCGATCTCGCCGTTGATGAACAGGGTTGGGGCTTTCACGCGGTCGGCGTAGATGAGCGGGGACTGCTTCAACATGATCTCGCGCGCCCTGGGGTTCCACGGCGCGCCGAAGAACTCGCGTTCCTTCGTGTTCGGGATGTCCGCGTTGCCGTAGTCGCTCAGCCAGTCCACGATGCCGGCGCCGGGAATAGCGGCGGCGAAACGGTCGGGGTACTGGGTGATCAACCAGTTCGTCATGAAGCCGCCGTACGAGTGCCCGATCGTGGCCACGCGCGCCTTGTCGATCGGGTAGCGCGCGATCGCGTAGTCGATGCCCGACATCACGTCCTGCCCATCCTTCGTACCCCACGCGCCCCACGTGCCCCAGAGGAATTTCTCGCCGTAGCCCGTGGAGCTGCGGAAGTTCACCTCGAGCACGAAATAGCCGTTGGCGGCGAGGTACTGGTTCTTGAAGTTGAAGCCGTACTCGATGGCCGCGTGCGGGCCGCCGTGGTTGCTGACGACGAGCGGGTACGGACCGCCGTTGGGGCGGTAGTTGTAGGGGTACATGAGCCAACCTTCGATCGGCGTGCCGTCGCCGCTCCTGTACTGCAGGCGCTCGGTGTGGCTCAATGCCACTTCGCTAATAAAAGAATCGTGAACGTGCGACAGCTGCCGCTCGTTCGAGCCGTCGATGTCGGCGACAGAGACCTCCGACGGCTTCTCGTTCAACCCGACCGTGTAGGCGATGTGCGTGAATTCGCGATCGAAGCTCAACTCGCCGATCCGACGTTCGCCTTTGGTGATCTGCTCCACCGGCCCGCCGGCCGGCGATACACGAAAGAGATGCGTGGTGCCGCCGACGCCGCCGGTGAAATAGACGAACTTCCCGTCGGGACTCCACTCGGCGCCCGTCGGCAGATAGTCCCAGTCGGCGGTGAGGTTGAGCTCCTTGCCGCCGGCCGCGGGCACCGCGACGAGGTCCACCGGCCCGCCGTGATCGAGATGCTTGGCGATCACCATGTCGGAGGTGAATTGACGCGTCGCGAGAATCCAACGCCCGTCGGGTGAGTAGGTCGCGCCGGCGTACTGGTAGTCCGGATTCGGCGCGAGGCGAGTGAGCGCTCCGTCGACCGAGACCGTCCAGATCTCGGGCCGGCCGTAGGAGCGCTCGTCGCGATACAGCGAATCCGCGGTGAACAGCAGGGTGGTGCCGTCGCGATTCCACTGCACGCCCGTGGGCCGAAGTCCGAGCGACGTGAGCTTCCGCTCCGCGCCGCCGCCGGCCGGCGCCACCATGAGCTCCTGTGGCGGATTCGATTGCACGTCGCGGCGGTTGGGCACCGGGAACGGCCCGCCGTCGCGGTGAAAGTCCATCCAGTCGAACTCCACGCCTTTGAACCGGTCCTCGTGTCGCTTCTCGAACTCGGAAAGCGCTGCGGCGTCGACTTTCGCGGGCGCAAAGTCGCGGATCGTCGCGGTCCACTTGCCGTCGGGAGACGGCATGGCGGCGCGCGCGGCGCTGCCCGCTCCGCCACGCCCACCGCGGCCGCGACCGACCGGCGCGCCAGTCTGCATCACCGCGGCGTCTGGCCGATCGGGCGATCGAGGATCGACCACCAACGGCGTGCCGGCGATCGAGAAGCGCAGATGTCCGTCGTCGGTCCACGCGGCGCCGGTGGCGTTCGCGCCCGCCGCGCTGACGCGGCGCGCGGGTGACGAGGCGTCGGCAGGCGCGAGCCAGATCTCCGACTGGTTGCCATTGGTATCCTCGATCTTCGCCGTGACGGTGAACGCCACCCAATGCGCGTCGGGCGAGAGCGCGGGCGCGCCCGCCGTCTTGATGCGATAGTAGTCCTCGATCGCGAGGGCGCGCGGCGACTGCCCGGCGGCGGTCGTCGCGATTGCCGCGGTCGCCGCCGTCGCGACGGCCAGCATTACCGATAGGAACGCGAGGGAGCGGAACGCGGGGCGCATCTGACCTCCAGGGCCGTGAGTCGGGCTCCTGATCCTACGCTCCGGCACGGTCCCGGCGCCAGATCCCACGCTTGCGTTCCCCAACCAAATCGACGCATGGCTACGGCGCGCCTCGGACGACTATCGGGCGCGCTCCGCCGGGGCGGTCTTCAAAGTTCTCGAATCATCTCCCCGCCCCGCCCGAGCGCCGGCAGCGGCGCTCTCGGCGGGTCGGGTGTCGGATTGGGGCGAGACGAAGCTGACTCGCACCGTCCTCTACGGCGTCACTGCCACACGGAAGTTGAGCAGACAGCACGCGATCGCTTCGAGCGAACGCCAGTCTCGCAGCGGCCGCCGAGCATTCGCGGGGTCGGCCGTTCGGCACTCCGTATGCGGACACCCTACCCCAGGCTCGCAACGGAAACTTTTCTCAATCTGGCAATGGCGCGCATGCGCAGCGAACTCTCTATTACGCTGCAGGCATCCGACCGGAGGGGGGCGGTGGATCTCGACCGGACGACAGGTGTTGTGCACGCCGTCAATCGCCGCGAGTCATCGTTGAGCGGACTGCGCGCGCTCGGTGAGGCGGCGTTCGATCCGTTCGTCGCTATCGACGGCGCGCAGCGGATCGTCGTCATCAACGGGCTCGCCGAGCAATTGTTCGGCGTGACGAAGGACGAGGTGACGGGCGCGAAGATCGGCGTGCTGATGCCGGGCTATGCCCGCGAGACCGATGCGCTCCACGCGAACCGAACGATGCTCGTGCTCGAGGGACGTCACCGGCGAAACGGTCCGTTCGCCGTCGACGTGCACACCTCGACGATTCCTCGCGACGATGAAGGCGCGCTCTCGCTCATTCTCCTCCGCGACTCGGGCGCGGCGCGCGCCGAGATGGCGCTGGTGGAAAGTGAAAACCGATTCTGGCGCGCCTTCCACGACGCCGCGATCGGGTTCGCGCTCGCCGACGTCGACGGGCGCTACCGCACCGTGAATCGCGCGTTCGCCGCCATGCTCGGCTATGACGAATCGGAGCTGTGCGGAATGAGCTATCAATCGGTGGTCGATCAGCGCGACGCCGCGGCGACGAACGCGCTCTGGCGGCAGCTCATCGCCGGCGAGATCGATTCGTTTCAACGCGAGGAGCAGTACCGGCACCGGCGCGGCTATCCCGTGTGGGTGATGCTCGCGGCATCGATGACGCGCGACGCCCGCGGGGCGCCCGGCCAGCTCCTGACACAAATCACCGACATTTCGGCGGTGAAGGAAGCGGAGCGTTCGCTGGCCGACTACGCCGCGGCGCTCGAACGGTCGAACATGGACCTGGAAGAGTTTGCGCGCGCGGCGTCGCACGACCTGCAGGAGCCGTTGCGCGCCGTGGCCAGCTACGCAACGCTGCTGGCCGAGCGGTACGGCGAGCAGCTCGACGAGCGCGGCGCGCGGTGGATCGGCTTCATCACGCGCGGCGCGGAGCGCATGAAGAGGCAGATCGACGACCTCCTGTCGTTCTCCCGCGTCCAGATCGCCGGCGGCAGGTTCGTGGAGACCGATACCGCGGAGGGGCTGCGGCGCACGTGGCTGGACCTGCTCACCGAGGAGGAGACGGGCGTGCACCCGGCGCTCACCTACGCCGCGTTGCCGTCGATCGAAGCCGACCCGGCGCAGCTCGAACAGCTCTGGCGCAACTTGCTCAGCAACGCGTTGAAATACCGGCGCCCCGGCGTCGCGCCCCGCATCCACGTCTCGGCCGTGCGCCGGGTCGAGAACGCCGACGTGTTGTGGTGGGAATTCTGCGTCCGCGACAACGGTATCGGGCTCGACATGGCGAACGCGGATCGCGTATTCGAGATCTTTCAACGACTGCACCGCGAAGCCGAGTACGAGGGTACCGGAATCGGGTTGGCGATCTGCAAGCGCATCGTGCAGCGGCATGGCGGGCGCATCTGGGTGGAGTCGAGTCCCGGCGCCGGCGCGTCGTTCCGTTTCCGTCTTCCCGCCCGGCACGATCGATGAGCCTTCTGCCCGCGGATTCACTCGTGGCGTTGCTGGTCGAAGACAACGCCGCCGATGCGGAGTTGATCGCGATGCGGCTGGAGACGGCCGCGGCCCGCACGCGTGAGTCTCCGGTGTTCTTGCTGCACGCCGACAACGTCGCAGACGCGTGCTCGATCCTGAGCGGCGTAGCGGTCGACGTCGTCATCCTGGATCTGTCGCTGCCCGACGCGCACTGGCTCGGAGCGCTCGACCGCGTGCGCGGCGCCGCACCCGATCCGCCGATCATCGTGCTCACGGGTTTGGCCGACGAAGCGCTGGCGCTGCGGGCTCTTCGGGCCGGCGCGCAGGACTATCTGGTCAAGCCGCCACCAAGCGGACCGACGTTGCTCCGCATCCTTCGCTATGCGCGCGAGCGCCAGCAACTCAGTCGACGGTTGGCCGCGGCGACGCGGGCGTCTGACGACGTGGCGCAACGGTGGCGCGTGCTGGCGGATTCGAGCCGCCTGCTCGCGGCGTCGCACAATCTTTCCGCGGGCCTTGCCGAGGTGGCGCGGCTCGTGGTGCCGAGCGCGGCAGACGGATTCGTGGTGGACATCGCCGAGGACGAACACCTGCCCGCGGTCTTTCACTTCGCTCACGTCGAGGAGGGCGAAGTAGGACGGATTCGCCCGCGCCTGACGCGCGCCGTGCTCGACCAAGCCGCCGACGACCATGGCGCGCTGGCCGAGGCGCTCGAGCTCGCGTCGGTCGTCCCCACGCCGCTCGTGGCCGGCGACCGGACGCGCGGCGTGCTCATACTCGCGTTCTCCATCGCTCGCATGAACGGCCCGGCCGACCGCGAGTTCGCGCGCTCGCTCGCGGATCGCGTGGGGTTGGCCATCGAGGCCACGCTCGCGCTCCAAGAGACGCTGCGCTCCGTCGAAGCGCGCGACCGCGCGCTCGGCGTCGTGTCGCACGACCTCGGCAACCCGCTGGGCGCGATCCTGGTGTGTGCGGCGGCGCTGCTCGAGCCCGAACCTCCGTCGCAGGAGGGCGTGCGCGGAATGGCGCAGATCATCGAGCGATCGGCACGGTGGATGCAGCACATCGTCTACGATCTCGTGGATCGGGCCAGCCTCGATGCGGGCCACTTGGCGCTCCATCGGCGAACCTTTCTCGCTCACGACGTGCTGCCTCCGTTGCGCGTCGTATTCGAGCCGCTGGCCAAGGAGCGCGGGATCGAGCTCGCGTTCGACGAGTCCGCCGCGTTTGCGGCGATCGATGCCGACCCGCATCGCCTGGCGCAGGTGCTGGCGAATCTGCTCAGCAACGCGCTCAAGTTCACGCCCAACGGGGGAATGGTGCGTCTTTCGATCGCCGGCGGCCGGAAGACGGCGGCCGACTCGGCGCCCGCGAGCGAGCGGTCGGTCGTTCGGTTTTCCGTGCGTGACACCGGCTCTGGAATCGCGGTCGACGATCTCCCGCACCTGTTCGACTGGTTCTGGCGGTCGGCGCACCAAAGCGGGCGCGGGGCCGGCCTGGGCCTCGCGATCGCGAAAGGATTGGTAGAAGCACATCAGAGCCGGCTGCACGTCGACAGTGCTCCCGGCGCCGGCAGCACATTCTGGTTCGAGCTGCCCGTCGTAGATCACGCGCCGATCGCGGGCGGATCACCAACTGTGGGAGACGAACATTGGCAACTCATGGCGTAACGCAGGGCCCGGACTCCAACGCCCGCAATCAGCTCGCAGAGATCGGCGCACAGCTCGCCGCGCGCCCCTACGCGCGGCGCGGCGTCGCGCCCAGCGACACGGCGATCCGCGTGCTGCTGGTCGACGATCACGCGCTGCTTCGCGAAGGAGTACACCTGATGCTGCGCTCCGCGCCCGACATCACGGTGGTGGGCGAGTCGGAGAACGGAATTGCCGCGGTCGCGAAGGCCGAGCAGACGCAAGCCGACGTCATCGTCATGGATCTGGACATGCCCGGCGGGGACGGCCTCTCCTCCGTGCTCGAGCTGCGAAAGCGTCTTCCGCACGTGCGCGTGCTCATCCTCACCGTGCACGCGGAGCATGAAAAGCTGCTGCCGTTACTCGAAGCCGGTGCGCGCGGCTATCTCACGAAGGAGTCGGCGTCGCGCGAGCTGGTCGACGGTATACGCGTGGTCGCGGCGGGCGACATCTATGTGCGGCCAACGGCGGCGCGGCTGCTCGCACAAGCGATCGTACCGCACGCCGCCGAGGAAACGGCGCTGAGCCGCCTCAAGACCTTGAGCACTCGCGAACAAACGATCGTGCGTCTGTTGTCGCAGGGATTCAGCGGAGCGGAGACCGCGAGGCAGCTCGGCATCAGCAACAAGACGGTGGACGCGTACAAGCGGCGGATCGAGGACAAGCTCGGCTTGCACCATCGCACCGACTACGTGAAGTTCGCGATCGAGGCGGGAATCCTCGGCCGGTAAGCGGTGGAGTGGCGCGTCAAAGGGCGCGCGGCAGCGTGAGCGAGAACGTCGATCCGTGCCCCACCTCGCTCTCGAGCGTGATGTCGCCGCCCATGGCACGGGCGAGGTCGCGGCTGATCGTCAGCCCCAACCCGGTTCCTTCGCCGCGGTGCGCGCGGCCGTCGTCGATCTGGACGAACGGCTCGAACACCCGGGTGATGCTCTCCCGCGGAATGCCGCAGCCGGAGTCTTGCACGCGGATCGTCACCGACTCGGGCGCCACGCTGCAGTCCACGCGGATGGTGCCCGACGCCTCGGTGAACTTGGTGGCGTTGGAGAGCAAGTTCACGAGAATCTGCTGCAGCTTTTCCGAGTCGGCGGACACCGTGATGCGCGAGCCGGCGCAGCTGAACTCGTAGCGCAGCTGTTTCGCGTCCATCTGCGGGCGCACGAGGTCTTCGACCAGCGCGATGGTGTCGTCCACGAGCACGCGCGTGATCGCCACCGAGGCGCGTCCGGCGTCGAGCTTCATGAACGTGAGCACGTTGTTGATGAGGCCGAGCAGATAGCGCTGGCTGCGCAAAAGCCGCGTGACGTCGGCCCGTTGGCCGTCGGTCAGCGGGCCGTGCACTTCCATCTCGAGCAGCTCGCCGTATCCCCCGATCGCGTTCAACGGCGTTCGCAGCTCGTGGCTCATCATCGCCAGGAAATCCGACTTGGCCTGACTCATCTTTTGCGACTCGGCATGCGCGGCCGCGGTCCGTGCGAGCAGCTCGTCGCGTTCTGCCTCGACGCGGCTGCGCTGGAGCGCGGCAGCCAGCACGTTCGCGACGCCCTGCATAAAGCTCGTGTCGTCGGCTGAAAAGGTGCGCTGCGCGCGCGCGTGCGCACCAACGACCCCGAACGCGGCGACCCCTGCCGGAATGACGACGTTGATACCGCTCACGACGCCGTGCTCGCGGTGCAAGGGCGCCTGGGAAAACCGGCGCTCGTCTCGAATGTCGAAGACGAGCACGGGCTCCTTGACCGTCAGGGTGAAGCCCGCGAGCGACGCGGCGCCCGCCTGCATATCCGTCCGGCTGCGGCTGCCGGGACGCCAGCCCGCTCCCGCACGCATGCGCAACCCGGTGCCGTCGGGCGACAGCTCGAGGACCTCGGAGAATTCGCACTGCAAGCTGTTGCGCACGGCGAGCGAGGCCTCGTCGAGCACCGTCGCGATTGCGTTGCCCGACAGCGCGCGGTGCTCCAACTCCGCGACGGTGCTCTGCAGCCGCGCCTGGCCGCGAAGCCGCTGCTCGGCGCTCTCGTGCCGCGCGAGCACTTCCGCGTATTGCAGCGCCACGGCGATCTGCGTCGCCGACACCTTCACGAGCATCGTGTCGAGATCGGATGGAAAGGACGGCCGATTCGCGCCCACGGCGAGGCATCCCACCTGGCCGTGTGTTCCGATCATGGCGACGGCGAGTCCCGTGGGCGCCTTCTCGCCATCGATCAGGACCTGGGGACGACCGCCGATTCCACCGGCGAGATTGATCGCGGCCTCGACGGCGCGCGCGGTCGCGCCGGATTCGGCGATCACCAAGCCGCCCGTCGCGGGGTCGCGCAGGCGGACGTACGCAATCTCCGCGCGAAACATTCGGGTGAGCAAATCCCGAAGGCTCTCGGCCATCGCCGCGGGCGACCGTCCCACCCACCACGCCGGCATGGCGGTGAGACCGACGAGATCTCGAATGCACGCGCGGAGACGTCCTTCATTTCGCTGTGCGGTGCGCGGTCGTGGCATGGGCGTCGTCGGGAGTCAGCGCAGGCGGATTCAAGCGGGCGGTGCGCCCGACCAACTCGAGCAACAACTCGCCTGGAGGCGCGAAGAACGGGTTTTCGTGCATCACGCCGCCGATGATCACCACGGGGTGTGTCCGCAGTGCGTCGAGCGCGATCGCGGCGCCGATCTTGGACGCATCGTAGGTGCAGATGACAGCATGCCGGCTGAGCGGGAGCACGAAGTTCAGCCGCGCTTCGTACTGCAAGAAGTCCATCGCTCCCGGCCAATCGTCGAACACGGTTTCGGCGTGGGCCACCACACGCGTGTTCGGAAAGCCCAGATCGTTTCCTTCCTCCAGCACGTCGTGAATCAGCGCGAGCATCGCATCCTGGTTGAATCGTCCGTGACGGAGGTACGTCTCCGCCGGACTGCGCACTTCGAGCTGACCGGCGTGCTGTGCGGCGTCGACGTCGATTCCGGCGCGGCGCAGCTCGCGCAGATGCCGCCCGCGCCGATCGGCGTCGTAGACGTGGAACGCCCGCTCACCGTGGTCCATGCCTTCGCGAATGAATGGGAGGAGCACGTTGTACTCCTCCTCCGGCGTATTGAAGAACGCGCAGACGTGCCTGTGCTGGCCAAGCGCGGAGCCACCGAGATGCACAGCGGCGTCGGACGGTGTCATGGTTGCGCCTTGGTCCAGCGGCGCAGCCGCGTCGCCAGCGTCAGCATCACCACGCCGTCGGCGAGTGCGTATGCCCCCACGAGCCAGACCAGCAACACCACGCCGGCGGCGGGAAAGAAAGCGACGAGGATGCCGAGCGCGATCGACAGCACGCCGGCGAGCAGGAGCATCCACTCCCCCTTGATGACCTTGCGGAGCTGCACCGCGGCCGTGATCTCCAGCACGCCGGTGACCAGCGCCCAGCCGGCGATGATGAACGCCAGCGTCAACGCACCGATCGCCGGCCAGAAGAGCACGATGACTCCGGCAATCAGGCCCGCGATTCCTTCGAGCATCATGCCGCCCCAGCGCTCGTGTCGCCGTATCCCGCGCACCGCCGCCACGAGCGCGAAGATGCCGTCGACGATGGCGTAGACCCCGAACAACAGGACGATCGCCGCCAGCGTGATTCCAGGAATCGCGAACGCGAGGAGCCCCAGAAGAATCGCCGCCGCCGCCCGCAACGCGAGCGCCCACCAGTTTCCACTCCAGCTCTCGACCATCAGGCACCTCGGGGTCTGGCGCGGCACCATGCCGCTCGACGTGAAGCCTATCCGTCGCGGCGATAGCTCCGCTGTCGGGACAATGGGAAGGGTTCCGTCCGCGTTGTCTGATGGCCCCCGTGACAGCGTCCGGCGATTCTCCGGCCGACGCCGCGAGGAACGCTGCCTCGCGCCGTCTAATCCGTTGGCAACGACCCTGAGGAGGACGCCATGTTTCGGAGCGATACCGATATTCAGAAAGACATCGTCGAAGAGCTCAAGTGGGATCCGAGCATCGGCAAGCAGGACATCGCCGTCGCCGTCCGAGACGGGGTCGTCACGCTCAGTGGCTTCGCCGACAGCTATGCGGCGAAATGGCGCGCCGAACAGGACGCGAGCCGCGTCAAAGGGGTGAAGGCGGTCGCCAACGACGTCGAGGTGAAGTTGCCGTCATCGTCGACCCGTCCCGACCCCGACATCGCCCACGCCGCCGTCGACGCACTGCGCTGGAACATCTTCGTGCCCCACGACCGCATCAAAGTGAAAGTCGAGAAGGGCTGGGTCACGCTCGAGGGCGAAGTCGAGTGGAATTACCAGAAGGAGGAAGCCGAACGCGCGATCCGGAATCTCACCGGCGTGCGCGGCGTCTCGAACCTGATCACCGTGCGCTCGCACGTGACGGCCTCGGACGTCAAGAAAAAAATCCAGGAAGCACTGGAGCGCGGCGCCGAGTTCGACGCCGATCGCATCACGGTGGAGCTCGACGGCAACAAGGTGATCCTCCGCGGCATCGTGCGGTCGTATGCCGAGTCGAAGGACGCCGAGCGCGCGGCGCGCAAGGCACCGGGCGTGAGCGAGGTCGAGAACAAGCTCGTCGTCGACCCCACCGTGGTGGCACCGGTTTAGTCGTGCACGGATTTCCCTGCCGGGGCGCGAACGAACTCGAGGCCGCGCGCCCGGCCGTTGTCGACAGTGAAGCGTTGCGCGGAAGCCGAGCCGTCAGCGTCGAAATGGAGCGTGAGCCCGGCGCCTCGGAAGGTGCGCGCGTCCACGGCGCGCAGGGTGTCCGGTCCGGCGTGCGCGCGGCGCAACACGAGCGTGCCGCCAACGGGATTCAGGTCGTACGTCGAATTGAGCTCGTCGGAATAGAACTGCCCGCCGAAACCCGTCACGGGAACGGTCACGGCCGTCGCGGTCGCGGCACCTTGCTGCGCCGCGGCGCGCGGGCCTGGTACCGGTTTCGTGAAGCGCGAGGCCAGCACGATGTCCGCCACCTGGTGCGCCAGCCCAACCGAATTCGCCGTACTGACGTTGCACATCGTCACCACGCTCGTGTGCGCCGAGGGAAAGCGGGTGATGTCCGTGCGGTAGCCGCCGGTGCTGCCGCTGTGCTCCACCAATGGCAGACCGCGGTACTCCATGACCTCGAGCCCGAAGGCGTACGCGAGCAGCGTACCGTCGTTGAGCCGCCCGCGCTCGAGCTGCCGCGCCAGGAAGGCCGGTCCGCCAACGGTGCCTGTATAGAAATTCTCATCCCACTTCGCTAGATCCTCGACGGTGGTCATCAACCCGCCCTGCCCCACGATGTCGTTGTTCCACACGTTGATCTTCCACGCGCCACCCGCCGCAGGACTGTACGCGAACGCCCGGCCGCTCACCGGCTGGTTGTGGTCGTCGTGAAAATGGCTGATGCGCATGTCCAGTGGCGTGAAGATTCGCTCGGCCGCGAACTCGCGCAACGTCTTCCCCGACACGCGGTGGACGATCTCACCCAGCGCGATGTACCCGGTGTTGCTGTAGTTGTATTCCGCGCCCGGATCGAAGTTGAGATGGTGCTGCCGGCTCGCGAGCGCGAGCATGTCGGAGACGGTGTACCCGTCGTCGAGCCGCATGCCGGCGGCCTCGGCCAGCGCCCAGAAATCGCGGAGCCCGCTGGTGTGGTGCACGAGGTTGTTGATCGTGATCCGCTTGCCGTAGTCGGGAAGCTCGGGCAGATACTTTCGCACGTCGTCGTCGAGCGAGATGCGGCCGTCCTGCACGAGCAGGGCGATCGCCGCGGCGGTGAACTGCTTCGACACCGAGCCCATGATCATCGGCGTCGTGCCGGAGAGCGGAATCCGGTACTCGATGTTGGCCGCGCCGTACCCTTTCGCCATCGCGATTCGGCCGTCCTGATAAACGCCGAGCGCGCACCCCGGCGCGTCGAGCGACGAGTAGCGCGAAAAGACGGCGTCGATCCGCCGCACCATCGAGTCGGGCAGCGTGGTCTGGGCCCCGAGCGAGGCGCCGAGCGGCGCGGCGGCCACGAATACCGCGAGCGGGACGAGAGCGAGCGTGCGAATGGCAGACATACCGATGCTCCGCGAAAGAAGACCTGCATTCCCTCTACGCACCCATCCTAATCGTTGAGAGGAATTCACGCGAACGGGCGAGGGCTGCACCGGCAAGATGCGCCGACCTGACAACTGTCACTACACGGCGCGCTGCCGGCGACGTACCGTGAGCCATGCCTCTCTTCGTTCCGCCGCATCGTTCGACGCCCAATGGCGCAGGCCGCGAGCCGCTCACGATGCGGTGGGCGCCGTATCTGTGGCTCGTCTACCTTCCGGCACTCTTCGCCGCGCCGGTGCTCGATCACGCCCGCGCCTCCGTCTGGATGCCGACGATCGGCGCGGCGTTGTTGTTCCTGCCGCTGTACTACTACGGCTACGTCATGCAGGGCCGCCGCGAGATGTACGCGATCATCGCGATGATCGCCGCGCTCGGCTACGCGCTGATTCCCGTCAACGGCTCCGCGGCGGTGTTCGTGGTGTACGCGGCGGCATTCGCCGGATTGCTTCGGCCTCCGCGGCTCGCCGTCACGACCATCGCGGCGCTGTGCGCGATTGTCGTCGTCGAAGCGCGGCTGGCGGGCGTCCCATCGCGGCAATGGGCATGGGAGCTGTTCTTCATCGTCGCGATGGGCGCGGTCAACGCGCACTTCGCGGTCGTGCGGGAGACGAGCGCGGAGCTGCGCCGGGCGCGCGAGCAGATCGCGCACTTCGCCGTGATCGCCGAACGCGAGCGCATCGGGCGCGACCTCCATGATCTGCTCGGGCACACACTGTCGCTCATCACCCTCAAGTCGGCCCTGGCGTCGCGTGTGGCCGAGGACGACCCGGCGCGCGCAATCGCCGAGATCCGCGACGTCGAAGCCATTTCGCGCGACACGCTCGGTCAGGTGCGTGCGGCGGTGGCGGGCTATCGCGACGCCGGCCTGCAGCGTGAGCTCGTCAGCGCGCGCCAGATGCTGGAGACGGCCGACATCGCGCTCCGAGGCGACGTCAAACACTCGACGCTCACACCGGCCGAGGAGGCGGTGCTGGCGCTCGGATTGCGCGAGGCGGTGACCAACGTCGCTCGACACGCGCGGGCGAGCATGTGCACCGTCAGTCTGCTGGAGTCCGACGCCGGACGGACGCTGGTCGTATCGGACGACGGCGTCGGCACGCGCACCCGCGAGGGAAACGGGCTCACCGGCATGCGCGAGCGTGTCAGCGCGCTCGGCGGATCCGTCGTGATCGAACCCGGCCAGTCCGGCCACGGCACCACCCTTCGGATGACGCTGCCTCCCGTTCGATTGCACACCGGAGGCGCGGTATGATCCGTGTCATCGTCGCCGAGGACCAGGTGATGATCCTCGGCGCGCTCGCCGCGCTTCTCGAGACGTCGCGCGACATCCAGGTCGTGGCGCGAGCGCGCGACGGACGCGAAGCCGTGACGCTCACCGTCGCGCACCACCCGGACGTGTTGCTCACCGACATCGAGATGCCGCACCTCACCGGTTTGGAGGTGGCGGCGGAAATCTCGCGTCTCGCGCTTCCCACGCGCGTAGTGATTCTCACGACATTCGCGCGCGCGGGCTATCTGCGGCGTGCGCTCGAGGCGGGGGCGTCGGGCTACCTGCTCAAGGACAGCCCACCCGAGGCGCTGGCCGACGCGGTTCGCCGAGTACATGCCGGCCTGCGCGCGATCGATCAGGGGCTGGCCGCCGAAGCGTGGGCGCTGCCCGATCCGCTCACGGACAGAGAGCGCCAGACGCTCCGTCTCGCCGGGGAGGGCCGCACGAGTCCCGAGATCGCCACGCTGCTCGGGCTCTCCGACGGCACCGTGCGCAATTACCTGTCCGAGGCGATGTCGAAGTTGCACGCGTCGACGCGTTTCGACGCCGCGCGGATCGCGCGCGACAACGGCTGGCTATAGCACCATCCCTCTTCCCTCCCTGTGAATCCCATGCCGAGTCTCATCCGCACGCTCGCCGCCGGCGGGCTGCTCGCCGCGCTCGCTCACAACGCACCGGCGCAAGATCCCGCGACGCCACCCGTTGTCGCGGGCCGGGCCGCGGTGCAGCGCAACGACGCCGACGGAGCGATCGCGGCGTTCGCCGCCGCCGTGAAGGCCGACGACCGAAATGCGGACCTGCATTTCCAGCTCGGCACCGCCTACTCGCTCAAGGCGCGCGACGGGAACCTCTTCGCCAAGGCGCGCGCCGCCTCGCGCATGCGGGACGAGTGGGAGCAGGCGATTTCCCTCGACTCCACGCACTACGACGCGCACGAAAGCCTGTATCAGTTCTATAAAGAGGCGCCGGCCATCATGGGCGGCAACGTCGACAAGACCCTTCGAGAGCAGAGCGCGATGCTGCGCCTGCGGCCGTACCAGGCGGGCGTGTACTTCGCGAACCAGGACTACCGCTCGAAGCGATTCGCCGAATCGGCCGACCGAAGTCACGCCCTGGCGGCGGCGTATCCCGACAGCGTGGCGCCCACGGTTCTCTTCGTCAACACGCGGCTCGAGCAACGGCGCTTCGACGAGGCGTGGGCCGCGATCGACGCCGCGCGTGCCCATCATGGCGATGTCCAGCCGCTGCTGTACCTCGTGGGACGCGCCGCCGCGATCTCGGGGATGCGTCTGTCGCAGGGGCAATCCGCACTGGAATCGATCATCGCCGCCCCAGCCACCGGGGTAAGCGTTTCGGGCGCGCACTTCCGGCTCGGCAACATCCGCGAACGGCTCGGCGACACAGCGGCGGCGCGGCACGAGTATGAGACCGCGCTGCGCCTCGATCCGAAGAATGTGCAGGCGAAGCAGGCGCTCGACCATCTTGGTGCATGAGCGTGGCTCGCGTGCTGCGTTCGCGGGCATATCTCACATTCGGCGTGGTCTGGTGCGGGTCCGTCGTCGCGCTTCTGATAGCGGATCGCGCGAATGCCGTGCTCGCACTCGCGACCGCTGCGTACGCGCTGCTTCTCGCGGGTGGCGTCATCCGCTTTCTTCCGCCCCCGCGCGACGCGCGCACCGACGACGTCTTTCGTGCACAGGGGCCGAGGCGCTCGGTGCTGGCGCAGAATCTCGTCGGCATGCTGGCGTTCGGTTGGGCGGTGCTCACGGGCTTCGTGTACGGCGGCCGGTTCGTTCCGTTCGTCACGCCAACCGTTGTCTGGCTGCAGACCATCCACACACCGCTGAAGCACGGCGCGGGATCGTTTTTCAACTTCGCCGGGATGGCGCTCGTTCCCGGACTGTTGCTCTTCGCCGTGGGCGCGCGGCCGCGCCACCTCGGGTTGCGCCGTCCGGAGCGCGGAACACTCCGAGCCGCCACGGTGTGCCTCGCGCTGCCGCTCACGATGTGCATCTTCGCGCTCGTCAACGGCGGCATCAAGCCGGTGACGCTGCTGTGGCTGCTCGTCTACAATTTCTTCTCGAACGGCTTCAGCGAGGAGTTTCAGAGCCGCGCCATCAATCTGTCCCAGCTCCGCGCCTGGATGGCGAACGACTGGGCGCTGGTGATACAAGCGATCCTGTTCGCCGTTCCGCACATCGGGTCGACGATCCACGAGTACCACAGCGTGGCGATGGCGCTAGCGAACGTCGTCGCGCTCAACGCGCCGATTGCGATGGCACTCGGCATCATGGCGCTCCGCAGCCGCAGTCTCGTGCTGCCGACGGTGGTTCACATCTCGCTCGACACGATGGCGGCGCTCGTCGGCGCACCATAATATGAAAGCCAATGGCGCCCTCCCCCATCGATGTCGTCGTCATTGGCGCTGGACCGGCTGGCACCGCCGCGGCTCGACTGCTCGCGACGTGGGGCCACTCCGTGGTGGTCTTGGGCCGCGCATCGACCGGGCACGCGCTCGCTGAATCGCTGCCGCCGAGCTGCACGAAGCTGTTCGAGCAGATCGGCGTGCGCGCCGCGATCGATTCGGCGGGTTTCATACGTGCCACGGGAAACACCGTGCAGTGGGCGGATCGCGACCGGCGCGCCGAGTCGTTCGACGCCGGCGCTTTGGGTTACCAGGTGCCGCGCGATGCGTTCGACACGCTGCTGTTGGGTGCAGCCGAGGAAGCCGGGGCCACCCTGTACGCCAACACCCTCGCGCGCGACGTCACGCGCGCCGGCGACGAGTGGTCGGTCACCTACGACGCACCGACCGGTCGCCACGCCGTGCGCGCGCGATGGGTGCTCGACTGTAGCGGACGAGCGGGCGTCGTCGCGCGCCGCGGCTGGCGGCGGCCCGAGCCGGCGGCGCGCACGACGGCGATCGTCGGTGTGTGGGAGACCCGCGCTCCGTGGCCGGTTGAAGACGACAGCCATACCCTGGTGGAGAGCTACGACGGCGGCTGGGCGTGGTCGGTGCCGGTGTCGGCCGGGCGGCGGTTCGTCACGGTCATGCTCGATCCTTCGATCACCAGCGTGCCGGGGCGCGCGGAGCTCGCCGACGCATACCGCGCGGAGCTGGCGCGCACCACGATGATCCGCGATCTCGTCGCCGACGCGGCGCTCGTGGCGGCACCATGGGGCTGCGACGCATCGCCCTATTCCGCCGAACGGGTGTGCGACGACGGAATCCTGCTCGTCGGTGACGCTGCGTCGTTCGTCGATCCGCTGTCGTCGTTCGGGATCAAGAAGGCGCTGGCGTCGGCCTGGTTGGCGTCGGTGGCGGTGCATACCGCGATTGCCGACAGCACGATGACTGCGCCGGCGATGCAGCTGTTCGCCGATCGCGAGCGTGAGATGTACGACCATTTGCAGCGACAATCGGCCGCTCTGTCCCGTGAAGCGGCCGGCGCACACACGAGTGATTTCTGGCGCGGGCGCGGCGAAGCACATTGGGAGGTGCGTTCGAATGAACTGGACGTGGCGGCGCTGCGCGCCGATCCGCGCGTGTTGTCGGCGTTCGAAGAGATCAAGCGGCGTCCCGCGTTGGCGCTGAAGGCTGGCGACGCGCTCGAGATCGTGGACCGCGCGATGGTGCGAGGTCATCGCGTGGTGCTCGAGCAACATCTCATGGGTCCGCAGCTCGAGCGCGCGGTTCGGTACTGTCGGAACGTCGATCTTGTCCTGATCACCGCGCTGGTGGGCCGGTATGACCAGGTTCCCGACCTGTTCGATGCGTACAATCGGGCCGCCCCTCCCGCCGGGCTCCCCGATTTTCTCGGCGCGCTGTCCACCCTCGTCGGTCTCGACATGCTCACATTCGCTTGACAGCGCGCAGTGGAAGTCGTATCCCGTACGGAGTTGAATAGCGGGCTTCGATACTCTCACCACCAGGAGAGCAGAGGTCATGGCGCGTTCGGTGTTCGCGAAATGCGTGGGCGTTCCGCTGGTCGCTGCGCTGCTGTCGTCGGGATCAGAGATCGCGCATGCACAACGTGGAGGGCGCGGTGCCGCCGGTCAGGCAACGGGCGGCGCGCCGCGGGACACGACCACCGGATTCGTGATCCGCGATAAAACCGTGATCACGAACTGCGGAGACTGTCATACACGCGACAGCGCGGGGTACATGCAGCGCATCTCCTACGAGCGGAAGACGCCCGAGGGTTGGGAGATGTCGATCCGCCGCATGGCCTCGTTGAACAAAGTTGATCTCGATCCCGCGGCGGCCCGCACCATCGTGCGCTATCTCGCCGACAACCAGGGTCTGGCCCCCGCCGAGCTGCGGCCCGGACGGTTCGAGGTGGAGCGGAGGATGATCGAGTATCGCTACACCGCCGACCCACGGACCGAGACGACCTGCCGCGCCTGCCACTCCATGGGACGTGTCATCACGCAGCGACGCACGCGCGGCGAGTGGGAGCTGCTCGTCGCGACGCATCGCGGTCTGTATCCGGACGCCGACTTCCAGGCTTTCCGGCGCGGCGGGCCGGCGATGACCGACAGCGGCGTCGCGGTGCCGCATCCGATGGACGTGGCGATCACGCACCTCGCACGCGCCTTTCCGCTGCGCACGCCGGAGTGGGCCGCATGGTCCGCGACGATGCGCGCGCCGCACCTCGAGGGAAGCTGGCTGCTCAGCGGCTCCGAGCCGGGGCGCGGTGCGTTCTTCGGGCACGTGACAGTGGCGCGCGGCGCAGCCGACGGTGAGTTCACGACGCAGGCGAGCTATCGGTACGCCGACGGCGGACCGGTCGTGCATCGCACGGGCAAGTCGATCGTATACACCGGCTACCAGTGGCGCGGCCGGTCGACCGATCCGGCGACGCGCGCACGCGACTCCGTGGGCCTCCGCGAAGTGATGTTCGTCGAGCCCGGGTGGGAAGAGATGTCGGGCCGCTGGTTCACCGGCGGCTATGAGGAACTTGGCATGGACGTCTCGCTCAAGAAGTTCGGAGCGAGCCCCGTAGTGGTCGCGATGGCGCCGCGCGCGCTGCACGTCGGCTCGCGCGCACAGGACGTCACGTTGTTCGGTGCCAACCTGCCGCGCACGATCGCTCCATCCACGGTGGACTTCGGGCCCGGTGTCACGGTGACGAGCATCGTGCGCTCCTCGCCCGATTCCGTCACCGTCCGCGTGAACGTCGACTCCGCCGCGGCGATCGGCAAGCGCGATCTCTACGCCGCGGGCAGCTCGCTCCGCGACGCCGCGGTGATCTACGACAAGATCGACCGCATCAAGCTGTCGCCCGTCTCCGGATTGGCGCGCGTGGGTGGCGTGGTGTTCCCGAAACAGCTCCAGCAGTTCGACGCGATCGCCTACTACAACGGTCCTGACGGCCGCGCGGACACCGACGACGATCTCGAGATCGGCCGCGTCAACGCGACGTGGAGTCTCGAGGAATACGCCACGACGTACGACGACGACGACATCAAGTTCGTCGGCACGTTGAGCCCGACGGGCCTGTTCACGCCAAATCTCGACGGTCCGAATCCGGCGCGGCGCCGCAGCCGGAACAACATCGGCGACGTGTGGGTCGTCGCGAGCTACACGCCGCCGGTTCCAAAGGCGCGGCCCATCAAGGCGCGCGCGCTTCTGATCGTCACCGTTCCACTCTACGTCAAGTTTCAACCGTGGCAGGCGCAACCATGAATCGGCTGAGACGAGGTGAGTATCAAGCCTTCACCGGCGGTGATGCGCACTTCCTGTATCTCGTTCCCTCGGCAGCCGTCGTGCGGCTCGACGCCCTGTCGCAGGCGGTGCTCGACTCGCTGGCGGAGGGCGATCGCTCGCCCCTGGAGCTCACCGACACGCTGAGCCCGCGCTGGAGCGCCGACGACGTGCGCGGCTCCATCGACGAGCTGCTCGGCATGCGAGCGATTCACTCCGTCGCTGCACCGCCGCCCAAGCCGATCGCCGAGAAGCCAAAACGCCGCATTCCCCTTCAGACGCTCGTGCTCAACGTCACGAGCAAGTGCAATCTGTCGTGCGGCTATTGCTACGAGTACGGCGAGGACAAGATCGTCGAGGCCTCGACCAAACCTCGCTTCATGAACGAGACGGTCGCCAAGCAGAGCGTGGACTTTCTCTTTACCGAGGCGGGTGAGTCGCCCTCGGTGAACCTCACGTTCTTCGGCGGCGAGACGCTGCTCAACTTCAAGATGCTGCAGACGGCCCTCGCGTACGCGCGGGAGCGCGCCGAGGCGCTTGGCAAAGTCGTGAACGCGAGCCTGACGACGAACGCCACGCTGCTGCGCGAGGGGATCGTCGACTGGATCGTCGAGAACGACGTCGGCGTCACGGTGTCGATCGACGGCGCGCGCGAGCAGCAGGACAAGTTCCGCACCTTCGCGAACGGCATGGGCAGCTACGACATCATCGTGCCGAACATCAAGATGCTGTTGGCGCGGCATCACCGGCGCCCCGTTGGCGCGCGTGTGACGCTCACGGGGCAGAACCTCGACGTCACCTCGATCTACAAGCACCTCTTCCACGAGCTCGGCTTCTGGGAGGTGGGCTTCGCGCCGGTGACGACCACGTGGCAGCGCGAATACGCGATCGAGGACAAGGGCTTCCAGCAAATGCTCGGCGGATTCCAGGCGCTCGCCAAGGATTTCCTCGACGCCGCGCTCGCAGGCAGGCGCCACGGTTTCTCGAACGTCCGTGACACGCTCGAAGAGATTCACAAAGGAATGAGCAAAGCGTATCCATGCGGCGCCGGCCTCGGGCTCATGGGCGTCGCAACCGACGGCGACGTCGCGCTCTGCCACCGCTTCGCGGGCTCCGACGAGCACAAGCTCGGCAGCGTGAGCGAAGGCGTCGATCGCGCGAAGCAGGACGGCTATCTCGACCGGCATCACATCGCGGCCAAGACCGATTGCGCCACCTGCTGGGCGCGCCCGCTGTGCGCCGGCGGGTGCTATCACGAGGCGCACACTCGGTACGGATCGACGGCCGAGCCCAATCTGCATTACTGCGAGTGGATCCGCGCCTGGACGAACACCTGTCTCGAAGTCTACGGCACGCTTGCCGAGCGGAAGCCGGAATATCTCGCGCAGTTCGACTAGATCCTTCGCTTCGCTCAGGATGACACGCTCCGGATGACACTATGAAACACCTCAAACCGATCAACCAGAAAGCCCAGCGCATCGAGGCGACGCTCCAGAACGACGTCGTCGCGCTGCAGCAAGGCGGCGCGCCCGGCACCGGCCCGCACATTCCACTCGGCTGCTCGTTCGTCTTCTCGCCAGGCTGGGAGGTGGACAGCAACGGCGGCACGTCGGGATTGTGCCAACCGGTGGAGCGCGACCTGTTCGACTGTCACATCACCTGCTTCTGGCCGGCGCAGGTACCCGATCTCTACAACCACGCGCCCGATTGGACCGCGAAGTGCGCGTCTGCACAGAAGGACTGGCGGAAGATCGACCTGATCTTTCCATGAGCACATCCATGCGTGTCATTCGGAGCAAAACGAAGGATCGGCCGGCAAAGAGAGCGATCCTTCGATCACTGCGCACCCTCAGGATGACAATCGTGGGATTGCTCGCCGCCGTGTCCGCCCGCGCCCAGGTCCCGGCCGGCGGCGACGGCACCATCTACGTGGGCACCTACGCGCGGAACATCCTCGTCCTGGACGAGGCCACGATGCGCATCAAGGATTCGATCCACTCGCAGATCGGCATCCCGAGCCTGTCGCTGTCGTCCGACCGCAAGCACTTCTATTTGAGCGACCCGGCCAGCGAAAAAATCGAGATCATCGACATCGCCTCGAAGCGGTCGCTTGGCGTCCACACGCTGTCGAACGATTCGACGAAAGTCCGGATGTCGGGCTTCAGCCTCGATCCCAAGGAGCGGTTCGCCGTGCTCCTGATCAAGGTGACCACGAAGCACCGCGACCGCTACGACGTGGGCCGGCCCACGCTCGTCCGGTACGATCTCGCGAAGCGCGCCGTCACCGACACCATCCCTTGGCCACGCGGCGAAGAGCGCGAGGGCGTGCAGATCATCTTCTCGCCGAACGGCGACCTGATGTACTTCTTCACGACCGACGACGTGTTGATCTACGACACGAGCACGCTCAAGGAGGTCGACCGCTGGGACATCTCGCGCACGACGTTGTTCGAGGAGGGATTGGGCCGAATCAACTTCGGTTTTCAGAACGACATCTACGAGACGCCGGGCTTCTACACTGGGCTCTTCAGGTCGAGCGATCCGGTGAACCACCGCGGCATCATGGGCGTGGCGCGCATGGACCTCGTCAACCGCCAGCTCGACTACTACCCGCTCGGCCCCACCAACGCGGTCTCCTTCCGCCTCGCGCCCGATCACAAGCGCGCGTACGGGCTGCACTCCGAGGTCGGCAACTACCAGTTCTGGACGTTCGATCTCGAGTCGCACCGCGTGATCGGCAAAACGGAATTCGACGGACGGCCGCGCATGGGCCTCGTGGTCGGCTCGAACGGGAGCCAGCTGTACATCGTCACCGCCGGTGCGACGATCGACCGGTACTCGACGGCGGACTTCAAGCACCTTGGCACGGTCCAGTTGGGCGCGGACATGACCAACGTCATCCTGCTGCCGCGCTCTTCGACGCAGAGATAACCCGTGCCGTTGCTGGACAGAGATCTTCGGCGCGCGCTGGCGTACGTCACGCCCTACTGGCGCCGGCTCGCGCTGGTGCTCGGGCTGTCGCTCGTCAGTACGGTGCTCGCGCTCTACATCCCCTACCTCTCGCGGCTGCTGATCGACCGCGCGCTCATCGGCGGCGATTCGTCGGTGCTCGTGCGCATCATCCTGCAGTTCGCCGCGCTCACCGCCGGCAGCTTCGTGCTGAACGTCGTGAGTGGGCTCGTCTACACGCGCACGTCCGCCGAAATTTTGTTCGACATGCGGCTCGGGCTGTTCAAGCAGCTCCAGCGCCTGTCGCCGCGTTTCTATGCCGACATGCCGGTGGGCCAGATCGCGACGCGCCTCAACGCCGACATCGGCGAGATTCAACGCGTCGCCGCGGAGATCGCGCTCGCCTGGGTGGGCAACGTGATCTTCCTCGTCGGCAGCATCGTGATCCTGTTCCGGCTCGATCGCGTGCTGTTTCTCGTGAGCTTCGGAATTCTCCCGGTCGCGCTGTGGGCGCTCGTGCGCTACCGCTCGCGTCTCGATGCGGCGGTGTCCGCCGTGCGCGACCGCAGCGCCGACGTCGGCAGCTTTCTCATCGAGACACTGCTCGGCATGAAGGTGATCGTCGGCTTCAATGCGCAGAAGCGTGAGGCCGATCGTTTTCGCGCGCGCAACGACGCATTCATCGGTGCACTCACGTCCATGCGCCGGCTCACCTATCTCTCCGGCGGCATTCCCGGCTTGTTGCTCTCCGCGGGCAGCGGCGCGGTGTTCCTCGTGGGCGGCATGCGCGTGATCGACCACAAGATCACGATGGGCACGCTCGTCGCCTTCATCGCGTACCAGATGCGCCTCGTGTGGCCGATCCAGGCGCTGATGGGTCTCTACGCCAGCCTGGCGTCGGCACGCGTCTCCCTGCGACGCGTGAACGAGATTCTCGACGCGCCGCTCGACGTCGTCGAAGACGCCGAGCCCGTGCGCCTTCCGACGGTACGCGGGCGCGTCACGCTCGAGGACGTGACTTTCGAGTTCGGGCGCGGAACGCCGGTGTTGTCGGGCGTGTCGCTCGATATTCCGCCGGGGGAACGGCTGGCGGTCGTCGGCCGCAGCGGCGAAGGCAAGTCGACGATCGCCGACCTGCTCGTTCGACAGCTCGACCCGCGCGGCGGACGCGTGCTGCTCGACGGGGTCGACCTTCGGCGCGCCAAGCTCCACGACGTGCGGCGCCACGTGATGGTAGTCGATCAGGATCCGTTCATCTTCAACGCGTCCATCGCCGAGAACATTCGGTATGCGCGCCCCGATGCGCCCGACGCCGATGTTTCGGCCGCGGCCGACGCGGCCGGTCTCGCCTCGCTGCTCGTCCGCCTGCCGAACGGCATGCACACCAGCGCCGGCGAGCGCGGCCGAGCACTCTCGGCGGGCGAGCGGCAGCGAGTCGCCATCGCCCGCGCCTTTCTCGCCGATCCGGCGGTGCTCGTGCTCGACGAAGCCACGGGCGCGCTCGACCCGGCCACCGAAGCGCAAGTCGCCGCGGGCTACGAAGCGGTGATGCGCGGCCGAACGACGATCATCATCACGCATCGGCTCGAGCTCGCGCGCCGCGCCGAGCGCGTGGTGGTGCTCGAGGGCGGACACATCGTCGAGGAAGGAACCGCCGACCTTCTACTGGAGCAGGGCGAGTCGTCGTTCGCCGGGATTTTCGCCTTTCGATGAAATGTCATCCTGAGCGTCGCGAAGGATCGCCTCGCCCCGGAAGGGATCCTTCGCGTTGCTCAGGATGACGCCCTTTCGACTCACCGATCCACCCTTCGCCGGCCGCTCCGGCCACGGCGTTCTCGTCGCGGTGCTCGACAGCGGAATTCACGCCGCCCATCCGCACGTGAACGGCGTGCAGGGGGGCGTGTCCTTCGCGGGCGCGGCGGACGGTGACTCGGTCGATCGAATCGGTCATGGCACCGCGGTGGCCGCGGCGATTCGCGAGAAGAGCCCTGACGTCGACCTCCTCGCGGTGAAGGTGTTCGACCAGCGCCTCGTGACGAACGTCGACGTTCTCGCCCGCGCGATCGAGTGGGCCGCGGAGCAGGGCGCGCACATCATCAACTTGAGCCTTGGCACCGCGAACGCGGCGAACGCCGAACGACTTGCAGCCGCCGTCGACTTCGCCGCGCAGCGCGGCGCGCTCATCGTCTCGGCGCGCGAAGCGGGCGAGGTCGAGTGGTTTCCCGGCTCGCTGGCCGGCGTTGCCGGAGTAGTCGCCGACGCCGCCTGTGAGCGCGACGCTCTCGAGGTGACGAGCCGCGCGGATGACCTGCCGATCTTTCACGCCTCACCGTACCCGCGCCCCATCCCGGGCGTGCCGGTCGAGCGAAACCTCGCCGGCGTGTCGTTCGCCGTGGCGAACGTCACCGGATTTCTGGCGCGTGCCGTCGAGGGCACGGACGTGACCGCGCTCGAGGCGGTGCGGCGGCTAGTCGGCCACGGCTGACGCAGCCCGCACGATCGCGTCCGCCGACCGATCGATGTCCTCCTCCGTCGTCGACCAGTTGGAGACGGAGACGCGCATCACGTGCATCCCCTTCCAGGTCGTGCCGCCCACCCAGCACGTACCGTCTTGCTGCACGCGGCGAATGACGGCCGCGGTGGTTGCGTCTTCGTCCAAGCCATCGCGCGCGTCGAAGCGCACGAGCACTTGGTTCAGCACGACGTCGTTCAGAATGCGAACGCCCGGTTCGGCAGCCAATCGAACGGCCATCCGCTTCGCCAGCCGCGAGCAGCGCTCCACCAGCTCGGCGAGCCCGTCGCGCCCGAGCGACCGAAGTGCGGCATACACGGCGAAGCCACGCGCGCGCCGCGACGCCTCCGGCACGAAGTTGTGGTTTGCGCGCGCCACACTCGGCGCCGGCGCGTAATACGGTGCCTCGAGTGTCATGGCCGCCCGGTGCGCCGCCACGTCGCGCACGAACACGAACCCGCAGTCGTACGGCACGTTGAGCCACTTGTGTGCGTCGACCGAGACCGAGTCGGCGAGCTCGAGTCCGGCCGTAAGGCCTTTCAGCCTCGGCGACGCGGCCGCCCACGCGCCGAACGCACCGTCCACGTGCAGCCAGCCGCCGGCGTCGTGCACGATGGGCGCGATCTCGGCAATCGGATCGAACGCGCCGCTATTCACGTTTCCCGCCTGTGCGCACACCAATGCCGGCGACGACAAGCCGCTCAGTACCGAGCGTAGAGCGTCGGCGCGCATTCGCCCTTGCTCATCGGCGGCCACGCGCGTCACGCGCGCGCGGCCCATGCCGAGCATTTGCAACGATGCAAAGATCGTGATGTGCGATTCCTCGCTCGTCACCACCGGAAGCTCAGGGGCACCAAAGAGCCCCTGCTCTTCCACGTCCCACCCGGCGCGCGCCAACAGCGCGTGGCGCCCCGCCGCGAGCCCGGTGAAGTTCCCCATCGTGCCCCCGGTGACGATACCGAGGCTCATCTCCGGCGACAGACCAAGCAGCTCGGTGAGCCACTGGCGCGCTACCTCCTCCACGACTGTCGCCGCCGGCGAGAGTACGAATGAGAACGCGTTTTGGTCCCACGCGGACGCGAGCCAATCCGCGGCGAGTGCCGCGGGCAGCACGCCGCCGAGCACGAAGCCGAAGTGGCGCGGCCCCGGCGTTGCGACGAGTCCACGCTCGGCCGTCGCCGCCAACTCGTTGATGATCGCAAGTGGATCCGCGGGCGCGTTCGGCAGCGCACCGCCCATCGCGCCGAGCAACGCTTCATAGTCGGCCAGCGATCCTACCCGGCGCTCTCGCACCCCGTCGAGATAAGTCGTCGCGAGGTCGTAGGTACGGGCGAGCAGTTGTTTTGTGGTGGTCACGTGAAGGGCTGTGAGGGATTGCGGGCTGCCGTTTTCCGTTACCCGTTTTCCGTGTGGCGTTGTCCGCGCGGTCGAACGGCGGACAACGGAAAACGAACGACACCGAACGGAAAACGGTTGCCGGCAGCAACGCTAGCGGCTGTCTCCACTTACCTGCATACTTGGCGCACTCTCCTCACTCCGGCTGCCCTCGTGACCGACCCGTTCGACTACGACCTCGTGTGCATCGGAAGTGGTCCGGCCGGCCAGCGCGGCGCCGTGCAGGCCGCGAAGTTGGGAAAGCGCGTCGCCCTCGTGGAGCGACGCGGAACGGTGGGCGGCATGTGCCTCGCCACGGGCACCATCCCGAGCAAGACCTTCCGCGAAGCGGTGCTCTGGTTTTCCGGGAACAACCAGGTGAACGGCGGCGCAACACAGACCGTTCAGCGCCCCACCGCGCCACAGCTCCTCGCCCGCGTCGACGAGGTCGTGGCGCGCGAGGGATCGGTCATCGCCAATCAGCTCTCGCGCAACGGCGTCGACGTGATGTGCGGCGACGCGTCGTTCGTCGACCCGCACCGGATCCGCATCACGAACGGCGGCGTCGCGCGCGAGATCACGTCGGCCAACATCCTCCTCGCCACCGGGACGCATGCCGTGCCCGCTCCAGGCAGCGAGCCGAACGGCGAAACGGTGATCTCCAGCGACGACATCAGCAATCTCAAACGCCTCCCGAAGTCGCTCGCCGTGGTTGGCGCTGGCGTGATCGGCATCGAGTACGCGTCGATGTTCGCCGCGCTGGGCGTGCAGGTCACGGTCGTCGATCGCCGCGACCGGCCGCTGGAATTTCTCGACGCCGAGATCGTGGACGAGTTGATCCACCAGATGCGGAAGCGCAACGTCAACTTCCGTCTCGGCGAAGCCGTGGAATCGCTCACCGTCGAAGACGGCCCGCCGCCGCGCGCGGTGTTGCTCCTCGAGTCGGGCAAACGCATCGTCGCCGACATGGCGCTCTTCTCGGTGGGACGCGTCGGCGCCACCGACATGCTCGCGTTGTCCAACGCGGGACTCACCGCGGACGACCGCGGACGCATCGTGGTGGACGCGCAGTTCCGCACGTCGGTTCCGCACATCTTCGCCGCGGGCGACGTCATCGGCTATCCGAGCCTCGCCGCGACGTCGAGCGAACAGGGCCGCCTCGCCGCCGCGCACGCGCTTGGCGTTTCCGCGGCGCCGATGGCCGAGCACTTTCCCATCGGCATCTACGCGGTGCCGGAGATCTCGATGGTCGGCGCACCCGAACACGCGCTGACGAAAGCGAAGGTGCCGTACGAAGTCGGCATCGCGCGCTATCGCGAGATCGCACGCGGCCAGA
The DNA here is from genome assembly GCA_028287235.1 of Gemmatimonadota bacterium. Classification (GTDB taxonomy): domain Bacteria; phylum Gemmatimonadota; class Gemmatimonadetes; order Gemmatimonadales; family Gemmatimonadaceae; genus JAQBQB01. The sequence goes on along the minus strand of JAQBQB010000018.1, from coordinate 7,353 downwards.
TCCTCGGCGACGACAGCGGATTTCTCAAGCTGCTGTTCCATCGCGACGACCGGCGCCTGCTCGGCGTGCACATCATCGGCACCGGCGCCACGGAGTTGCTGCACATCGGACAGGCGGTGCTGGGGCTGGGCGGCGGATTGGACTACTTCCTCTCCACCGTCTTCAACTATCCCACGCTCGCCGAGTGCTACAAGGTGGCGGCACTCAACGCGGCGAACAAGCTGGCGATGTAGAGCCGAGCACTCGAGCCTAGCGCAGCGCCACGGAGCCGCTCGTCACCGATTGCAAGTTGAGCGTCAACGAGAACTTCGCGAACCGCGTCTTCACGAGCACGGGAATGCGCTGGCCGTCGTTGGAGAACCAGACTTGCGCGTCACCGTTCTCCGAAAAGATCCCGCTCGTCTTGATCGAGGGGCGCACGACGGTCGTGGCGAACGTGCCGGCGCCCACGGTCACGGTGTCCTCGCGCAGACCCGTGAGCACCACCGGATTCCGATCCGGCTGGAAGTAGCGGTCGTCGCGGCGCGTCTCGCCGGCACGAATGCCCGCGGCGCGCACCGCATAGATGAACGAGCCGTCGTCGAGCGGATCGGACACACTCGGCTGCGGCGCTTCGTCGTTCTTCTGATACTCGGAGCGCTCGGGGAAAATCTCGTACGTCGTGTTCCGGTGGTAGCGTCCTTCGGAGATCACCTGCTTGTGCCGAAGCGACGACAGCGTCTGCACGTCGATCCAGCTCTCGTACCGATCATGCACGCGAAAGAACGGAATGCCGCCGTCGACCGCGAACACCACGTGGTAGGCGGCGCGTCCCCGGACCGTCTCGATGCCCTCCACACGCATCCGCGCCGAGCCTGCCGGGAGCACGCCGAAGGTCGCGCGGAACACGAGCTCCTCGCCGACGGCGTAGGGAACCGGCGCCATCGTCGTCGCCGACGCAGCCACCACCGACGCGGCTACCGGCGCTGCCACCACGGGCGCAGGCGTCACCGGCTGCGCGTACAGCGGCACTTCTATGAACAGCGCCGCGGCGACGAGCGTCGCGATGCGCGTTGAAAATCGTAGTGCGCGGAACATGTGCGATTACCAGGTGCGGGACGGAAGCGTCATGCCGGCGCTTCCGAACTTCTCCAGCGAACCAGCCTAACTAGCCGAACTAGCCGAACTAGAAGCCGAATGCTTGCGAGCCGGCGCGAATGGCGAACGCGAGCAGCGAGGTCAGAATGGCCAAGCCAAGTCCGGCGCGAAGCGCGTTGATGCGAACGTCGACTGCGACTGCTGCGGTGGATACGATGCGAGACATTTGGTGGATCTCCTCCGGCCTGCGCCGGTCTTCGGGTACTGCGCGGTGAACTCGGTCACACTCTTTCGTCGAACGAGCACTCGCCGAATCGACAGCGCGAGCCGTTTCGTTCGAGTTTCGGCGGCCTCTAGCCTGAGAAACCGGATCGGACCATTTCATTGCGTGGATGGTAGATGCCATCGATAGTACATGCATGAATCATACGGACAAAAAAACTCAGCGGTTTTGAAACGACGACAGCACGCGAAGAAAATTCTCACGGTCCTCAGCCGATACGCGCGACGCCAGCTCGGCTTGAACCGCGCGAATCGCGTCCGTACCGGCGGCGAAACGCTCCTCTCCCAGCGGCGTGACGGCAGCGCGGACGGCTCGACGATCCACTGGATCGCTCACCCGCTCCACCAGCCCATCGGCCTCGAGCCGGTCGACCAACTGCGTGATGTTCGACCGTACGCACTTTCGGCAATCCGCCAACGAGCTGAGCGACATCGGCTCACCGGCCCGAACGAGCTGCTCGAGCGTCATGTATTTCGGCCCCGACAGCCCGACCGAGTCCAGAGCGGCCTCGACCTGCTCCTGAACGACGCGAGCGACCTCGAGTAAGCCGAGCATTCCGGCTTCCCCGCTGATCTCGCTTTCCGTTCTGGCCGAAGGCGTTGCTCGATCGTTCATGATATGAATCATACATGCTATTAATTGGCTGTCAAGGCTTGCCTCTCGTCAATCACGAGTTGGGGGACCGGTGCGATGACCGCGGCGCCGAGCGCCGGCATCGAGACGTCGCCTGCCGCCAGCGGCAAGTACACCTTGAACGTCGTTCCCCGACCTGGCTCGCTGTACACCCAGACGTAGCCGTTGCTCTGCCTCACGATGCCGTAGGTCGTCGACAGGCCGAGGCCCGTGCCCTGTCCGATTTCCTTGGTGGTATAGAACGGCTCGAACAGGCGCCGCTGCGTCTCCTTGGTCATGCCGGTGCCCGCGTCGGTGATGGCGAGCATCACGTAGTGGCCGTCAATGACCGGCTCCTCGTGGAACGCGGAATTTTCGAGCTCGACGCAACCCGTTTCGATCGTCACCTTGCCGCGGCCGGCCATGGCGTCGCGAGCGTTGACCACGAGGTTCGTCACGATCTGTTCGAGTTGCCGCCGGTCCACCAGCGCAAGCGGGAGACTCGGCGCGAGCGCCAGCGATACCTCCAGGTGCTCACCGATCAACCGCCCGAGCGTGGGCGCCATCTCGGTGATCACCTCGTTCAGGTCGAGTGGAGTGGCGTGCAACATCTGCTGCCGGCTGAAGGCGAGGAGTTGCTTGGTGAGCCCCGCCGCGCGCTGGGCAGCCTTGATGATCTCGCCGAGATCGTCGCCGTGCCCGCGCGCGACGTCGGCGTCGGCCACAACGAGCTCGGCGAATCCGAGAATCACCGTCAACAGATTGTTGAAATCGTGCGCGACTCCTGACGCGAGCTGCGCGATCGCGTCCATCGTGTTCGACTGCCGCTCCTGGGCTTCGAGCGTGCGCCGCTCGGTGATGTCGTCGATCACCGCGATGTAGTGCTGTGCATCTCCACGGGCGTCGTGATGTGGGGAGACGTTAACGCGCGCCCACACGAACGTTCCGTCGCGCCGCCGAAAGCGTTGCTCGTCCACGACGTGCCGGTCCGGCGCGCCACCGGTCATGCGCCCGAACGGCGCGCGCTGGCGCGCCACGTCCTCGGGCTCGACGAATTCGCGGGCGTTCATGCCCAGCAGCTCGTCGCGGGAATAACCCAACAGCTCGCACAGTCGCTCGTTGACGCGCAACCATGACCCGTCGAGTCCAATGTGCCCGATGCCGACCGGCGCTGCCTCGAAGGCCGACCGATACAGCCGCTCGCTCGCGATCAGATCGGCGGTGGCCGGATCCAAGTCTCCTACGAGCCTCCCGCTGTACGTGTCATGAAAGTCTCCGTGCGCCGTGCGGCGCAGCAGATTCCGCACGCGCACGCACAGCTCGGCATGATCGTCGCGTTCCGTCACGATGATGACCGGAATGTTTCTCGTGGCGCGATTGCCCTTGATTCGGGCCACCAGCTCGTACCCGTCCATCCCGGACGTCATCCCGCCGACCAACACGAGATCGGGCCGCACCGCCGCGAGCATAGCCAGCGCTGCTTCCCCGCTCGAGGCGCTGTCGAGGAGGAAGCCATCGGGGGCGAGCATGGCCTCCAACAGCTGCGCGTTGGCGCGCTCGTCGTCAACGATCAGGATGCGAGCCCGGTCGCCTGAGCCGCCGGGAGCCGGGATCACAACGAGATGCCAATCTGAGTTTTGATATTCAAATTCACTAATCGCCCAGCACGTCGCCGACGCAACGAAGCAGGTTGCCCGAGGCGATCGGCTTCTCGAGAAACACCGAGTTCGGGGGCAGCCGCCATTCTCGACTCGTGACTTCTTCCGAGTACCCGGACATGATGATCGTGCGCAACGCGGGATGCCGCGTACGCAGATCGCGAACGAGCTCGGCCCCCGTCATGACTGGCATCATCATGTCCGTGATGACGAGGTCGAACTTCCCGTCGTTGGCGGCGAACAGCGCGATGGCCTCCGGGGCCGACGCCGCCTCCATGACCGAGTAGCCGACGCTCTGCAGAATGCGTTGGAGAGCCAAGCGCACCATCGCGTCGTCTTCGACCAGCAGAATACTGGCATCACAGACCGACGCGAGCGCGGACTCACTCGCCGGCTCCCCGACCGCGGCCTCACTCCCACCGTAGCGAGGAAAATACAGTTCGAACCTCGTTCCGCGGCCCAACTCGCTCGAGACCCAGATGTACCCGCCCGATTGCTTGACGATTCCATACACCGTCGAGAGCCCGAGACCGGTGCCGTGGCCGGGTTGTTTCGTGGTGAAGAACGGCTCGAAGATGCTGGCTTTGGTCTCGTCGGTCATCCCGGCTCCCGTGTCCGCGACGACGAGCAGCACGTAACTCCCGGCGGGAACCACCGCGCGAGGACTCGCCGATCCGCGGGCGAGCGTCACCTCCGACGTCTCGATTCTGACCGTGCCCCCGTCGGGCATCGCGTCGCGCGCGTTCACGGCGAGGTTCACCAGGACCTGCTCGAGCTGGCCGCCGTCCGCCCAGATCGGCCCGATCTCGGGACGCAGCTGGGTGACGATCTCGACGTCCTCGCCGAGGACTCTGTCGAGCATGCGCGTCACCCCCACGATCGCCTCGTTCACGTCGAGCTTCCGCGGCGCGAGCACCTGCTTCCGGCTGAACGCGAGCATCTGCCGCGTGAGATGACCGGCGCTCGTGGCGGCATGCCGGATGCCCTCCATGTCCGCACGCTTCGGATCGTGCTGTCCCATTCCGGCGAGCGTCACCTCGGTGTACATGGTGATGACCGTCAACAGATTGTTGAAGTCGTGCGCGATCCCGCCGGCCAAGCGCCCCACCGCTTCCATCTTTTGTGACTGACGGAACTGGTCTTCGAGCAGCTTCCGCTGCGTGACGTCGCGCGCGAAGGTCTGAACCGCCGGCTCGCCGTCGAAGACGACCGCCGTACCGGAGACCTCTACGATCACCTCGCGCCGGTCGAGCGTCAGGAGGCGAATTTCGGTCAGCGGCGACCTCTTGCGCGACTTCAGAATCGTGGCGATCCGGCGTTTTACTTCTTCGCGATCGGCGCTGTGCACCAGGTCGAGCAGCGAGCGTCCGACCAGGTCCGCCGAATTCGCGGCACCGAGCAGCGACGCCGTGACGGCGTTCGCGAAGACGATCCGCCCACCGCGATGGACGACGATCGCGTCGGGCGATTGGTCGACGAGCTGCCGGTACCGCAGCTCACTCTCGCGCAACTCCTGGTTGCGCTGCTCGAGGGTGTGTGCGCGACGCAGCAGCTCCTCGCCGGCGCTTCGGACGCGCTCCGCCATCGTGTTGAACGAGCTCGCAAGACTGCCGATCTCGTCGTTCGTACGGATCGCGACCGGGCGCGTCAACTCGCCCAGCGCGAGCTCCTCCGCGGCGCGCTCCACGTCCTGAAGCGGACGAAGCACGCGACGGACGATGATCCACGCGGCGATTCCGCCGATGAGAACGAAGACCAGACCGATCGCGACGATGTCCAACAGAAAGCGCCGCGCCGTCACCATCGAGGCTTCGAGCGGTGCGTCGACCCAGACGATCCACGACGTGCCGCCGAGAGGCGTGACGGCGCCGATGTGCGGTTGTCCGTCGGCACCGGTGTACGCTGCTCCCGGATGCTCGCGCGCAACGGCCGGCGGAGCCGGCACCGGCGCGAGGAGGTTCGTCCACACGTCGCCGCCAACGTTGCCGAGCACGAGTCGCGCATTCTCGCCGAGCAGCTTCCCCATGAGCGCCGCGCCGCCCGAATCGTCGAACCGCCTGCTGCCGACGACGAAACCGACGGTGTCGCCGGAGAGTGCGACGCTCGGGAAGACGATGCCGAACGCCACGGAATCGTGGACCACGACGAACGGTCCGACCGTTTGGAAACTCGTGCCGGCCGCTCGATCGAGGCTGGATCGCATCGCCTCCGCGAACAGGCGGGATCCACTCACCAGACGCAAGTCACCCGTTCGGCTCCAGACGCTCACCGCCGCGTACTGCGGCGATCGCGCGCGAAAAGCGGCCATCGCTCGTGCGGCGGCGCCGGTGTCGGTCCCCGGAAGCCCCCGCATCACGGCCGCGACCGCGGGATCCCGCGCCAGCGGCTCGAGATCGTGCGGCAGGCGCCGCAACGAGGCCTGCAGCGCGTCGGCGATCTCGCCGGACGCGCTGTGCAAATGCGCGTCGGTGGTTTCGAGCACCGCGCGCCGCACTTGGATGTACGCGGCCCACGAGATTCCGCCCGCTACGAGGCAGAGCAGGAAGGCGATGAGCAGGGGCAGTCGTCGAGTCAGCGGCTGCGCGACGCGTCGTCGTAGCAAGATCCGGATGTGCGGTTGCTCCGGGAGCGGCAAGGCGTGATGTGTCGCGGCTCGTGGCGGGAACGGCGAGGTGCGATCCGCGCGATGGTGCGTCGGGAGCGTAGTTGAACGATATTTGAACGCGCGGTATCACGCTACTGGCGAGTGTGAGCGAAATCACACTCGTGAGGTGCCCACGCGGAATATTAGAACCTTCTAATCTTCCGCCAACTGTTTACCAGCATACGCCGGAACGAAATGGCGACGGCGCTGCTGCAATTGTGGTGAGCAGCCGACATGCAACCGACTCGCGTCGCACGGCTCCTGCTTCTGCTTCTGCTCCTGGTCGCCGCGAGTGCGGGTCCCGCGCCTCGGCCGAGTCCTGTGTGGCACGACGAGTTCAGCGGACCGGCGGGTGTGTCGTTCGACCGCACGAAGTGGGTCGCCGACACGGGCGGCAGCGGGTTCGGGAACCAAGAGCGGCAGTTCTACACGACGCGCGCCGAAAACATTGCGCTGGATGGCCACGGCCATCTCGTGATCACCGCGCGCGCCGCGCCGGCGTCGGCCGCGTACGCGTGCTGGTACGGCCGCTGTCGCTACACCTCGGGGCGGCTCAAAACGAAAGGCCTGTTCGCGCAGGCGTACGGTCGGTTCGAGGCGCGGATTCGCGTACCGCGCGGACAGGGGCTGTGGCCCGCCTTCTGGATGCTGGGCGCGAGCATCGATTCGATCGGATGGCCAGCGGGCGGCGAGATCGACGTGATGGAGAACATTGGCCGTGAGCCGACCATCGTGCACGGCACGCTGCACGGGCCGGGGTATTCGGGCGCCGACGGCATTGGCCGGGCCGACACCCTGTCAGACGGCGCGTTCGCGGACGACTTTCACGTCTTCGCCGTATCGTGGCGGCCGAACGACATTCGGTGGTATGTGGACGGCCGCCAATATCATCGCATGACGCCGGCGGATCTGCCGCCCGGGCGGAAGTGGGTGTTCGATCATCCGTTTTTCATGTTGCTCAACGTGGCGGTGGGCGGCGGCTGGCCGGGCGATCCGGACTCCACGACGACCGTGCCGCAGCGGATGGTGGTGGACTATGTTCGCGCGTATCGAGAGCCGTAGGGGATGAGCGGCGGGTC
>JAQBQB010000011.1 GCA_028287235.1 Gemmatimonadota bacterium | reverse complement strand
CTCGCACTATCGTTCCGTGACCCGGCTCGCTCGCAATCTCAATCGTACCCTCAGTGCGATGCGCTCGCGCTCTCATGCCGACGATGCCGAGGTGACCGTCGGCGGCGGCGGCCTCCGCGGCACCGCTGTGCATTCCGCGACCATCGTCCCGAATCTCCAGGCGCAGGAACTCCGCGTCGTACTCGACGGTCACGTCTACACGTCGTGCGTTGGCATGTTTGAGGGTGTTGAGCACTGCCTCGCGGCCGATGCGGAGCGCGGCAATTTCGAGGTCGGGCGACAAAGGGCGCGGGTTCCCACGCACTGTGAAGTTAAGCGCGAGGGGCGCGCCCGTCAGCATGGACCGCAGGGCCACTTCGAGCGCCTCGGATAGGTTATGGCCTTCGAGCTCGACCGCCTTCATGTCCCAGATGGTGTGCCGCGCATCGCGCAGGGTGGTGTCCGCCGCAGTGAGCGCTGCCTCGAGCGCCACGACTCCCTCTTCCGGGCGACGACTCAGGATGCGCTGAATTGCCCGCAACTGAATCGTGATGCCGGTGAAACCTTGCAGCAGCGTATCGTGAAGCTCTTGGGCGATTCGCGTGCGCTCGGTTAGCGCCGCCTGATATCGGGCACGGAGACCAGCCGCGATCTGACGCATGCGCAATTGATAAATGAGCCATACGACGGCGGTGAGGAGGACGCCCCACACGGCGAGGAACCACCGACTCTGAGTGAAGGTGGGCGGTATGGTGAAGTCGAGCATCGCGCCTGACTCGTTCCATACACCGTCCTCGTTCGCGGCGATGACCTGAAAGTGATACGATCCCGGCTTCAGGTTCGTGTAAAACGCTTCGCGCCGACTTCCCGGCTCCTGCCACGCCGTATCGGTGCCAGCGAGCCGGTAGCGGAACAGTACGCGATCGGGCATCGTTAGGCTCGACGCCGTATAGACGATCTGCAGGTCGCTGGTGCCGGGAGGCAGCACGATGCGATCGTCAGGACTGTATCGGCGGCCTGCGGCACTGAGCGTCCGCACCTGAACGGGCGGGGGGAGCCTGTTCCGCTTGATGTTCGTCGGATCGAGCCACGTGACGCCGGTCTCAGTCGCGAACCACAGTCGTCCGTCGGTGCCCTCGATTGCCGTCGGGAAGGGGCGCGTTTGCGGCGCCTGCCCGTTGAGACCGTCGTGGTAATCCAATCGCTCGGCGCGCGTGGGGTATTCGGGATCGTGCAATGCACGACGGAGCTGGTCAGACTTGATGCGGGTCACGCCGCCGGCGCCGTTGAGCCAGAGATCGCCGTCTTGCGTCTCGACGATTCCGGTGATGCCGCGGAGCCTAACCGTAGCATTGACGCGCTGGAACCGCTCGCCGACGAGCACCACCACCCCCGACTCGCCGCCGACCCACACACGCGTGCCGCGCACGGATATCGCCTTGACCGCACCCAACTGGAGCCCGTCCGCCTCCGAGTAGATGCGGGTCGAATCACCGGTCGCGAGCACCACGCGATTCCGGGCGTACCCGAGCCAAGTTCGGCCGGTACTGTCCGTGACAATGGTAGACGCAAACTGATTCGGAAGTGCAGGCGCGCCGCCGAACCGTGACCAGACTCCCCTACGTTGTCGGAATACGGCCCTCGCGACGCTCATCGAGACCCACAGATCACCGTCGAGACTCCGGGCGATCGCCTGCACGTCACCCGTTCCGGCTTCGGTCGGCAGCGCGACCCGAGAGAAACGAGAGTCTGACGACGGACCGCCTGGCGGCGCGAGCCAGATGCCGGCCGGGCCGCCGAGCCACACGCCACCACTTAGATCACGGTACGCGCACGAGATGTCGGTGGGGCCTCCCCGATGCACTACTACGCTGTCACCGACCGAGAAGAGTGGGTATGCCGAATAGCTTCCTACCCAGACGGAACCTCGCTCGCCCGCAACGAGCGCGGGGCTGGTGATCGGTCCCGGAAAAATCACTGGCGTCAGTTTGGTCTCGCGGAATCGTTCGACGCCATCGTTGCTCCCCACCCACACATTCCCCTCTCGGTCCTCGAGCAGCGCGTCCGGGCCCGACCCGCCCACCACTGGCACTCGCGTCACCGAGACCGGTCGATGCGTTCTTGCTCGCGGTTCACGGTCCGGTCTCAGCGCGAGCGGGCCGCGAACCAGGCCCGCGCGCCCCATCAGCCAGGCGTTCGAGTTCCGGTCCACGAGCAGTCCCCACGCTTCGCGCAGATGCTCGGCTTCCGGTCGCATCGGCGCAGGCTTCCCGGCCGCATCGGAAAGACGCGTGAGACCTAACGTCATCGATGCACCCCACACCGAGCCATCGGGTGCCTCGCGCGGCATTCCCGCGCCGCTGCCGGTCGGATCGAGCGAAGGAGCGCGGGCAGTGAAGCGGGTGTCGCCACGCGCCAAGACGAACACGCCGGCATTCGCGGCAGCCCACAGTGTGCCTCGCCGGTCAACGAGGAGATCCGACGTCATGCCACCCGGGTAGCCGCTCTCGGGACCGATTCGCTGCCACCGGTCGTCGCGGAAGCGCGCAAGACCAGTCGTGGTTGCGGCCCAAATATTCCCCGCCGAATCCACGGCGAACGCTGTGACCGTTCCCGCGGGCATTCCATCGCGCTCACCGTAGCTCACGACACGGGTGCGCGCGAGCAGACTTGCGCCGCCCTGGCTGTACCCAATCCACAGCTTGCCGTTCGGGAGGGCGAGCAGCGTGTTGACGGACAGCGATGGCAAAGCGACACCAGTTGGCGGCTCGATCAGCTCGAACCTCACGCCGTCGAACTGGTAAAGTCCCGTGGCCGCGCCGATCCACAACATGCCGTCTGCGGACTGCGCGAGTGCGCGTACGCCGCTCGGAGCGCCATCCCGAATGGTCCACGCTGCGTGATCGAGCTCGCCGACCGCCGAAGGGGGACGCTGCGCTCGCGCCGCCGGGCCTACGGCCGAGATGAACACGCACAAGAGTGCCGCGCATGCACAGCTCCTCGCCATGACGCCGATTCTACGACGCTTCGGGCGGCGCTGCTAGTGTCCGGTTAGACACCTCGTTCGAGGTATGGCGGGAGTGCCGGCAGTCGATATCGTTGGTAGAATGACGGCACCGATCAGGATCCTCACGGCCGACGACCATCACCTCATTCGCGCGGGAGTCGCGTCGTTCCTCGCGACGGAGCCCGAACTGCAGGTGGTCGCGGAAGCGGCGAATGGCGAGGAGGCGCTCGAGCGATACCGCGACGCCCGGCCGGATCTCGTGCTCATGGACCTCAGCATGCCCGTGATGGACGGTCTCGCCGCCACTCGCGCGATTCTCGAGGAGTTTCCCGACGCGCGGATCATTGCGCTAACCACGTACGCCGGTGACGAGGACATTCACCGGGCGCTCGACGCGGGTGCAATGGGATACCTCGTGAAGGACATGATGGTCGCCGACGTCCTCAAGGTGATCCGGTTGGTGATGGCCGGGCGTCGTGGCATTCCGCCGGCGGTGGCGGCAACGCTGGCGGAGCACACGCCGCGCATCGCGCTGACGCCACGCGAGACCGAGGTGATGTCGCTGATCTCCACGGGCCTCACGAACGCGCAGATCGCCGGTCGAATCGGTCGGACGGAGGAGACCGTGAAGGTTCACGTCAAGAACATCCTGCGGAAGCTCAATGCGCACGACCGGACCGAGGCGGTCACGATCGCGGTCCGCCGCGGCTTCATTCGTCTCGCGTAGCGGCTGCCTCGACCGAGTTACTCGAAGATCACTGCCGCGAGGGACGCGGGGCGACGGACTGCCGGGTTACCGTACTTCCACAACGGTCGCGCCGCTCGCCGATCCTCGGTGACTCGTGCTCGACCCTCCCTCTGGAGGATCTGCATCATGAAGCACCAGACCCTGGTCGCGGCACTCGCACTCGGCGCGCAGGCCGCAAATGCGCAAACGCATCTTGCCCCGCGCGACAACACTGGCGGCGGTATCACTGCCGCCGAGGCACGCCCCACCATCCTTCTCATCCATGGCGGCTTCGTCGATGGCTCGGGATGGGATGGGGTGTACAAGCGGCTGCGGAAGGACGGCTACAAGGTCATGATCGTGCAAAACCCGACGACGTCGCTGTCCGATGACGTCGCCTTCACGCGGCGCGCGATCGACGAGAGCAACGGCCGCGTCATCCTCGTCGGTCATTCGTATGGTGGCGCCGTGATCACGCAGGCGGGAAACGATCCGCGCGTGGCCGGCCTGGTGTACATCGCCGCATTCGCTCTGGACAACGGAGAATCCGTCGCGAAGTTGATCGCCAACCCGGCGCCGGGTGCGCCCGTGCCACCTATCCTTCCGCCGCGCGAGGGATTCCTCCTACTTGATCGCGCGAAGTTCGCGGCGTCGTTCGCAGCTGACGTGGAAGCGTCGCGTGCGGAGTTCATGGCCGAATCGCAGGTACCGTGGGGGCTCGATGCCCTCAATGGCGTCGTGACGGAGGCGGCCTGGAAGACGAAGCCGAGCTGGTATCTGGTTGCGAAAGACGACCGGATGATCCCACCCGACGCACAGCGGTTCATGTCCAAGCGCGCCGGTGCCACCGTGGTGGAGACGCAAGGAAGTCATGCACTCTACGTGTCGCGTCCCGAACCCGTGGCGAGACTGATCGCACAGGCAGCGGCAGCGTTGAGCGTGGCGGTAGCAAAATAGAACTGATTGCGGAGAAGTTGCGCCACACTGCAGAGGCTCTCGCGCCGCTCGCAGTGCTGGCGCTCTCCGTTCGCCGCTCGGACTCGGCCCCGCGCCTCGCTTCCTGAAATTGGCGGCTACTTCACCGGTGCAAGGTATTTGTCCAGCCACGCCAGCGATTCGACGATAAGCTGCGTGCGGGGAACAAAATGTCCCCCTTCATATACCACGTACCGCTTTTGATCCGGCGGAGCGCCCAGTAGTCGGAAAAACGGCTTCTGGGACGTCTCTACCGGGAAGTAATGATCGAACTTCCCATTCAGCATAATCACCGGGATTTTGACACGGGGAAGAAAGTTGAGCGGGTCTGCCTCGGGTCTCGAGCGCTCCATCTCCAGTCCCGCGACCAGGAACACCGCTGCTTTGATGCGCGGCTCGATCGCTGGCATGATTCCACCGAGAAAAGCTCCCCAACTCACTCCGAAGTACGCGATTTTTCCCGAGTCTATATCTGGGCGAGTCTGGAGATAATCCAC